>CAMDLH010000151.1 GCA_945901405.1 Bordetella parapertussis | reverse complement strand
GCTCCATTAAGAAAACTGCTACCGGCTTTTAATCCAACCCAAAGGGTCGAACGGCTGCCCCCGGTGACGTAACTCGAAGTATAAACCTGATTCCCCGCTGCCGCCGCTTTTGCCGACGGCGGCAACGGTGTCTCCCGCCGTGATGTCCTCGCCCACCCGCTTGTAGAGGGTCTCGTTATAGCCGTAAAGGCTCATGTAGCCCTCTCCGTGATCCACGATCAGCAGATTGCCGAAACCGCGCAGCCAATCCGCATAAACCACCCGCCCCGCCGCCACCGCCTTCACCGGCTCGCCCGGCGCGGCGGTCATGAACAGGCCTTTCCAGGTCAAACCGCCATCGCTACGTTGACTGCCGAAGCGCGCGCTAAGTTCCCCGCGCACCGGCAGCGCCAACTGCCCGCGCAACCGCGAAAAAACACCCGCAAACGCCTGCGGCTGCGGCACGCTTTCGTTGCGTTCCGCCTTGCCGGCAGCCTCGCGCGGCGGCGCAGGCCGGCGTACAACCGGCGCGCGCGGCGGGGTGCGTGCAATGATACGTGCGAGCTCGGCGATCAGATTCGTCAGCCGCGACTCGTTGCGTTTCATCGCGCCGATATCCTGCTGCTGCTTCTGGATGTCGCGCGCGAGCCGCGCCAACACCTCGGCATGGCTCGCCTTTTCACGTTCCAGCCGCTGGCGTTGCGCGGTTTGCCCGGTGAAGATGGCGGCGAGTTCAGCCGCCTTGGTTTTTGCCTCCTCCGCCAGCTCGTTAAGCCGCGTCAACCCGGCGCGCAAATCGCGGATTGAATCCGCGCGCGCGCGCGACACGTGGGTGAGGTAGTGCAACTGGCGCGCGGCGTCGTTGGGGTTCTCGCCGTTGAGGATGAGCTTTAACGGCCCGGCCTCGCCGCCAACATATTGGTCGAACAACATGCGTGCGAGGCGCTCCTGCTGCGCGCGCAACGACACCGAGTGTTTGTCCGATTCGACGCGCAACTCGGCGATGCGTTGCGACACCGCGCGCGATTGGCCGGAGAGTTCCGCCAGTTCGCGATTGGCTTCCGATATCGCGCGCTCCGATTCGCGCAGCGCATCGGCGGCCTCGTTGCGCGACTCCTCCGCGCCGGCAAGCTGCTTTTGCATGGCCTCGATGCGGCCGCGCAATTGTTCTAGCTCGCGCTTGGCGTCGGTGGCGCTGGGGGCGGCTGTCGCGGCCGATGCGAACAAACAAAGCAGCCAGCCGCAGAGGCGCAGAGGCGCGGAGGAAACGCAAAGAACTTCTCTGCGTGGTGTTCTCCGCGCCTCTGCGCCTCCGCGGTGATGGATATTGATGTCGCCCTCAAACAAATTCGATCAACGGCTTGCCGGTCATTTCCCTGGGCTGCGGCACGCCCATCATCTTGAGCAGCGTGGGCGCCACGTCCCGCAGCGCGCCGCCTTGCGCCATGGTTGCCTTGCGCCCGACGTAAACCAGCGGCACCAGGTTCGTGGTGTGCGCGGTGTGCGCCTGCTTTGATTCGGTGTCGAGCATGGTTTCGGCGTTGCCGTGGTCAGCGGTGATCAGCGCCTCGCCGCCGATGTCGCGCATCGCCGTCACTACCTTGCCTATGCATTCGTCGAGCACTTCGATCGCGCGCGTCGCGGCTTCGAGATTGCCGGTGTGGCCCACCATGTCGCCGTTGGCGAAGTTGCAGACGATGGCGTTGTATTTGCGGCTGTTGATGGCATCCACCAGCTTGGCGGTGACTTCGCGCGCGCTCATTTCGGGTTGCAAGTCGTAGGTGGCGACTTTCGGCGAGGGCACCATGATGCGCTCTTCGCCGGCGTACGGGGTTTCGACGCCGCCGTTGAAGAAGTAGGTGACGTGGGCGTATTTTTCGGTCTCGGCGATGCGCAGTTGTTTGAGACCCTGCGCCGCGAGGTATTCGCCAAAGCCGTTGTTGATGGTTTGCGGCGCGAAGGCAGCTGGTATCGCCGCGAAATCATCGCCGTACGCCGTCAGCGTACAAAAATACCCGAGCTTGGGTTGATGCTCGCGCGCAAAGCCATCGAAGCTCGCATCGGTGAGTGCTGCCGTCATCTGCCGCGCACGGTCGGCGCGAAAGTTCATAAACACCACCGCGTCACCGTCGTTCATGCGCACCGGCTTGCTGCCCGGCGGCACGATCGCGGTCGGCAACACAAATTCATCCGACTCGCCGCGCAGATCCGCGAGCACGTAACCATCGGTGGCGGATGCGGCCCAGTTGTCCGACTTGCCCTGTGTGATGAGGTCATACGCGGGCTTGACGCGCTCCCAGCGCTTGTCGCGATCCATCGCGTAGTAGCGTCCGCAAATCGTGGCGATGCGTCCGGCGTTGTTGGCGTCGAATTTCTTTTGCAGCGCAACCAGCGACGGCTCGGCGCTTTTGGGCGGCGTGTCGCGGCCATCGAGAAACGCGTGCACGTAAATGTTTTTGACGCCGGCCGCGGCGGCCATGTCCACCAGCGCGTGTATCTGCGACTCGTGGCTGTGCACGCCGCCGGTGGAGAGCAAGCCGAGGATGTGCAGAGCATTCTTCCCGCCGGTTTCAATCGCCTTCAACAGTACCGGGTTTTTTTGAAACTCGCCGGTCTCGATGGCGTTTTCAATCTTGGTGAAATCCTGATACACCACGCGTCCCGCGCCGATGTTCATGTGGCCGACCTCGGAATTGCCCATCTGGCCCTTGGGCAAGCCCACCCATTTGTCCGACGCATCGATCGTGGTGTGTGGCGCGGTGCCCCACAAAAAATTCCAGTGTGGTTTGCGCGCCTGGCAAATCGCGTTGTTGTCGCATTCCTCGCGATGACCGAAGCCGTCGAGAATAATCAGCAGAACTGGCGTTATGTTCATGTTTTTAAAGGGTTTTTTAAAATACTCATCAATCCGGGATTCTAAACCATTTTTGCACCGTCACGGATTTTGCGGCAGCGCCGTCTGTTAAAATCGCGCCGCGCAACTTTTTTGCCGCCGGGAGCCGTTGTTGGATCAGTTCATTGTATTTCTGCAAAAAAATCCGTATCACCTGATTTTGTTCGCGATGGTTGTTATTTCAGGCGGCATGTTGTTGTTCCCGCTGTTCAAGCGCGGCATGCGCGGGGGCGGTGCCGAGGTGGAGCCCACCGGCGCGGTAATGCTGATTAACCGCAGCGATGCGGTGGTGATCGATTTGCGTGACGACAAGGAGTTTGCGGAAGGCCACATCACCGGCTCGCGCAATATTCCCGAGGCCAAGCTGGAAGATCGCATGCGCGAACTCGAGAAATTCAAGGGCAAGCCGGTGATCGTCGCGTGCGCGAGCGGGCGGCGGGCGCAGGCGGTGACGGGTCAGTTGCGCAAGAGTGGATACGCCGAGGCGGTGACGCTGCGCGGCGGTATCGCGGGGTGGCGGCAAGCCGGCATGCCGCTCGAAAAATAAACAGGAGCTAATTTAGAAATGCCAAAAGTATTGATGTACAGCACCGCGGTTTGACCTTATTGCGTGGCCGCGGAGCGGCTGCTCGCAACCAAGGGCGTGAAAGTGATCGAGAAAGTTCGCATTGACCTCGACCCGCAACGCAAAACCGAAATGATGGAGAAGACCGGGCGCCGCACCGTGCCGCAGATCTACATCGGCGACACGCATGTCGGCGGCTATGACGACTTGTCCGCGCTGGACCGCGCGGGCGGACTCGAACCGTTGCTCGCTAAATAAACACACCATTCAAGGAACAACGCGATGAGCGAGCAGGAACTGACGCAACCGATTTTCAGCATCGAAAAAATCTATCTGAAGGACATGTCGCTCGAGGTGCCTGGCGCGCCGAAGGTTTTTTTGACCAGCGATAGCCCGCAAGTGGATGTCAACGTGCACACCGGCGCGACCGTGGTTGAACCCGGCGCATTGTATGAAGTGGTGCTCACGGTGACCGTCACCGCCAAGACCGCGGACAAGACGATATTTCTCGTCGAAGCCGCGCAGGCCGGCCTTTTTCATATCCGCAATCTGCCGCCGCAGGATCTCGACGCCGTGCTCGGCATCCTGTGCCCGAACACGCTGCTGCCGTATGCGCGCGAAGCGGTGGCCAGCGCCGTGACGCACGCGGGCTTCCCGCCGGTGATGCTGCACCACATGGATTTCAACCAGGCCTACCAGCAGCAATTACAGCAGCGCGAGGCCGAGGCGCAGGCGCCGGCCGCACCGGCGCAGGTGAATTGACATCATGCGCGCCGGGCTCGCAGCGGTGGCGCTTATGCTCGCGGGGGCCTGCGCGCAGGCGCAGGATTATCGCGCCGTCGGCGAAGCCGCCATCGTGCTCTACGACGCGCCCTCCGCGAAATCGAAAAAACTTTTCATCGTCAACCAGGGCTACCCGCTCGAAGTGCTGGTGGTCGTCGAAGGCTGGGTGAAAGTGCGCGACGCGAACGGCGGCTTGAGCTGGGTCGAGGCCAAGCAGTTGCCGCCCAAGGGCGGCCCGCGCACCGTGATGGTCAAGGCCACGGTCGCGCAAGTGCGGCAAAGCGCCGACGAATCCGCGGCGGTGGCGTTTCAGGCGCAGCAAGGCGTGATACTCGATCTGATCGAAGTCACCGGCAACGGCTGGCTGCGCGTGCGCCACCGCGATGGCGTCACCGGCTTCGTGCGCGCGAATCAGGTGTGGGGCGTGTGACCACGCGTTGATGAACATCGCCGTACTCGGCGCGGGCGCGTGGGGCACCGCGATTGCCGTGCATCTGGCCGCGCGCCACCGCGTAACCCTGTGGGCGCGCGACGCCGCGCAAGCCGCCGCGATTCAATCTTCGCGCGAAAACAAACGTTATCTGCCGGGACACGCGCTGCCCGCGGCGGTCGCCGTGACCAGCGATCTCGCAAGCGCATTGGACGGCTGCGAACTCACACTGCTGGCGGTAACCACCTCGGGCCTGCGCGACGTGTTGCAACGGCTGCGCGATGTACGCGGCGATGTAAAACCGGTGTGGCTGTGCAAAGGTTTCGAGCAGCCGCACGCGCGCCTGCCGCACCAGGTGTGTGCCGAAATACTGCCGGGCGCGGCGGGCGGCGCGCTATCGGGGCCGAGTTTCGCGCAAGAGGTGGCGAAAGGATTGCCCACCGCGCTGACGCTCGCTTCGCGCGACGCACAATTTGCGGAACATGCAGCGCGCGCGCTGCACGGCGGATCACTGCGGGTTTATTCGTCCGACGACCTCATCGGCGTCGAAGTCGCGGGCGCGGTAAAAAACATCATCGCCATCGCCAGCGGCATCTGCGACGGCCTCAAGCTGGGTCTTAACGCGCGCGCCGCACTCATGACGCGCGGCCTTGCCGAAATGACACGCCTGGGCGTCGCACTCGGCGGCCGCGCCGAAACCTTCATGGGCCTGGCCGGCGTGGGCGATCTCATACTCACTTGCACCGGCGACCTGTCACGCAACCGCCGCGTAGGCCTGCGCTTGGCGGAAGGCAAATCGCTCGCCGGCATCTTGATCGAACTCGGCCACGTCGCCGAGGGCGTTTACACCGCGCGCGAAGTTTCACGTCTTGCGCAGACACGCGGCATAGACATGCCGATCACCGAAGCGGTGTGCCGGGTGCTGGATGCGCCGCAATCAGCGATGAAGGTGGCAGGTGAACTGCTGGAGCGGGATCCGAAGTCGGAGACGATTTGACGGGTGATTACACGTTGCCACGAAATCCCTGCTCCGGTGTTTGCGGTGAAGTGGTCTTCTGCCGAAACGGCAACTCCATGCGGTAACGATCCGGCCGCTTTGGGTCGATGTAGACGGTGATGCCGCGGCCTTTCAACTGGCTTTCCGGATTGTCGGGTAGCGATTCGCTTTCAAACACATGCCGTCTGCCGGTCTTGGGGTTGATCCACAGCGCTTCAATGATATTGACGAGGCCCAGCTCGCGCTGCACTTGGGGGTCATGGGGGTCGCGCGCAACGCCGTTGTGCAGCAGGGTGCAGCGCTCGCCGTCATCATGCAGCGTAAGCGTACCCGCGATGCGTGGTCCATCCATGTCCATTTCGACACGCACTCTTGTGAATTGGGCCTGCACCGGCTCGCCGTTGCTTTTCAGCCGCCGCGGCGCGTTGGTGGAAAATCCGCCGCGCATTACGAACATGACCAGCAACAGTATTCCAGCGGGAATCGCGGTGATGATGGGCAGCAGCCAGTTTTCGACGAACAGGTCAAGGCGCGCGTCGGCGGGGTTTTGGGGATCGAAGAACACGGTCAGCCTGTCGCCGCGCGCGATGCCCTTGTAGAGGTCGGAGCCGGCGCTTTGGGTGACGAGCGTGGTGCCTCTTCCTGTCGCATACTCGACGCTCAGCACGGGCGTGCGGCCGGAGATTTCGACGACCATGCCCTCGGCGCGCGTGACCGCGAACTGAAACCACAACGAACGATAGGTCATGTAGATCGTGCCCAGCACAAACGGCAGCGCGAGCGCCGCAAACAAAACGGTTTCCCAGTTGGCGATACGCCCGGATTGATTTCTCAGGCTCATGGTCAGACTCCCTTACTTGGCCGTTATAGCCGGGGTGCGAATAAGGTTAATTCTAAGTAATTGTTTTTAAACATATTTATCGCATCACTGTCCGTTTGTGAATCCGGATTGCCGCCACGCTTCATACATGATCACCGCCACCGCGTTGGATAAATTGATGCTGCGCCCCGTGGTGCGCATCGGCAGCCGAATACGCTGTTCGGCGGGCAGGGCGTCGATCAAATTTTGCGGCAGGCCGCGGCTTTCGGGGCCGAAGATGAACACGTCGTTTTCGCGGTATGCCGGCTTGTCGTAACGCTGCGAGCCGCGCGTGGTCACCGCGAACATCCTGCGTCCGGCGAAATGCGTTTGGCACGCGGCCCAATCGTCGTGCACGGTGACATCGGCGAACTCGCGGTAATCCATGCCCGCGCGCGTGAGTTGTTTGCTGCTGATCGAGAAGCCCAGCGGTTTCACCAGGTGCAGCCGCGCGCCGGTGTTGACCGCGAGCCGCATCGCGTTGCCGGTGTTGGGCGGAATTTCCGGCTCGTAGAGAACGATGTCAAACATGGCTTGAACGCACCGTCAGGTCGCTGTAGGCCAGGGTGCGTGTGGCGACAAGACCAGTGATGCGCGCCGCGCCCGCGCGTTTAATTTTCTTCGCCAGTTCGTTGAGAGTTGCGCCGGTGGTCATCACGTCGTCGATGATCGCGACGTGCTTGCCGTCAAAGTTTGCATCGCACACGAATGCATTGCGCACGTTCTTCGCGCGCGCCTTGTAGGGCAGGGCAGCCTGCGGCGGTGTTTCGAGCACGCGGCGGCAGGCATCGTTCAGCAAAACAATGCCGGTGGCTCGCGCGACGTGGCGCGCGATTTCGTGCGCCTGATTGAAGCCGCGCTCGCGCAGGCGGCCGTTGGACAGCGGCATGGCGACGAGCACATCCGGCTTTGCATCCAGCGCGCGCGTCAGCGCTTCGCCCAGCAGCGGCGCGATCGCGAGTTGGCCGCGATACTTGAGCGCCTGCACCAGCGCATCGGCCGGAAACGCATACGCGTACGCCGCGCATATGTGGTCAAAGGCGGGCGCATCGGCCAAACACGCGCCGCAGGTTTGCGTGCCATCGCTGCCTGCAAGCGGCAGCGCACACACCACGCAACGCTCGTGTGCCAGACGTGAAACGCGAGGCATATCAGCATTGCATGGCGCGCACAGCATCTCGCCATGGCTCGCCGCGCCGCACAGCAGGCAATCTGGCGTAATATGGCGCTGCACGACCTGTACGCACTTCGCCAGAAATCCGCGTGCTGAATTTGACAGGCTAGCGCCCATGCTCGATCATATAACCCATTAAAAACATTACGTTTTTGCCAGTTTATACAATTTAGTCGAGAATTCAAGTACATGGATACCGCATCCGCACCCGTCGTACCCGAGCGCTCCGGCAAACCTGGTCAACCCGCGAAACGCTGGTCGGTTGATCAAATCGCCGAGCTATTTGATCTGCCGTTCAATGATCTCATTTATCGCGCGCAGTGCGTGCATCGCGAACATTTCGACGCCAACGCGGTGCAGCGCTCCACCTTGCTGTCGATCAAAACCGGCGGCTGCTCCGAGGATTGCGGCTATTGCCCGCAGGCCGCGCGTTATCACACCGGCGTTGAGAACGAAGCGCTGATGTCGATCGAGGATGTCACCGCCGCCGCGAAACTCGCCAAGGAAAACGGCGCGACGCGTTTTTGCATGGGCGCCGCGTGGCGCAGCCCCAAGCAGCGTGACCTTGAACGCGTCACCGAAATGGTGAAAGCGGTGCGCGATCTGGGCATGGAAACCTGCGCCACGCTCGGCATGCTGAAACAAGGCCAAGCCGAACAACTCAAGGCCGCGGGCCTCGACTACTACAACCACAACATCGACACCGCGCCGGAGTTCTACGGCGAAATCGTCACCACGCGCACGCAGCAGGATCGCCTCGATACGCTTGATCAAGTGCGCGAAGCGGGGCTGCATGTTTGTTGTGGGGGCATCGTCGGCATGGGCGAAACCCGGCGCACGCGCGCCGCGCTGATCGCGCAACTGGCGAACATGAATCCGTACCCCGAGTCGGTACCAATCAACAATCTGGTGCAGGTCGAAGGCACGCCTTTGCATGGCGCCGAAACGCTCGACCCATTCGAGTTCGTGCGTACCATAGCCTGCGCGCGCATCAGCATGCCCAAGGCGATGGTGCGGCTTTCCGCCGGACGGCAGGAAATGTCCGAAGGCATACAGGCGCTGTGTTTTCTCGCGGGTGCGAATTCGATTTTCTACGGCGAGAAATTGCTTACTACCGGCAACCCTGACGTGGAGAAAGATCAGGCGTTGTTTGCCAAGCTAGGCATCAAGGCGATGGGAGTCGAGAGTTAGGCGTTGAGCGTTTTATATTCAGATTTGGCGGGCGGGCTTTCGCAGCTTGATGCGCTTGGCTTGCGCCGCACGCGCAAGGTTTTGGATTCCGCGCAATCGGCGCATGTCACGGTCGATGGCCGCGACTACACCGCGTTTTGCAGCAACGATTATCTCGGGCTTGCGAATCATCCGGCGTTGATCGAGGCAGCGCGCGAAGGAGCATCGCGATTTGGCGTCGGCTCTGGCGCATCGCATCTGGTGCTTGGCCACTCGCGCGCGCATCACCAGCTTGAAGAAGCGCTGGCGGCGTTCGTGCAACTGCCGCGCGCGCTGCTGTTTTCCACCGGGTATATGGCCAACATCGGCATCGTCACCGCGCTGGTGGGGCGTGAGGACGCGGTGTTCGCCGACCGCCTGAATCACGCTTCGCTCAACGATGCTTGCCAGTTGTCGCGGGCGAAGTTCAAGCGTTATGCACACGGCGATCTAGGCATGCTTGCGCGCCAGTTGAAGGAAACACCGGCGCGCCGCAAGCTGGTGGTGAGCGATGCGGTGTTCAGCATGGACGGCGACATCGCGCCCGTGCCGGGACTGCTCGCGCTGTGCGAGGCGCACGACGCGTGGCTGATGCTGGATGACGCACATGGTTTTGGCGTGTTGGGCGCGCAAGGGCGCGGCGTGCTGGAGCATTTCAACTTGAACTCGCCGCGCATTGTTTACATGGCGACGCTGGGCAAGGCAGCGGGTGTGTTCGGCGCGTTTGTCGCGGGAGAAGACGCGCTGATTGAAACGCTGATTCAGCGCGCGCGCAGTTATATCTACACCACCGCGACACCGCCGCTGGTGGCGTGCGCGTTGCTCAAAAGTCTTGAAG
This sequence comes from Bordetella parapertussis, assembly GCA_945901405.1. GTDB lineage: Bacteria > Pseudomonadota > Gammaproteobacteria > Burkholderiales > SG8-41 > CAMDLH01. The sequence goes on along the minus strand of CAMDLH010000151.1, from coordinate 6,046 downwards.
TCATCGCCAATGAGGGCTGGCGGCGCGAAAATCTAAGAAACAGAATTATGCAATTAAAACAATCACTTACGATAACGCAGCATAAACTCATGCCGTCCGCCACGGCGATTCAGCCGCTGCTCGTCGGCGGCAACCACGAAGCGCTTGCGTTATCAACGAAACTCTCCGCGCAGGGCATTTTGGTGCCGGCGATTCGGCCGCCTACCGTGCCGCAAGGTTCGGCGCGGCTGCGCATTTCGCTCTCTGCCGCGCACTCCGCCGAAGATGTGCAAAGCCTCGCCAATACATTGAAGGCGTTGGAGCGCGCGCAATGAAAGCGCCTCTGCGTGACGTGGTGTTTCTGCACGGCTGGGGCGCGCATGCGCTGGTGTTTCGCGGGCTCACGCGCTCGCGCGAAAAAAATTTTACCGCGCATCTGATCGATTTGCCCGGTTATGGCGATGCGCCCACGTGCTCGCCGTACACGCTGGAGCGCATCGCCGACACGCTGGCGGCCCAAGTGCCCGCCCGTTGTTGTGTTGTGGGCTGGTCGCTGGGCGCACAGGTGGCGCTGACGTGGGCGCGTCGCGCGCCGCAGCAGGTTGAAAAGCTCGCCTTGATCTCGGCGACGCCGTGTTTCGTGCAGCGCGGCGACTGGCCGCACGCCACCGAGCGCAGCGTGATGCGCCAATTCGCGCTGGCGTTAAAGCGTGACCGCACCGGCGTGATGTTGCGTTTCGTGTCGCTGCAAGCGCTGGGCGACGCGCATGCGGCGCGAGTCGCGCTGCGCTTGCGCAACGTGCTGTTCGCGCGCGCGGTGGCGCCGGTGTCGGTGCTGGAGCACGGCCTCGAAATTTTGCGTACCACCGATCTGCGTGACGATCTTGGCGCGATCAGGCAGCCCACGCTGGTGCTGCACGGCGCGCATGATACGGTGACGCCGGTGACGGCGGGCAAGTGGCTGGCGCGTGCGTTGCCCAACGCACGCTTCCAGTTGCTCGCCGGCGCCGCGCACGCGCCGTTTATTTCCGAACCGGGAACAGTCAGCCGCATGCTGGCGGAGTTTATTGATGAGTAGCGCGTGGCAACTCGACAAGCGGCGTGTGCGCCGCTCGTTCGAGAAAGCGGCCGCCACCTACGAAGCAGCTGCGGTGCTGCAAAACGAAGTGTGCAGCCGCATGCTCGAGCGGCTGATGCTGATCAAGCGTTTGCCCTCAACCATCATCGACGCGGGCTGCGGCGTGGGCAACGCGCTGCCCGCCTTGCGCGAGCGTTGCCCGGACGCAACCCTCATCGCGCTCGATCTGGCGCTTAACATGCTCGAACGCGCGCGCGCGCGCAAACCGCCGCGCAAGAACTGGTTCACGCGCCACGCGCCGCCGCTCGCCGTGTGCGGCGACCTTGAACTGCTGCCGGTCAAGAGCGGCGCCGCCGGCATGGTGTGGTCCAACCTCGCGCTGCAATGGGTGAACGAGCCGCGTTTCGCCTTCGCCGAAATGTACCGCGTGCTCGAACCGGGCGGCCTGCTGATGTTCAGCACCTTCGGCCCCGACACGCTAAAAGAGTTGCGCGAGGCCAGCGAAGGCGTGGACGGCCACACGCATGTGCATCGCTTCATCGACCTGCATGATATCGGCGACATGCTGATCGCCTGCGGCTTTGCCGACCCGGTGATGGACATGGAAACCATCACCATGACCTACAGCGACGTGCGCGCGGTGATGCGCGATCTCAAGGCCATCGGCGCGCGCAACGCCGCCGAAGGGCGCCCGCAAGGCCTGAGCGCCAAATCAGTGTTGAAATCCATCGAGCAGCGCTACGAGACCTTCAGGCGCGACGGCAAATTGCCCGCCACCTTCGAGGTGGTCTACGGCCACGCATGGAAACCCATGCCGCGCGTGAGCCCAACTGGCAAGCGTGTGATCGACATCAAACCAGGGTGATCATCATCACGCAACACTCAAAACTCAAAACTCAACACTGCCTTTTCATCACCGGCACCGACACCGGCGTGGGCAAGTCTCTCGTCGCCTGCGCGCTGCTGCACGCCTATGCGGCGCGCGGACTGCGCGTGGCGGGCATGAAGCCGGTGGCAGCAGGCGCGCGGTTACACGATGGCAGGCTGCTCAACGACGATGTGGAAGCATTGATCGCCGCAAGCAATGTGAGCGCGCCGCTGGCCACGATCAATCCGTATTGCTTCGAGCCGCCGATTGCGCCGCACATCGCCGCGCAACAGGCCAAAGTCGAAATCAGCATCGATGCGATTGCCGCGCGGTTTAACGAACTGGCGCGCGCCGCCGAGGTGGTGGTGGTCGAGGGCGCGGGCGGTTTTTGCGTGCCGCTGAACGCGCGCGAGACTTCCGCTGATCTCGCGCAACGTCTAGGCACGCCGCTGGTGTTGGTGGTGGGCATGCGGCTGGGGTGTCTGAATCACGCGCTGCTCACCGCCGAGGCGATCCGCGCGCGCGGCCTTGCGCTCGCGGGCTGGGTGGGGAATCACGTTGATCCCGCGATGGCGCATGAGGACGAGAATGTTTGCGCGTTAATGGAGCGCCTGAATACGCCGCTGCTGGCGCGCATTGCACACACGCAAAATCCCGATCCACGAAAGCTGGCGGAAAGTTTCAATTTGGACGCGCTGGCTGGCCCGCAAAACAGAGCGTAAAGCCTGCCGCGTATTTGCCTCGGCCTGCCCGCTGTGATAAATTCCGCACGTATTTATTGAGGGTGCCCGCGCCGTGGAAAGCAACGCGAACGCAAGGGGAGACGGGGATTTCGCGCTGTTGGCACGACGCCATAATTCGCTTGATTCCGTTACCTGCTGGGTGGTTTTCGGCTCGCTCGCGTGCGTGTCCCTGGCGATTGCGGTGGTGTTTGCGTTGTTGGGCGCGTGGCTGATTTTGCCGTTTGCGGGGCTGGAAATCGCGGGCTTGGCGCTGGTGCTGCGGTGGTTGAGGGCGCACGCCGGAGATTACGAAAGCGTCAGCATTCGCGGCAATGTGGTAACGCTGGACATCTGCGAACAAAATCGCGTACGGCGGCTGGAATTTAATCGCGCTTGGGCGCGGCTGGTGGTGAGGGAGCGTTCGTGGAGCACGCGGCTCGCGTTGCGCTCGCACGGCAGGGAAGTCGAGATCGGCCGCTACCTCGACAATGGCGGGCGGCAGGCGCTGGCGCGGGAGTTGAAGGGCAGGCTGGCGGGGAATTGATTGAAAGAATCCTTGGGGGAAGAATGAGCAACAAGCTGGCAAGAATGTATGCGGGATTACAGGCGCGGATGCTTGCGCTGGTATCGGCACTGATGGCACTGATGCTGTGGCCCGCGGCCGCGTTTGCCGAATATGGTCTTAATCTGCAAACGCCCGCCTCCGAAATCGGCCGCGACATTTACGACCTGCATACCATCCTCACCTGGATTTGCGTGGTCATATTCGTCGTGGTGTTCGGCTTCATGTTCTATGCGGTGTTCAAGCATCGCAAGTCGGTCGGCCACAAGGCGGCAAATTTTCATGAGCATCTGGGCATCGAGATCGCGTGGACGGTGATTCCGACGATCATCCTCGTGGTGATGGCGTTCCCAGCGACCAAGACGTTGCTCAAGCATCGCGATACCTCCGAGGCGGATATCACCATCAAGGCCACGGGCTACCAATGGAAATGGGGCTACGATTACCTGAAAGGCGAAGGTCAGGGCATCAGTTTCTATAGCAATCTGTCCACGCCGCAGGCGCAGATTCACGGCACGGAAACCAAAGGCCCGAATTATCTGCTCGAAACCGACACGCATGTGGTGGTGCCGGTGGGCAAGAAAGTGCGCATGCTCGTCACTGGTGCCGACGTGATCCATGCATGGTGGGTGCCGGCGTTGTCGGTGAAGCAGGACGCGGTGCCGGGTTTCATACGCGATGCGTGGTTCAAGGCGGATACGCCGGGGATTTTCCGCGGCCAGTGCGCGGAGCTTTGCGGCAAGGATCACGGCTTCATGCCGATCGTGGTGGAAGTGAAATCGGCCGCCGACTACAGTAAATGGGTCGAAAGCCAGAAAGCCGGCATGAAAAAAGCCGCGATCGCCGATGCCCCCGACAAGCCCTGGACACTGGACGAGTTGAAAGCGCGCGGTGAAAAAGTCTATGCGCAAAATTGCGTGGCCTGCCATCAGCCCACCGGCAAGGGCATGCCGCCGACGTTCCCGGCGCTCACCGGCTCGAAATTGGTTAATGGCCCGAAGGCCGATCAGGTTGCAATGGTCTTGAACGGCAAGGCTGGTACTGCGATGGCGGCGTTCAAACATCTGTCCGATACCGAGCTGGCCGCGGTGATTACCTACACGCGCAACACCTGGGATAACAAGACCGGCGACTCTGTGCTTCCGGCGGATATCAAAACCGCCCGCGGCGGAAAATAACACAGTTAGTAAATTATATAAATAATTGTTTTAAAACGATATTTTAGGAATTACGGAGCCGACAATGAGTACAGCAGCCCACGACCACGCTCACGGCAATAGTCACGCTGGACACGACGATCACGCGCACAAGCCCTACGGCATGATGCGCTGGATTGGATCGACCAACCACAAGGACATCGGCACCATGTACCTGTGGTTCAGCCTGTCGATGTTTTTTGTCGGTGGCGTCATGGCCATGATCATCCGCGCCGAGTTGTTCCAGCCCGGCTTGCAAATCGTCACGCCGGAGTTTTTCAACTCGATGACGACCTATCACGGGCTGATCATGGTGTTCGGCGCGATCATGCCGGCGTTCGTGGGTTTTGCCAACTGGCTGATTCCGATGCAGATCGGCGCGCCTGACATGGCGTTTCCGCGCATGAACAACCTGTCGTTCTGGCTGCTGCCGCCTGCTGCTCTGTTGTTAATTGCCGCGCAGTTCGCGCCCGGCGGCGGTGCTGGCGTGGGCTGGACCATGTATGCCCCGCTCACCACGCAGGCCGGCCCCGCGATGGATCTCACCATTTTCGCGGTGCACATCCTTGGTATGTCGTCGATCATGGGCTCGATCAACATCATCACCACGATACTCAACATGCGCGCGCCGGGCATGACGCTGATGAAAATGCCGCTCTTTTGCTGGACGTGGCTGATCACCGCTTATCTGCTGGTGGCCTCCATGCCGGTGCTGGCGGGTGCGGTGACCATGACCTTGACCGACCGCCACTTCGGCACCAGTTTCTTTAACGCAGCCGGTGGCGGCGACCCGGTGCTGTATCAGCATATTTTCTGGTTTTTCGGCCACCCCGAGGTCTACATCATCGCGATTCCCGCGTTCGGCGTGATTTCGCAGATCATTCCAGCGTTCTCGCGTAAGCCGCTGTTCGGTTATGCTTCGATGGTTTACGCCACGGCCTCCATCGCGATCCTTTCTTTCATGGTGTGGGCGCATCACATGTACACCGCCGGCATGCCGGTCGAAACGCAGCTTTACTTCATGTATGCGACGACGCTGATCGCGATACCTACGGGCGTGAAAGTGTTCAACTGGGTGGCGACGATGTGGAAAGGCTCGCTCACCTTCGAGACGCCGATGTTGTTTGCGCTCGGATTCCTGTTCCTGTTCACGCTGGGCGGATTCACTGGGCTGGTGCTATCCATCGTTCCGGTGGACGTGCAGTTGCATGACACGTATTACGTCGTTGCGCACTTTCACTACGTGATGGTGGCGGGCGCGTTGTTCTCGGCTTTCGGCGGCATTTACTTCTGGCTGCCGAAGTGGACCGGCCGCATGTACAACGAGACGCTCGGCAAATGGCACTTCTGGCTGTCGCTGATATTCTTCAACGTCACCTTCTTCGTGCAGCACTTCCTGGGCCTCGCGGGCATGCCGCGGCGCGTGCCCGACTACGCATTGCAGTTTGCGGAATTCAATGCGATTTCATCGATAGGCGCGTGGGGCTTCGGCATAAGTCAGTTGCTGTTCGTGTATATCGTCGTCAAATGCATCTGGGGCGGTGAGAAGGCGCTGGATAGGCAATGGGAAGGCGCGGACAGTCTCGAATGGACGCATCTTTCGTCGCCGCCGCCGTATCACAGCTTCGCCACGCCGCCGGT
>CAMDLH010000150.1 GCA_945901405.1 Bordetella parapertussis | reverse complement strand
GGTCGGCGGCGTTTTCTATTTCCAATTCCGCACTGAACGACCATCAAGATACATGAAAGTCCGAACATCAAATTCGCTGACCACACTCACTCGCCACGTTAGACACCATACAACGACTCAAGCGCGAAGGCCTGAATATGGAGCAAATAGCCCAGCAGATAGGCGCGCCCGCCCAGCCGCCCCTGGAGTCCACCCAAGCCGCTCCGGCTGTGCCCGCAACCGCCGCTATTGAACAAGCTTCACAGCCGGATCAATCCAGCAGCCTAACACTGACCGTCGAGGACTTGCCTCATACGGCCTACATGGTCAACTACAACTTTGAGGTCACCTGGTTCAATGCCCAAGCCAGGGCGGGGCTGCCCAATGTTTTCGAGAATTTACCGCCGCGCATCGGCGATCGCAGCATTTTCAATTTGTTGCTGAAGTCCGCTCAAACGCCGCTGTCCGAGAACGCCCTGGCGCTGGTGCGCCTGAACCTGGCACTGGCAAAAGAGCGTATGACCTGCGAAGCCATGTTGCAGTCCTGCGCCGGACTGTCCAGCGAACGGGCGCGGATGTTTGAAACGTTATGCGAGGAAGCGGGCGCGGTAGAGGGAAAACTCACCGCCGAAGTGCCGGTGCGGCTGAATATGAAAGCCGACGCGAAGGGCGGGCACGACGCGCCGGGGGAGAGGGGCGGTGAAGCGCACATAGCCTATGCCACCTACTTCCGCGAAGGCATTCTGATCGTCCTTGCGCCGTACGACGGCGATGCAGCCGAGTTACGCCGGCTGCTAAGCCGGCGCGACATCGTGATTCGCAGCCTGTTGAGCAAACGGCTGCCTGTGTTAACCGAACTTGCCGTGCTGGTGGCGGATTTGCAGGAGTCAGTGAAGATTTGTTCGGAGTTGCCCCCCGACGAATACTTCGAGCTCATCAACCAGATATGGTCCGTGGCGGGATCGATTTTCCGGCGTTATTACGGAACGCACGGCAAACATGTCGGGGATGGCATGGTCTATTACTTCTTCCCGCAGCCGGACTCCAACTACATCCTCAATGCCGCGATTTGCGCTCAAGAACTGAAGGCAGCCATCGCCCGATTGTCGAAAGATTGGCAACTTAAGAAGAACTGGACCAATGAACTCTACCTGAACACCGGCCTGAACGAAGGGCAGGAGTGGCTGGGCACGTTCCAAACGGCGACGAGCATCGAGTTCGTGGTACTGGGGCAGACCATCAACCACACTGCACGGCTGAGCGACATGGCGCGTTTTGGGAAAATCTGGGCCACCAAGAACTTCATCAGCAAATTGCCCGCTACGGGAAGTCATGCCGTGCAGTTTGGCATCGAGCGCGTCGGCGCCGACGGGCAGCGCGTGCAAGTCAATTCGAGTTACTCGCGGGTGTGCAACCTGGTAGACCTGGAGATCGGCCGTAACGTCAAACTGAAGGATATATCCGGCTTGCCGGTGGCTGAAATCCTGGGCGTAGTCGCCCAAACCTAGCGGGAGTCTGTCCAAGTGTCGAATAACTGGCGTCAATTGGAGTTGTTTCCCTACGGTAACCCCATGTCTCTTTTGGAGACAGCGGACCTCGATACCACATCGCGTTTATACTTGCTGGCACATGGCCCGCTCACTTCGACTGGCAGTATCGCCCTCGCCCGCAATTTCATGGGGAATCAGTGCCCTGCATCTACTGGCGGCAGGGTTATGCCTGCTGACACTGCCATCGGTAATGGGATTCCTGGCGGCGCTGTTGCTGGCCTGGAGCGCGGTTTACCACGTTCGCCTTTACGGGGCATTGCTTAGTCCCGAATCGGTCACCGCGCTATCCCTGAACGGGAACGTTCTTTGTTGCAGGAGCAGGGCAGGACGGGAGGTGTGTGGCGTGGTTTCAGGCGCAACGTTCGTTTCCAGCCATATAGCCGTGGTCACCTTGAATACTGGGGCATCCGGTTGCCACGGCATGCTCTGATTACTGCAAGTAATTCCAACCCTGAAGACTTCAGGAAACTTCGCGTCGCACTGCGGTGGGAAAAGCGCGAATCACAGCGTTACCCAAAGGATCAGAGTTTTTAGACGCACTCTGAAGGGAGGGTGGTGTCAGCAACTTCGCCGCAAGAGGTGGACAGTCCAAGTTCGGCGCCCTTAGAGGACTGCCAGTCAAGCGCTTCAAATCAATCTAATACTTTACATAATATACATTATGCGAATTATTGTCTTGGGAATTCTCTCGGATATATCCCCCAACTCAGCCACATTGTCACGCTACTATTTGGCTCCGGCCCGCACCAACATCCGTGCCATTTCATCTTGGTTTCGTGACTGGGCGAATTTCAAAGGCGTATACCCGCTCTCGGTTTCGTGATTCACGTTGGCGCCATTTTGCAGTAGGAGCAAGGCTGCCTGCATCTGGCCTTCGCGCGCGGCCATCATCAGCGCGGTGACTCCGTTGGTGGCTTGTGCATCAATCTTCGCTCCCTTGGCTATCAGCAACTGTATGATGTCCAGCCGCCCGTGGACGCTGGCATAAATGAGTGGAGTCCAACCGGGGTGGTCCACTGGAGCGCCTTCGGCCAGCAGTAGCCTCACGATCTCGGTATGCCCGCGGATCGCGGCTATCATCAAGGCGGTTTCGCCATAGGGGTTGCGCGCCATCAGTTTGGGCTTGGCGGCGAGCAGGGTTTTTACCACGCCTGGGTGTCCTTCCTTGGCGGCGAGCATGATCAGAGGTTCGCCCTCAGGTGACACGGAATCGACGTCCACGCCCTTTTTGAGTAGTGCAGCCACCCCCGATTGATTGTCTATACGGATGGCCTGGAGCATGTCTTCGTAGACTCCGGCGCTGACAGGCATCGGTAAAACCAGCGCGATCAGCGCCAGGCCGGTCATGACTTTTCTAATGTTTAACATTCAGTTCACTTCTTAATATATTGAATAAATTAAAGAAATTACTCGTCGTATTCTGCGCTACCGCCTCCACCGACAATCCCCGCAGCCGGGCTATTTCCTCGGCCACATGCTTCACATACCCTGGTTGGTTGGTCTTTCCGCGGAACGGTACCGGCGCCAAATACGGCGAGTCGGTTTCAATCAACATCTTGTCCAAGGGCACAAATTTCGCCACTTCTTTTAACGCGACAGCACTCTTGAAGGTCACTATGCCCGAAAATGAGATGTAAAACCCCAAATCCAGCGCTGCCGCCGCAACAGCCTGGGTTTCAGTAAAGCAGTGCATGACCCCGCCCGCCTCCCCCGCGCCCTCTTCCCGCATGATCCTGATGGTGTCTTCGGCCGCCGCGCGCGTGTGAATAATCAACGGTTTACTGCACGCCTTCGCCGCCTGGATGTGCGCCCGGAAGCGCCGGCGTTGCCATTCGAGGTCGCCCTGCAAGCGGTAATAATCCAGTCCGGTTTCGCCAATCGCGACGATACGGGGGTGTGCCGCCAGTCTGACCAGATCCGCTGATGATGGTTCGCTTGCGTCCGGGTAGTCAGGGTGCACGCCCACGGAGGCGTAAAGATTGGCGTGCGTCTCGGCAAGCCGCAGCACGTTGGGAAAATCCTCCAAATTCACGCTCACGCACAAGGCATGCGAGACGGCATTGGATTTCATCAGCGACAGCACATCGTCGATGTTGGCGGCGAGATCCGGGAAGTCCAGGTGGCAGTGCGAATCGACGAACATCAGCGGCCAGACGCTCCCGGTTGCAGCAAGGCGCCATAGGCCAGCAGCAGATCCTCATATAGCAGCCGCACATTGAACGGGTGTTCGACCATGCGTTGCAGGCGTATCAGTTGCCGGTGGTATCGCAGCACGGCGAGGCCATCCATGCGCTGAGCCAACCCGGCAAGCGCCGCATCATGATCCGGGTTGTACCTGATTTTATTGATAAATTTCTTGTATGCGATATCCAGCGTCCATTTTTGCAGCCAGCCCAGTAATTGGGGCACGGGTTGCGCCGCCGACCGTTCCGCCAGCGCCAAGGCATCGAAGTCGCGCGCTCCCAGCCCCTGCAAAAACTGACTGCGGGCGACCCAGTATTCTGTTTCGTTCAGTTCCTGCGCCAATAAGGGTGCGCCGCCAGCCTGGGCCATGGCAAGTTGCGGGTCATCGATGCCTTGGTCGTGCAGCCAATTAGCGGCGGCCAATGGGGGCGGTCCGGCCAGCGCTACTTGCTGGCAGCGGCTCTTGATCGTCGCCGGCAGCAAATGCGGCCGATGCGATACCAGCAGGAAGTAGGTCTCCGGAGGCGGTTCCTCCAGGCTTTTCAGTAAAGCGTTGAAGGCCGCCGCATTGAGGGTTTCAGCCGGATGCACCAGGATGACTTTCGCCCTGCCCTGATGCGAGGTCATATTGATAAAGTCGCTTAACGCGCGGATTTGGGCAATGGCGATGATACGCTGCTTTTTCTTTTCAGGCGCGGCAGCGGGTTCGACTGATTCGTCGGCTGCGTCGACTTCCGGTTGCACCAGGCGAAAGTCCGGGTGCGCATCATTGGCTATCCAAAGGCAAGATGGGCAGACGCCGCAAGCCGTATCGGCGCGGGCGGTTTTTTCGCATAACAGGCTGGCAGCCAAGCCTCTGGCAAACGCCAGCTTCCCTATGCCTTTCGGCCCTTTGAACAACAAGGCATGAGGGAGCCTGGCACTGCGTGCCAATAACTGCTTAAAATCCGCCTCGTGCCATGGAAAACACTTCATAATCAATAACTTGTATCGCTAGTTCTAAATTAAAATTTACGTGCGTGTGATAAATTAAATATCGTTTAAAAACAATAACTTATGATTACACTCTCAAGTTCGTTCTGAACATCAGAAATCGACCTGGCGGCATCGATAATTCGCATCCTTTGGGGAAATTCCCGTGCCCGTCTGAGGTATGCGCCACGCACGCGCTCAAAGTAGGATTCCCCCTCCTTTTCGAACCGGTCCGGCGCGCGGGCAGCGCCGGTTCTGCTTCTACCTAGCTGCGAGGTCACGTCAAAATACAGCGTCAAATCGGGCTGCAATTCGCCCTGAACCCATTGTTCGAGCGTGGCTATTTTCTCCCATGGCAGCCCGCTGCCGCCAGCCTGATAAGCAAAGGTCGCGTCCGTGAACCGGTCGCAAATCACCCAAGCGCCCTCCTCCAGCGCCGGCACGATCACCTTGGCCAAATGCTCGCGCCGCGCGGCGAACATCAGCAGCGCCTCGGTTTCGGCGTGCAGGTGTTGATTTCGATCCAGCAGCAACTCGCGCAGCTTTTCGCCCGTGGGCGTGCCGCCAGGTTCGCGCGTGATTTTATGGACGATGCCGCGGCGCTGCAGGAAAGCGGTCAGCCACGTCAATTGTGTGCTTTTTCCCGCGCCGTCCATGCCTTCCAGGGTTATGAATTTTCCGCGCATGTTACTGGTTTTGCCGCTTTCCCGAACGCTGGTATTTTGTCACGGCGGCATTGTGTTCTTCCAGCGTGCGCGAAAATTGTGAACTGCCGTCACCGCGTGCCACAAAATACAGCGCGTTCGACGCCGCCGGGTTCAGCGCCGCCTGCAACGAGGCCGTGCCGGGCATTGCAATCGGCGTCGGCGGCAATCCCGCACGAGTATAGGTGTTCCACGGCGTAGCGGTGGTGAGATCGCGCTTGCGGATATTGCCGTTGTAAGCATCGCCCATGCCGTAGATCACCGTGGGGTCGGTATGCAACCGCATGCCGATTCTGAGGCGATTCACGAATACCGAAGCCACCATGCCGCGTTCCGAGGCGCGGCCGGTTTCTTTTTCGACTATGGAGGCGAGTATCAGCGCCTCGTAGGGCGAGCGCAGCAGCAGCGAGGCGGCGCGCTTTTCCCACAGGGCTTTCAGGCGCGACTGCATCAAACCGTGCGCGCGGCGCAATATGGCAACATCACTGGCGTTCTTGCTGAAATGGTAAGTGTCGGGGAAAAACCAGCCCTCGGGCGCATCGTCGGGCACACCGATACGCCGCGCCAGATCGCGGTCGCTCAGCCCCTGCGATTCATGCTTGACGCTGGGGTGATCGTCCAGCGTCTTGCGTACCTGCTTGAAAGTCCAGCCCTCGATGAAGGTAACCGCCACCTGCGTGTAATCGCCGCGCGTGATTTTGCGCAGCAATTGCAATGGTGTGATCGGCGATTCGATCTCGTAATTGCCTGCCTTGATTTGGCTGGCGTCACCCGTGACACGGCCCAGCAATACAAACCAGAATGGTTCTCCAATCGCGCCGGCATCTGCCATCTGCCTGGCCGCGCCGCGAAAACTGCTGCCTGTTTTCAGGTCGAACGCAAGTGGGCTTTGTTGCAGAGCGATCGGCGCATTCGCATAGTAATAAAACCCGCCTGCCGCCGCGGCGAGCGTAAGCAGCGCGGCGAAAAGTGTCCACTTAAGCAGCCGCATCGTCTTCTTCAAGCCAGTGTTTTACCTTGGCGGCAATCGTGCCTGGCGTCCACACCTTTTGCTCAAGACGCGCGGCCGGCCAAAGACCAATCACGCTGTTGACGAGAAACCATTCGCCGGCGTTGTAGACACGTTGCAGCAGGATATTTTCAACCTTGCATTGCAAGCCGTTACGCCGCGCCAGCTTCATGACGCGCTGGCGCGTTACACCGGCCACGCCGCAGCGCGTCAGATCAGGCGTCACCAGCGCACCGTCTTCAACAATAAACAGGTTGCTCATCGTGCCGCCAATCGCGTTGCCTTCCTGATCGCATAGCAAACCTTCATGGATGGACGCGTCGTTCCACTCCGCGCGGGCAAGCACGTTTTCAAGACGGTTCAGATGCTTGATTCCGGCCAGCGCCGGTTGATGCCCCAGGCGCAGCGCGCACAAATGCACGTTGATGCCGCCCGGAGGAACCGGCGCCGGGGAAAACGGCGAGCCCATCACGACGCGTGTCGGCACGGTTTGCGCGGGTGGCGCATAACCTCTCAAGCCGCTGCCTCGCGTAACCATGACCTTGACAACGCCGTCTGATAAACCGCGTGTGATCGCGCTGATATCCGCGTGTAGTGCCGCATTGTCCGGACAGGCAATTCTCAGCGCACGGCAGTCGGCTTGAAGTTTTTCAAGGTGCGGCGGCCAGTGCAAAACTCTGCCGCCGCGCAAGCGCAAGGTGCGAAAAACGCCATCGCCGTAATGCAGTCCGCGGTCGCCGGCCGCGACGCCATCTGCCGCAATGCCGTTAACCAGTATCACGCGGGCGCGGCAAAAAAGATTTCAAAAACGGCGCTCAGAACTTGCGGAATACCAGACTGCCGTTGGTGCCGCCAAAACCAAACGAATTGGATATCGCAACATCGATCTTCATGTTGCGCGCGGTATTCGGCACGTAATCGAGATCGCACCGCGGATCCGGGTTATGCAAGTTGATGGTCGGCGGCGCGATCTGATCGCGTATCGCCAGCGCGGTAAAAACCGCCTCGATGCCGCCGGCCGCACCCAGCAGATGGCCGGTCATGGACTTGGTGGAACTCACCGCGACTTTTTTTGCATAGTCGCCAAAACAGCGTTTGACCGCGACGGTTTCGGCGATATCGCCCAGCGGCGTGGAGGTGCCGTGCGCGTTGATGTAATCGACCTGATCGGTGTTATGGCTCGCGTTGCGCAGCGCGTTGTTCATGCAGCGCACTGCTCCCGCGCCATCTTCGCACGGCGCAGTGATGTGATGCGCATCGGCGCTCATGCCATAACCCGCGAGCTCGCAATAGATGCGCGCGCCGCGCGCTCTAGCGTGTTCGTATTCCTCGAGCACCAGCACGCCCGCGCCCTCGCCCAGCACGAAACCGTCGCGATCCTTGTCCCACGGCCGGCTCGCACCCGCTGGATCGTCGTTGCGCCCCGACAACGCGCGCGCCGCGCAGAATCCGCCCACGCCCAGCGGCGACATCGCGCATTCGGCGCCGCCCGCGATCATCACGTCGGCGTCGCCGTATTCGATCAGCCGCCCTGCTTCGCCGATGCTGTGATTGGCCGTGGTACATGCGGTCACCACCGCGAGGTTGGGACCTTGCAGCCCGTACATGATCGACAACTGCCCGGAAATCAGGTTGATGATGGTGCCGGGCACAAAAAACGGCGTGACTTTACGCGGCCCGCCCGCCAGCAGCGCGTTGTGCGTTTCCTCGATCAGCGGCAGGCCGCCGATGCCGGAACCGATGCACACGCCGATCATTTCGCGATTCGAGCGTTCGAGATCGATCCCCGAATCCTTGAGCGCTTCCATGCCGGCCACCAGGCCGTAATGAATAAAGGTATCAAAGCGCCGCGCTTCCTTCGGCGGCAGCCACTTGGATACTTCAAAATTTTTCACTTCACCCGCGATTTGCGAGCTGAATGGCGCGGGATCAAAACGCGTTATCCGAGCGATACCGGATTTGCCCGCGATGATGTTGGACCAGGCTTCGGCGACTCCGGTGCCGACCGGCGAAACAATACCCAAGCCGGTAACGACAACTCTGCGTGTGGTGGGACGGGGCATGTGATTTACCCGGAGGACTATGCGCTCCGCCGATTGTTTTTTGTGTTGTGAGCGCCCGGATCAGATGGATACAGGTGTCGTTCAGATCGAACGGCGAACCGGCACCCTTGCGATTAAATAATCAGGCTTTGGAGTGGGACTTGACGTAATCGACCGCTTGTTGAACCGTGGTAATTTTTTCGGCATCCTCGTCGGGAATCTCGGTTTCAAATTCCTCTTCCAGCGCCATCACCAGTTCAACCGTATCGAGCGAGTCTGCGCCCAGATCATTAACGAACGATGATTCATTCTTGACGTCTGCTTCATTGACGCCTAATTGTTCGGCAACAATCTTTTTGACGCGTTGCTCGACGTTTTCCATTAGTTCCCCCTTTCAACGGAGTGAGTTGCTATGAACAGCGCGGAGCACATTGCCCCGACGCCAAAATAAGCGCGCATTTTACCACAATTGATGAACAAAAAATGCTTCAAAATCAATGACATTCCGGCGGCCCACGTGCGGGTCGCGCCGGCTAGTCCATGTGCATGCCGCCATTCACGTGCAGCGTCGCGCCCGTGATGTACGCGGCGCCGGGCGACGCCAGAAACACCACCGCAGCAGCCACGTCGGCGGCCTCGCCCAGCCGCGCCAGAGGGATCTGCCCGATCAGCCCCTTGCGTCGTTCTTCGTTAAGCGCGTTGGTCATGTCGGTGACGATAAATCCCGGCGCGACGCAATTCACCGTGATGTTGCAGCTGCCGATCTCGCGCGCGAGCGATTTGGAGAATCCCACGATACCGGCTTTGGCGGCGGCATAGTTCGCCTGTCCCGCGTTACCCGTGGCGCCTACCACGGATGTGATGTTGATGATGCGCCCGCTGCGCGCCTTCATCATGCCGCGCAGCACCGCCTTCGACAGTCTGAATACTGATTTGAGATTAGTCGAGAGAATGTCGTCCCATTCATCGTCTTTCATGCGCAGCAACAAGTTGTCGCGTGTGATGCCAGCGTTGTTGACGAGAATCGCGATATCGCCAAAACGTTTCGAGATTTCCGCCAGCGTTGCTTCCACCTGCGCGGCGTCGTTGACGTTCATCACGAAACCCGCGCCGTTGACGCCAGCTTCGATAAACGCTTGGGAAATACCAGCCGCGCCCGCCTCGGTGGTAGCCGTAGCCGCAACTGCGGCGCCTGCGCGCGCGAGTTCCAGCGCTATGGCGCGCCCTATTCCGCGTGAAGCGCCGGTGACCAGCGCGACTTTGCCTTCGAGTGGTTTCATTTTGTAGCCCCCACCGTCTGCGCAAGCGATTGCGGATCGGTGATTGAGAACCCCTGTAATCCGCCGTCAATGCGCCGGGTAAGGCCGGCGAGTACTTTGCCGGGCCCGCATTCGGCGACGTGGGTGACGCCCGCGGTTGCCATGTGCTTGATCAACTCCACCCAGCGCACGGGACTGCATGCTTGCCTCGCGAGTGCCGCCTTGATGGCTTCGGGGTCAGCAATAACCGCGACATCGACGTTGTTGACCACGGGTATCGAGGGCGCGCTGAATTTTACGTTATGCATGTACTCGGCCAGCCGCTCGGCCGCGGGCTTAAGGAGTGACGAATGAAACGGCGCGCTGACCGGCAACATCAGCGCGCGTTTGGCGCCGCGCGCCTTGGCCGCTGCGGCACCGCGCTCCACTGCCGTCTTGTGCCCGGCGATCACCACTTGGCTGGGCGCGTTGAAATTCACCGCCTCGACGATTTCATTTTGCGCGGCCTCGGCGCATGCGGCACGCACCGCGTCATCGTCGAGTCCGAGTATCGCCGCCATCGCACCGGTGCCCATCGGAACCGCCTCCTGCATCGCCTGCGCGCGAAAACGCACCAGCGGCACGGCATCACGAAACGCAATCACGCCCGCCACCACCAGCGCCGTATATTCACCCAGACTGTGCCCGGCAACCATCGCCGGCACGGCGCCGCCTGCTTCGTGCCAGGCACGATACACCGCGTAGCCGGCGGTGAGCATTATCGGCTGCGTGTTGACCGTGGCATTCAGTTCCTCTGCTGGACCCTCGGCGGCCAGCTTCCATAAGTCCTGCCCGACAGCTTCGGAGGCTTCGGCAAACGTTTCGCGCACGATTTTAGACTCGGCGAATGGTTGCATCATGCCTGTTGCTTGCGAGCCTTGACCAGGAAATACCAGTGCGAGCATCATTTTAAAATAGCGTTTAAAAACAAATAGTTATGATTATTCTACTTACCAGCGCAAGAGCACCGAACCCCACGTGAAACCGCCACCGACGCCTTCGAGCAGCACATTCTGCCCCGCCTTGATGCGCCCGCCGCGCACTGCTTCGTCAAGCGCGAGCGGTACGGATGCCGCCGAAGTATTGGCGTGGCGCTCAACCGTGGTTATGACCTTATCCATGCTCATACCCAAACGCCGCGCGGTAGCCTGAATGATACGGATATTTGCCTGATGAGGTATCAGCCAGTCGATATCGCTTCGTGCGAGTCCGTTTGCCGCGAGCGCTTCGTCGGCAACATCGCCCAGCACCTTCACCGCGAATTTGAACACGGCATTGCCTTCCATTTGCAGCAGAGGCCTGCCGCTGATCTGCCCGCCGTTTACCGTTCCAGGTACTGAAAGTATGTTTGCGTGACTGCCATCGGCATGCAGGTGCGACGAAAGTATGCCGGGCGTATCACTGCGTTTTAGCACCACCGCGCCCGCGCCATCGCCGAACAACACGCAGGTGCCGCGGTCATTCCAGTCGAGAATGCGCGAATATATTTCCGCGCCCGCCACCAGTATGTTGTCGTACTGCCCGGAGCGCATGAAATTGTCCGCGGTGGCGAGCGCGTATACAAAACCGCTGCACACGGCCTGCACGTCGAACGCGGGCGGCCCGGCGATGCCGAGCTTCGATTGCAACAGGCATGCCGTACTTGGAAACACCATGTCCGGTGTCGTGGTTGCCAGCACGATGAGTCCGATATCCTTGGCCTCGATACCGGCGGCTTCCATCGCGCGGCGGCTGGCGTGCAGAGCGAGATCGCTGGTGCATTCGGTGTCCGCGGCAATGTGCCGCTGGCGTATGCCGGTGCGGGAAAAAATCCATTCGTCGCTGGTCTCGACTTTTTGCTCGAGATCGCGATTGGTCACTATCTTCGCCGGCAGATAGCTGCCCGTGCCGGCGATTCTTGAATAGATCGTCATGCGGATTGATGGATGTGCGTCATGCGCTCGCTGATGTGCGCGAGCATGCCGGAGCGTACTTCCTCGATCGCGCGTTGCAACGCGAAACCGAACGCATAGACATCGGCCGAGCCATGGCTTTTGATGACGATGCCGCGAAGTCCGAGCAGGCTTGCGCCATTGTAACGCCGGTGATCGACACGCTTCTTGAACGCATTGATCACCGGCATCGCGACCAGGCCGGCCGCCTTGGTAAGCACATTGCGGTTGAATTCCTCGCGCAGATAGGTGCTCAGCATCTGTATCAGGCCTTCGGACGCTTTAAGCGCGACATTTCCGACAAAACCGTCGCACACCACGATGTCTGTGGTGCCTTTGTAGATATCGTTGCCCTCGACATTGCCGTGAAAGTTAAGGTCGCTCGCGCGCAGCAATTCGGCTGCGGCCTTGACTGCTTCGTTGCCCTTGATGTCTTCCTCGCCGATGTTGAGCAGCCCGACCGTGGGCTTGGCTTTGTGCTCGACGGCACTCACCAGTTCGGAACCCATCACGGCGAATTGCAGCAAGTGCTCGGCGGTGCAATCGACATTCGCCCCCAGGTCGAGCACGTAGATGTGGCCCTTTAGCGTGGGCAAAATGGTGGCGATCGCCGGGCGGTCCACGCCCGGCAGCGTTTTCAATACGAAGCGCGATATAGCCATCAACGCGCCGGTGTTGCCCGCGCTGATGCAGGCCTGCGCCTCGCCGCTTTTTACGAGATCGACCGCGACACGCAGCGAGGAATCTTTCTTGTTGCGCATCGCCGATGCCGGAGGTTCGTCCATGGCGACCACCTCGGACGCATGACGCACCTTGAGCCTGCCGCCAAACGCCGATGCCTTGGGGTGGCGCCGCAACTCCGGATTGATTGCATCCTCGAGGCCGACGAGGATAGCCGCGGCATGCTCGTCTCGCGCCAGAAACTCAAGCGCAGCCGGCACCGTCACATGCGGGCCATGGTCGCCGCCCATGCAATCGATGGCTACGGTTACCTGCATCCGTTCTCCCCCATGCGTGCGCGCGTACGATACTCGCCGCGTGCGTTATTTGATCTTTATGACCGAAGTCGTGCGCAACGGTACCGGTTGAATCCGTACCGGCACGCACCGGTGGCGATCAGTCGCCCTTGGCCTTGACGATTTTTTTGCCGCGATAGTAGCCCGTCGGGCTGATGTGGTGACGTAGATGAACCTCGCCCGTGGTGGGTTCGAGTGCGAGCGACGGACCGGCAAGCGCGTGGTGCGCGCGATGCATGCCGCGCTTGGAGGGCGACTTCTTGTTTTGTTGAACAGCCATGAAATTACTCCTTAATAGTTTTTCCCAAATTCCTTAACACGGCGAGCCCGGCGAATTTCGAATCAACCGCATGCCCCGCCTCATATGCCGCCGCCTTGCTCACGCACGTTCCTTCCGCATGCCGCGGATACGGCGGCAAGCTCAGCAGCACCTCGTCTTCGATGAGATCACCGACATTGAGTTCCGCGCTTGCTTCTATGCAGTCCGGCGCATCCGGCGAAACAAAAAACACATCGTCGCCATTTTCAAGCGGCTCCGCCGGCGAGCTTGGCGGCACAAGGACCAGGGTGTTTGCAATATCGACACGATGGTCCAGCGGCTCCAAACATCGCTGGCAATACAAATACAGCGTACCCGTCACCCGTAAATCGAGTTGCGGCCGCTCGCGATCATCACACACGCCAACGACCGTATAATCGAGAGTGCCTTCGCTATTGCTCAACACATCGCTCATACGAGTCAAGCCAACGACTGGCACGCCGCCACTCAATCGCCCCCGCCCTCGCGCAAACTCCAAGCTATCGATGACAATTGCAGCGGCCATAATCGCGGGATGATAGTATTTTTGCGCCCGAAAGTCAAAGTAGACTGTCAAAAAATCGAGAGTTTGCAGGTACTTAGCTCATTTTTGGTGCACCCGAATTGCCTTCACATTTGCCCCTGATACTCGCATCATCGTCGCGCTACCGCCGTGTACTGCTGGAACGGCTGCGTGTTCCCTTCGAATGCGAATCCCCTGACATTGACGAGTCGCCGTTGCCCGCCGAAGCGCCAGAAGCCACGGCGCTGCGACTGGCGCGCGCCAAGGCCCGTGCCGTCGCCGCCCGGCATCCAGCGGCGGTAATCATCGGTTCGGATCAAGTCGCCGTGCTCAACGGCCGCCCGGTGGGTAAACCCGGCACGCACGCCAATGCCGTGGTACAACTGGCGGCGATGCGCGGCAAGGCGGTGGTGTTTCACACGGCGCTGTGCGTACTCGATACTTCCAGCAAGCACGAACAATCCTTGAACGTTCCGACCACGGTGCATTTTCGCAACTACTCCGATGTGCAAATCGAACGCTATCTCACGCTGGAACAGCCGTACGACTGCGCGGGCAGCGCCAAGATCGAAGGTTTGGGCATCGCCCTCGTCGAGCGCATCGATACCAGCGATCCAACCGCATTGATTGGGTTACCCCTGGTGGCGCTCACGAGCATGCTGGCAAACGCGGGTGTGCATGTGATCGCGCGATGAGCCATAACCGCGGAACACTGTATCTGGTCCCGGTGACACTGGGCGAAGGCGATCCGGCCGATGTACTGCCAGCGCGCACATTGGAGGTCGCGCGCCGGCTCACGCATTTTATTGTCGAGGACGCCAAATCCGCGCGGCAGTTTTTGAAAACCGCGCACTATCCGCTACCCATTCAGTCGGCGGTAATGACCGCGCTGAACGAACATACCCCCGCGAAAGACGTTCCCGCATTGTTAAAGCCGATGCTGGAAGGAATCGACTGCGGCTTGATGTCCGAGGCCGGCTGCCCGGCGGTGGCCGACCCGGGCGCGCTGTTGGTGCGTCACGCGCATGAAGCCGGCATCAACGTAGTGCCGTTGGTAGGCCCATCGTCGATATTGCTGGCGCTGATGGCAAGCGGCTTCCCCGGTCAACGCTTCGTTTTCCATGGATATCTGCCCGTCGCCGCCGACGCGCGTCACCGCCGACTGCGAGAGCTCGAACATGAATCCGAAACCAACGACGCCACGCAGATTTTTATCGAGGCGCCCTATCGCAATACATCGATGATGCAGTCGCTACTACAACACTGCCGCCAGGACACATTACTGTGCGTCGCGGTTGAACTCACGGCGCCGGGCGAAAATATAATGACGCGCGGCATCGCCGCATGGAAGAAAAATATCCCCGAGCTGGGGCGGCGGCCCGCGGTGTTTCTGCTCTACCGGCCGGGAAAACAACGATTATTTTAAGTATTTGTTTTTTATTGAGTTTATTGTATATTCAGTGACCCCGGCCCGCTCACCCGCACCAGCGACTCGGCCATCGCCGCGCCAAAGCGCTTGGCAAAACGTTCGGCGATATTTTCGCGCGGCGTGAAATCGAGAATTTCTTCCGCCTTGATGACCTCGCGCGCCACGTAGTCGGCGCTGCCCAGCGCGTCGGCAAGTCCGAGCTCGACACTTTTCTGCCCGACCCAAAGTAGTCCCGAAAACATGTCCGGCGTCTCTTTCAAGCGCTTGCCGCGGCCCTTGCGCACGACGTCGATGAATTGTTCGTGAATTTCGGCGAGCATTTTTTGCGCGTGCGCGCGCTGCGCATCATCCAGCGGGCTGAACGGATCGAGAAAACCCTTGTTCTCGCCCGCGGACAACATGCGGCGCTCGACGCCGAGCTTCTCCATGGTGCCGGTAAAACCAAAACCGTTCATCACCACGCCGATCGAGCCGACTATGCTGGCTTTGTTGACGTAGATTCTGTCCGCCGCCGCCGCGATGTAATAGCCGCCCGACGCGCAAATGTCCTCGACCACGGCATACAGCGGAATGTTCGGATATTTGACTCGCAACCGTTTGATCTCATCGCTGATATAGCCCGATTGCACCGGGCTGCCGCCCGGACTGTTGATGCGCAAGATCACGCCCTGTGTGCGCTTGTCCTTGAACGCTTCGGTGAGACCGGCAATCACATTGTCCGCGCTTGCGGCCGAACCCGAACTGATTACGCCGTTGACCTCGACCAGCGCCGTATGCTTGCCCGTCGACGAGCCGTCCTTGCGCGCGATCCAGCCCATGCCGATGAACAGAACGACGAACAGGTACACAAAAATGAGGAACTTGAAAAAGATGCTCCAGCGCCGCGCGCGG
>CAMDLH010000149.1 GCA_945901405.1 Bordetella parapertussis | reverse complement strand
GCTGGGCTTCATGCTTAGCAAACTCAACCCACCCCATGCCGTCAACGCGCCCGATACCGGGTAGCCCAGCGGCGCATAACCCAGCGAGCCGTCAACCCGAGGGAAAATCCACTACACTACGATTACAGATTTTAAATTGAGAATTGCTGATCGAACTTGCGCAGGAGGCCAAATACCGTCACAGTCTGGTAGACTTATATCTACGGATTTGTAGCGTGCTACGCGGAAAAGCGCCTGATAAAAATCTACGAGCATATCCGGTCAATTCCAACCGTGTTCCAACTAAACGAGGGGAGTATCGCCATGATTCGAATCAATTTACGTTACCTTGGCACTATCGCGGTGTCGGTAGTCGTGCTTATGACCATGGCGCTGATCGCGCCCGGCGCGGCGCTTGCGCAGCAGACCATCACCATCGTCCTCCCCGAGGAACCTGACAGCCTCGATAATTGCAACAGCGCGCGCTCGGCCGTGGGCCGGGTGATACGCCAGAACATCAACGAGACGCTGATCGAACTCGACCCCAATGACAGCACGCTCAGGCCGCGGCTGGCGACGTCGTGGAAGCAGATGGACGCCACCACCTGGCGCTTCACTCTGCGCAAGGGCATCAAGTACAGCGACGGCTCGCCGCTCACACCCGAGGCCATTGCCAGTTCCATAGACAAGGCGCTTAACCCGAAGCTTGATTGCAACGCCCGCACCAAGATGTTCTCCGGCTTTCAGATCAAGGTGGTGAAGGTCGACGATGCGACCATCGATATTGTCACCCCGAGGCCTGATCCGATACTGCCGGTGCGCATGACGACGATGACCATCGGCGCGCCCAACGAGCCCATCCGGGTCATGAATAACACCGTCGGAACCGGCCCCTACATGATCGACCGCTACACGGCCAATAGCGAGATCGTGTTGAAGCGCAATCCGCATTACTGGGGCAAGAAGCCGCAACTCGATGGCGCGCGCTACGTGTGGCGCAAGGAATCCGCGGTGGCCGCGGCGATGGTGCGGGTCGGTGAAGCGCATATCGCGACCAACATTTCACACGAAGACGCCAAGGATCAGAAAACCGACTTCGCCTATCCCAACTCGGAAACCAACTACCTGCGCATTGAATCGCTGGTGCCGCCGCTCACCGACAAGCGGGTGCGCCTCGCGCTCAACCACGCGGTCAACCGCACGGCTTTGCATGGCTCGATCATTCCCAAGCAAGCCATGATCGCCACGCAAATGGTGATCCCGCGCATCGCGGGACACAATCACGCGATCAACAAGCAGCAATTCGAATACAGCCCGGAGAAGGCGAGGAAGCTGCTGGCCGAGGCCAGGGCGGCCGGCGTGAAGGTCGATACGCCCATTGACCTTGTGTGTCGTATCAACCAGTGGGAAAACACCACCGAAACCTGCGAGGCCATCCTCGCCATGTACACGGCGGTCGGCCTCAACGTCAAACTGCGGATGCTCGAAGTCAGTCTGTGGGTCAACCACAACACCCATCCCAACAAGGGGCCGCACACGCCGGAGGCCGACGCCAAGCTCAAGGATCGCGGCCCCGTTTTACTTGGCCACATGCATGACAACAACGTCGGCGACCCGGTCTTCTCCATGACGCCCAAGTACGCCTGCAGGGCGCAAACCTCGTCGCACTGCATCCCCGAGCTGGACAAAAGAATAGAGGCGGCGATGGAGACGCCCGCGGGTCCGAAGCGTACCAAGCTGTGGGAGGAGACCATGGCCATGGTTCATGAGAACGTCCTCGACGTATTCCTGTTCCACATGGTCGGCTTCGCGCGCGTCAGTCCGAAGATCCGGTTCGTGCCCACGGCCGCAACCAACAGCGAAGTCCTGCTCGAGCAAATTACCTTCAGGTAAGTCCAATACCAAACTTGTCATTCCCGCCTGCGCGGGAATGAAAGGAATGGTTTTATAGTCAAATTGAGTGGTGCAGAATAGATGCTCCCTTACCTGACCCGCCGCGCGGTGCACAGCGTTTTTGCGCTGCTCGGGCTGATCGTCGCGGTGTTCTTTCTTGCGCGGCTGACGGGCGATCCCACGGATTTGTTCCTGCCGCTCGATGCCTCGCGCGAGGATCGCGTCGAGTTCGCGCAAAAACATGGCTACGATCGTCCGGCCACGGAGCAATTCGTCCACTTCGTCGGCGATGTCATGGAGGGCAATCTCGGTTTCTCGCTGCGCAAGCAGCGCCCGGCCATGGACTTGGTGCTCGAGGCTTACCCCACGACGCTAAAGCTCGCGGCTGTCACTCTGTTGATCTCCATCTCGCTGGCGTTTGCGGTGGGCGCGCTGGCGGCGTATCGCCCTGGGGGAATGTTTGACCGCGTGGGCAGTACCGTCTCGCTGATAGGCGCCAGTGCGCCTGATTTCTGGGTTGCCATTACCGCCATTTTATTTTTCTCTGTCAGTTTGGGCTGGTTGCCCACCTCCGGCACCGGTGGGTTCCCCTACTGGATCATGCCGGTGACGGTACTTGCGCTGCGACCGTTTGGATTGCTGGTGCAAGTCGTGCGTGGGGCCATGCTGGACGCGCTCGCTTCGGCTTACGTTAAAACCGCGCGCGCAAAAGGCGTGGGCGAGGGCACGGTCATCTTCGTTCATGCCTTGCGCAACGCGTGTCTGGCGGGCGTCACCGTCGCGGGTGATATCGCGGTCGGCATGATCAACGGCGCGGTCATCGTGGAAACGGTGTTCGGCTGGCCCGGCGTGGGCAAGCTGATGATAGACGCCGTAATACAACGTGATTTCGCGGTGGTGCAGGCATCCATCCTGGTGACCGCGGCCGCGATCTTCTTCATGAATGTGCTCATCGACTTGGTGTATGTCGCGCTCGATCCAAGGATCCGCCACCAGTGAGCGCCCCGGTCAATAACGTTCCCAACACCGCCGCGATGGTGAACACCGCGGTGGACACCCGCCCGATCTCGGCGCAGGCGGAAATGGTGACCGTGCGCATAGGCTTGCCGTGGTGGCAATTGCTGGCGCGCGACCCGCTGGCCTTGTGCGCGGCGGTGTGGCTGGTGTTCATGCTGTTGTGCATGCTGATCGGGCCGGAATTACTCGGCAAGGCCGCCACCGACATCAATTTGCGCGCGCGCAACCTGCCGCCCGGCTCGACGGAAAAAGGCTGGGTGATGATCCTCGGCAGCGATGCGCTTGGGCGCAGCATGCTCGCGCGCCTGGTGGTCGCGTCGCGCAACACGCTGACGGTGGCGATCACGTCGGTGGTGCTGGCGATGATAATCGGCGGCGTACTCGGTCTCATCGCGGGTTACGTCGGGCGCGGCACCGGCAATCTGATCATGCGCTTGTCCGATGTGGTGCAGAGCTTTCCGTCGCTGCTGCTGGCGGTGGTCGTGCTGTATATGCTGGAACCCAGGGTCGCGAACCTCATCATCGTATTGGCGGTGACCCGCATTCCCTCGTACCTGCGCGTCACCAGGGCCGAGGTGCTTGAAATTCGCGAACGCGGATTCGTCGACGCGGCGCGCGCCATGGGCGGCAGCCGCACGCACATACTGTGGCGTCACGTGGTGCCCATAGTCGCGCCGACGTTGCTCACCATCCTGACGGTGGATTTCGCCATCGTGATGTTGTCTGAATCCGGATTGAGCTTTCTCGGTATCGGCATTCAGCCGCCCGAGATCACTTGGGGGTTGATGGTGGCTCAGGGCCGCAACTATCTGAGCCAGGCCTGGTGGCTGGCGTTTTTACCGGGCCTGGCGATCATGATCACGACGCTGTCCGCGAACCTGCTCTCCAACTGGTTGCGGCTGATCACGGACCCCGTGCAGCGCTGGCGCCTTGAAGCACCTAAGACTGATGCCTGATAGCAATCCCCCGTTGCTTGAAGTGACCGATCTGCGCATCGAATTTCGCAGCGGCCGCGAGATCGTGCGCGCGGTCAATGGCGCCAGCTTTTCGGTGCGGCGCGGGGAAACCACGGCGGTGCTCGGCGAAAGCGGCTCCGGCAAAAGCGTCACCGCCGCCGCCATCATGCGCTTGCTGGCGTCGCCGCCCGCGCACATCACGGGCGGCGGCATTCGATTTAACGGCACCGATGTACTCGGCTTACGCATGTCCGAATGGCGCAAGCGCTGCGGACGCGATATCGGCATGGTGTTCCAGGATGCGCTGGCATCACTCAATCCGGTGTTCAGCGTGGGTTGGCAGGTGGCGGAGCCATTCAGAGCGCACGGCATACTGCCCGCCGCGGCCGCGCTGGAGCGCGCCGAAGCGTTGCTCGGCCGTGTCGGTATTCCCGAGCCTCATCAACGAGCGCGCGACTACCCGCATCAATTCTCCGGCGGCATGCGCCAGCGCGTAATGATCGCGATGGCGATCGCGCTCGATCCGCAGTTGCTCATCGCTGACGAGCCCACCACCGCATTGGATGTCACGGTGCAAGCGCAGATCATGGATCTGTTGCTCGATTTGCAACGCGAACGCCAAATGGCCATGGTGCTGATTACGCACGACCTTGGCGTCGTGGCGGAGGTGGCCGATCACGTCGCCGTCATGTACGGCGGCCGCGTGGTCGAAAGCGGTGCGGTGCGTGACGTGCTGTCGCGCCCGGGCCATCCATATACGCTGGCGCTGCTTGAATCCATGCCGCGCGCCGACGCCGGCCAGCAACAATTGAATCCGATCGTCGGGTCCCCGCCCAATATGGCGACCCTGCCCAGCGGTTGCAGTTTTCATCCGCGCTGCCGCATGGCAAAAGATGAATGCCGTGTATCGCTGCCGCCGCGGGTTGAAGTGGCGCCGGGCCATCACGCCGAATGTTTCCGCGCGCAAGAGGTGTTTGATGGCCGCTGAACCGATCTTCGAGGTGCGCGGGCTGGTCAAACATTTTCCCATCGGCGGCGGCTTGCGGCTGCGGCGCAACGCCGGTTTCATCCAGGCCGTTGATGGCGTCGATTTCGCGATACACAAAGGCGAAACGCTGGGGCTGGTGGGCGAGAGCGGCTGCGGCAAATCGACGGTGGCGCGCACCTTGATGCGCCTGGAGGAGCCGAGCGCCGGCGAGGCGTTGTTTCACGGCGAAGATATTTTTCGCGCGGACGCGTCACAACTGAAGTTGATACGCCGGCGCATACAGATGATCTTCCAGGACCCCTACGCGTCGCTGAATCCGCGCATGCGGGTCGAACAGATCATCGCCGAACCGTGGGTCATCCATGCGGACGTGCTGCCGCGCGGCCGGTGGGCGGCGCGCGTCGGCGAGCTGCTGGAGAGCGTCGGCTTGTTACCCGAACACGCGCAACGCTACCCGCATGAATTCTCCGGCGGCCAGCGCCAGCGCATCGGCATCGCCCGCGCGCTCGCACTGAATCCGGAGATGCTGGTGTGCGACGAGCCGGTGTCGGCGCTCGATGTGTCCGTGCAGGCGCAGGTGGTCAACCTGTTGGAGAAAATCCAGTCGAACT
Organism: Bordetella parapertussis; assembly: GCA_945901405.1. Taxonomy (GTDB): domain Bacteria; phylum Pseudomonadota; class Gammaproteobacteria; order Burkholderiales; family SG8-41; genus CAMDLH01. The sequence goes on along the minus strand of CAMDLH010000149.1, from coordinate 10,385 downwards.
TCCATATTGCCTGCCTGTTCATCGCGCACGATCTGGCCGTGGTGCGCCACATGTCGCACCGCATAGCGGTCATGTATCTTGGCCGCATCGTTGAAATCGGCCCGGTCGAGACGGTATACAAAACGCCTCGCCACCCCTACACCAAAGCCCTGCTGTCCGCGCAACCGCGCATTGATTTCGCAAACGAAGCAGGTGCCGAGCGGATACTGCTGCAAGGCGAGGTGCCTAGCCCGGCCAACCCGCCTTCGGGGTGCCGTTTTCGTACCCGCTGCTGGAAGGCGCAAGCCCTTTGCGCGGAGCAATCGCCGCCGCTGGCCGCCGACGGCCCGGAGCATCAGGTGGCGTGCCATTTCCCTGTCGAAGCGGCTGACGCCGCCGCGCCGCTCGCGCCCGGATCACGCGCCATGCCCCGGTCTGCGCCCTGATCCACCCACCCGGCGCTGTGGGGTGAGTCATTCGCTCGAATAACGGTAACTTATTGTTTTTATTGATTGTTTTATTTAACCGATGACTTGATCTGCCGCGGTTTCGCCAGCCGCGCCACAGGTTTTCTTCCGGAAACCCGCTGTTTCCTGTATCATGCGGCTCCCCTCGACGCCCCGGCGGTCCACGCCCCGGCGAACACCACGACTGTGATAAGGAGCATTTGAAATGCAAGCGATCCTTGATTATTTGAAAAACACCGGCGAGCAACTTGATTCGGAAATTGCCGCCGCCACCGGGCTGTCGCTTGCGAACGTGCGCCATGGCGTGACCGATCTGCAAGCCAAGGGCGCGATCATGGTGTGCAAGTCGATACGCTACAAGGACGGCAAGGAAGTGAACGGCTTGCTGTGCCGCGTGTCGGGTTACATCCCGCCCGCCGCACCCGGCCGCAAACCGAAATCAGCCGCTCCGGCGAAAACCGCGATTCACGATTAGTGTGACCAGGTAAGCGCGCGTGTTGAAACGTTTCGAAACGTTGAAACTCGCGCGCTTACTGTTCCAGCCGGATGTTGGCCGCGCGTATCACGCCGGCCCACTTGCGAATCTCGCCCTCGAAGTACGCGCTGAATTCCGCCGGTGAATTGCCGCCGGGTTCCGCGCCCTGGCTCAACAGGCCCTCATTCAAATCCGGTGATTTCAGCGCCGCGCGTGTATCCGCGAGCAGACGTTCCATCACCGCGCGCGGCGTTTTCGCCGGAAGCAAAAACCCGAACCACGAACTCGATTCAAAACCGGGGTAACCCGATTCCGCGACGGTCGGCACGTTGGGCAGCGCCGTGGCGCGCCTGGCACTGGTAAGCGCGAGGCCGCGCACCTTGCCGGTCTTGACGTGCGGCAGCGACGACACCGTGCTGCTGAACAACACCTGAATCTGCCCCGCCATCACGTCGATGAACGCCGGGCCGCTGCCTTTGTACGGCACATGCGTCATGTCGATTTTCGCGGCGGATTTGAGAAGCTCGGTGGTCAGATGGATCGAACTGCCGCTGCCCGACGAACCATAGTTGATCTGCCCCGGTTTTATTCGCGCGAGACTTACAAGGTCGGCAACGGAGTTGGCCGCCACCGATGGATGCACCACAAGCATGAACGGCGTGGACGCCACCATGGTGAGCGGCGCGAAATCCTTCACCGGGTCGTATGGCAGCTTCTTGAACAACCCCGGATTCACCGCGTTGGTGGTCGAGATCAACAGCAGCGTGTAGCCATCCGGCGGCGACTTGGCCGCGATCTCCGTGCCGATGAGGGTGCTGGCGCCACTGCGGTTATCGATCACCACGGGTTGGCCGAGACTTTCGGTGAGCTTCTTGCCCATCAGCCGGCCTATCGTATCGCCGGGGCCGCCGGGCGCGAAGGGCACGATGAGGCGTATGGGTTTTGTGGGGTAGGCGAGCGCGGCGCCGGTGGCAAGCAGAGCGGCGATGCCCGCGATACTCGCATGTTGTTTCGCTTTCATATGATGCCGTCAGCCGCCAGCGCGTCCATCTCCACCGCCGGCATGCCCAGCACGCTGCTCAACACCTCACGCGTGTGCTCGCCCAGCAGCGGCGGCGGGCGGTCGTACGACGGCGGCGTCGCCGAGAGCCGCGCCGGGTTCGCGAGTATCGGCAGCATGCCCGCGCGCGGGTGCGGCACCTCGGTGCGCGCGCCGCGGTGCTGGACGTGCGGATCGTCGAACACCTGCTTAAGGTTATTGATCGGCCCGCACGGCACGCCGGCGGCGGTGAGGGTTTCGATCCAATGGTTGACCGTGTTGCCCGCGAGCGCGTTCTGGATTTGCGGCACCAGCGCATCGCGATTCTTCACGCGGCTCACGTTGGTTCGAAAACGTTCGTCACTCGGCAAATCCCGCAGCGTGATCAATTGACACAACTTGGCGAACTGCGTGTCGTTGCCCACCGCGATGACCATTTGCCCGTCGGCCGCGTTGAACACCTGGTACGGCACGATGCTCGGGTGCGCCGCGCCCATGCGCTTGGGGATCGTGCCGCCGATCAGGTAGTTCATGTTGATGTGCGAGATGGCGGCGATGGTGGTGTCGAGCAGCGACATGTCGATGTACTGGCCCTCGCCGGTTTCATTGCGGTGCGCGAGCGCGGTCATCACCGCGAAGCTCGAATAGATGCCAGTGATCACGTCGCAGATGGCGAGGCCGACTTTTGCCGGGCCGCCGCCGGGCAGTTCGTCCGGCCCGCCGGTGAGGCTCATCAAGCCGCTCATCGCTTGAAAAATATAATCGTAGCCGGGGCGGTTGCGATACGGCCCGGTCTGACCGAAGCCGGTGATCGAGCAATAAATGATTTTCGGATTCACCGCCTTGATGCAGTCGTAGTCGAGACCGTATCGTTTGAGATCGCCAACCTTGTAGTTCTCGATCACGATGTCGCAGTGCGCGGCGAGCGCCTTCACCAGCGCCTGCCCGCGCGGCGTGGAAATATTGATGGTGACGGAGCGCTTGCCGCGATTGATCGACATGAAATACGCAGAGTCCTCGGTGTCGTTGCCTAGTTTGTCCTTGAGATAAGGCGGAAAAGTACGCGACTCGTCGCCGTGATGCGGGCGCTCGATCTTGATCACATCCGCGCCGAAATCAGCCAGATTCTGCGCGAGAAACGGGCCGGCGAGTACGCGGCTTAAATCGAGCACTCGCAGGTGCTGCAAGGCTTTTGACATGGTGCGGATTTCTCAATGGTCAGCTGGTGCAATTTCAAAAAACCTCATTCCCTTGGCATGCATATCCTCACATTTCCACCACACGGCCTTCCCCCATCAAGGCTACTCTATGCACACATCTCCACGTCACCGCTCCCTCGCCCCGCTTTAGCGGGGCGAGGGTTGGGGTGAGGGGCGGCAACCATGTGCTACGGCAATTCCCTCTCACCCTAACCCTCTCCCCGCAAGCGGGGCGAGGGGACAGAGTGTGGAGATGTGTGCATAGATTAGCCCATCAAGGGGGAAGGGGCTTCTTTGGGATGTATCGATCGGTGTGCCTTGAAGAAGGAAATAGCTCGCGAATAAGTCGACCACGGCCCTCTAGCGCCGGTCAGCGCCCCGTGAACTTGGGTTTGCGCTTTTCCTTGAACGCCGTGACGGCCTCCTGGTGATCCGCGCCCATGTTGGTCAGCGCTTCATACGCGAGCGACGCATCGAGCATAGAATGCGCAAGCTGGCGCAGCGGAATGTTGATGCTGGCTTTCGTCCATTTGATTGCTTTGGTCGGCCCTGACGCCAGCCGCTCGGCGAGCGCGTTTACTTTTGCATCAAGCTCCGCGCGCGGAACGGCGTGATTGATGAGGCCGATGCGCTCGGCTTCCTTCGTGCTCAGATAGTCGCCGGTCAACAGATACTCCTTGGCGCGCGCATAACCCACAAGCTGCGGCCAGATGATTGCGCCGCCGTCACCGGCGACGTAACCCATTTTCACGTGCGGGTCGCCGATGCGCGCATCGTCCACCGCGATGGTGATGTCGCACAGCAACGCGAGTGTGGCGCCCAGCCCGATGCAATCGCCGTTCATGCGGCAGATGATGGGTTTTTCGAGATCGAGCAAACCAAAAATCATCTGCTTCATTTCGAGATTCTTGCGATTGAACAACTCCGGATCGTCGATACGCCGCTGCATCATCGGTATGTCGCCGCCGGCCGAGAACACGTCGCCCGCGCCGGTGAAGATCACCACGTCGGACAAATGATCCGTCTGCACCTCGTAAAAAATGCGCGACAGCTCCTTGTGCAATTCGTAATGAATCGGATTCATCGGCGGGCGGTTCAGCGTCAGCGTGAGTATGCGGCCCTGACGTTCGATCTTCAGATGCTGGTATCCGGCGTAGTCCATGGTGGGTAGGCTCGGTCTTGTGTGTGTAAGTATTTGTTTTTAAAAGGATTTATTTCAATGATTCATTTGTGGATGATAGCACGCGCACCTCTGCATGCATGCCGCGCACATTGACCTTGGCCGCATGCTGGCCTAGCCTGTCGATCAAGTACAAACATCAAAGTGATGGAACCCCGAGGAGGATCGGCCATGCGTTGTCTGATTTGCACTTCGTTCATAGCGGCGGCTTTGTTTGCGGCGGTATTGCCCGCCCGCGCGCAACCCTTCCCCGGCAAAATGGTGCGCATCGTCGTGCCGTTTGCGGTGGGCGGCAGCAGCGATGCCAACGGCCGCGTTATCGCGCCCGCGCTCACCGAGCGCTGGAAGCAGCAGGTCATCATCGATCCGCGTCCGGGCGCGGCCACCCTGCTCGGCACCGATATCGTCGCCAAGAGCGCGCCCGATGGCCACACGCTGCTGATCAACTCGACGCAGTTTCCGCAGCAGCCGGCAATGTGGGCGAAGATACCTTACGACGTGCTCAACGACATCACGCCGATCACGCGCATTACGCGCTCGCCGCAGGCCATCGTCGCGCACCCCTCGCTGCCGGTGAAGAATCCTGCCGAGCTCGTCGCCTTCGCGCGCGCGCGCCCCGGCCAGCTTAATATGGCCAACGCCGGCACGCCGCTCACCAGTTATCTTTTCAACATGCTGGCGAAGGTGAAAATCGAAACCGTGAATTACAAGGGCGCGGGGCCGATGATGATTGATGTGATGGGCGGGCACGTGCATCTGGCTATCGGCGCGGTGAGCTCGGTGCAGGCGGGCGTGCGCACGGGCCGCGTGCGTTTGCTCGGCACGTCCTCGCCTTCGCTCGCGTTCCCCGATGCGCCGCTCATCACCAAGGTGGTGCCCGGCTTCGAGGCCGCCGACACCTGGTTCGCATTGTTCGGCCCGCGCGCCATGCCTAAGGAACTCGTGCAACGCATCCGCGACGACGTGGCCGCGGTGCTGCAAATCCCCGACGTGCGCCAGCGCCTGCTCGACATCGGCGGCGAACCCGTGGGCGAGCCGCCCGAGGAATTCGCCGCGCGCATACGTGCGGATGTTGTGCGTTGGCTCGAGGTGGCGAAGGCGGCGGGGATCAAGCCGCAGTAGCGGCGCCTAGCGCGGTATCAGCGGCACAATAAGCTTCGACGGCTTACTACCACCCTCGTAAACCGTATTCGTCGCTTTCGCGCGTATCGTCACATGCGGCCTGCCATTGCTGTGGATGATCGAATCGGAGTTGGCGATTTCGATGCGCAGCCGGTGGCCCGGTTTGAACACATTGCATACCGGCCAGATTTCAATCGGGAACTCATACACCTGCCCCGGTTGCAGCGGCTCGATGGCGTCGTGCGGATGGTAGGGCTGCGCCGGCGTGGAACGTGCGGGATCGATTTTGCGATGCGACGCGCGCAGCCAGCCCTTGCATAGTTCGCGTGACTTGCCGTCGGGCGCTTCGTCCATCACGAACACCAGCCAGTCGGTGTCGGTGGCGCTTGACGAGGCTTGCAGATACAGCGCCATCGGGCCGGTGAGTTCCATCGCCTTGGCCATCGGCTCGGTGCGGTAGGTGAGCCGCGGCTCGCCGTGGAAAGCCTCGGTGCTCGCCGGATCGAAATCCATGGTGCGCGTGCGTTCCGCGCCCGCCGTATCCGACAGCGTGCCCGTGTGCCCGCCCGCCGCGCCACCGAGAAAATATTCGCGCCACTGCGTGCGTTTCAACGGCCATTCGTTCTCCGAGCGCCAGGCGTCATCGCCGTGGATGAACAACTGGATCGGCGCGCCTTCCATCACGCGCGTGTCCATGCCTTTTAACCAATGGTCGTACCAGCGCAGCATTTCATAGTGGTAGCCCGCCCACGGACGCAGCGGCCACGCCTTGGGGCCGATCAGCATGCGCTTGGGGATATTGCCGGTGCCGTTGTAGCCGTCGAATGCGCCCTTCAGATGCAGCTCGTTCATGTACCAGCCGCTGCTGAAATACGAAGGCACTTTGATCTTGTCGAGCCGCGGCCACGCCGAGCGCTCCGTGTAGAACGGCCCGTCGAGCGGATACTTCTGGCTGTACATGATTTCGAGTTTCTCGCGGATGCCATCGACGTTCGGATTGCGCCCCGAGCTCATGTTCAGATTCGCCACGTAGCCCGTCCAGTGCGTGGTGAAATTGGTGGCGATGCCGCCGTGAAAACACGCATCGCGATAAAAATCGCACGACGCGTCGTACGGAAAAATCGCTTTAAGATGCGGCGGTTGCTGCTCGGCGGCGAAGAGTTGCGTGCGCCCCATGTACGAAATGCCGCTCATGCCGACATTGCCGTTGCACCACGGCTGCTCGCCCACCCATTCAATGATGTCGTAGAGATCGCGCTGCTCGATCTCGCCGAAGAGATCGTATACGCCTTGCGAATCATTGCAGCCGCGCACATCGACGATCACATGCACATAGCCGCGCGGCACCCAGAACTCCGACACACCGGCTTCGTTCTGGCCGAGCGCGATCACGCTGCGTTGCAGTTGGCGCGTATAGACCGAGGTCGTCACCAGCGCCGGGAACTTAAGCCCCGCCGCGTGCGGGCGTATCACATCGGCGGCAAGCGTAATGCCGTCGCGCAGCGGAATACGCACCTCATAGTCGGAAAGACTGGCGTAGCGCGGCTCCGAACGTTCCGGCGGGCGCGGCGGCGTGTCGAACGGATACTGCGGATAAACCTGCGGATCGATGCAACGGATGCGGTCAGCGTCAACGGCCATTTTTGCTTTCTCCCTGGAGGTGTTGAATAAGCCACGGATAAGCGTAGCGCAAACTTGCGCTGAATGCGAATGCGCACGCCGTCTTTGCCGCGCGCGCGAATCTCTGGCACAGTGGGCGTCCCAGACCGGCCTGGTACTGAGTAAATTGCATTGATCGATTGAACGGGAGAAGACAATGAATGACATGGCAGTGGTAAATTCAGCAGCGCACACGCAATACCCATTGGCGCAGGCGAGCCTCGCGCAACTCGGATTTCATGCGCCCGCGCTCGCGCGCCTGCGCGGCGTGATTGAAAAACACATCGCCGAGGGCCGCTATCCTGGTGCGCAGATTGCACTTGCGCGCCACGGCCAGCTTGCGCTGTTCGAGACCTTCGGCAGCGCCTCCATCGAAGGCAACAAAGCCGCGGCGGACGAAACGCTATGGTTGCTGTTCTCCAACACCAAGGTCATCACGGCGATGGGCATCTGGGCGCTGGTCGAGGATGGCCTGCTCACCTTCAACGACCGTGTCGCCGAGCACATGCCGGAGTTTGCCCGGTACGGCAAGGGCGACATCACGATCGCGCAGGTGTTGAGTCATCGCGCCGGGTTCCCCAGCCAAAACGTCACCCCTGCGGTGTGGACGGATCACGTTGAAATGCGCAAGCAGGTTTGCGACTTCACGCTCGAATGGACGCCCGGCTCGCGCCTTGTGTATCACCCGCGCGCCGCGTTGTGGGTGGCTGCCGCATTGATCGAGACCGTCAGCGGCATCGACTATCGTGATTTTCTGCGCCAGCGCATCATCGAGCCGCTGGGGCTTGCGAACGATATTTTTGTCGGCATGCCCGATGCGCAGCACGCACGCGCGGCCAGCATTTATGAACCGGGCGCCGATGGCAAGCAACAGGCGCTGAAAGACGAAAACACCGCGCCATTCCGCCGCGCCGGCGTGCCCAGCGGCGGCGGCTACGCCACCGCGCGCGGCATGGCGGCGCTGTATCAGATGATAGCGAACTTCGGCAAGCTCAACGGCACGCGCATTTTCTCGCGCAGGCTGGTGGAATTCGTCACGCGCAACCATACCGGCGATATGCACGACGGCGGCATGAACATGCCGATGCATCGCGGGCTGGGCGTGCACACGCGCGGGATGAGCGACAAGATACGCGGCTTGGGCGCGATTGCCTCGCCGCGCACGTTTGGGCATGGCGGTGTCGGCACCTCGTACTGCTGGGCCGACCCGGATTCCGGCGTCTCGTTCGCCTACATCACCAACAGCCGCATCCCCGATCCGTGGCACAGCCGCAGGCTGGATGTTGTTGCGAATCTGGTGCACAGCGCCATTGATTGATCCGCGTTAGCGACGCTTCGCGCCGGAAGCCCATGCGGCGATCAACCCGCGCTCCTCTTCCGTCATGCCCGTCAGGTTTCCGGGCGGCATCACGCGCGTGGTAACGCTTTGTTGCACGATCAGCGCTGCCTGATCTCGAATCTGCGCTTCGGTCTCAAGCAAAAATCCCTTGGGCGGCGCGGTGATTCCGGCAAAAGTGGGGTTGGCGGCGTGGCACCCGCCGCAGCGTTCCGCTACCACCGCGCGCACTCGCTGAAAGTCGATCGGCGCCGAACCCGTGGGTTTTGAAGCCACCGGCAGTCCCACCCACGCCACAGCCGCCAGCAGACCCGCTGCCGCCACCAGCGTCCACGGCGATTGCCTGCCTTTGTGGCGGTCGACAAACCACACGCGAATCAGCGCGCCCGCGAGCGACATTGCAATCAGCAATACCCAGTTGTAGCGATGGCCGTAGGTAAAGGCATAATGGCTGCTCATCATCACGAACAGCACCGGCAGCGTAAAGTACGTGTTGTGCACCGAGCGCTGCTTGCCGGCGATGCCATGGCGCGGATCGGGGTCGCGGCCTTCTTCCGCCGCACGCACCATGGCTCTTTGCGACGGCATGATCACCATCGCCACATTGGCCACCATGATGCTGCCCAGCATCGCGCCAAAGTGCATATAGGCGCCGCGCCCGCCAAACAGCCGGGTCAGGCCCCAGGCGGCGATGCATAACAAGACGAACATGATCAGCGATAGGGTGCGTTCGCTGCGCGCCAGCGGGGATCGGCACAACAGGTCATAGACGATCCAGCCGCCCGCGATGAAGCCCAGACCGATGGCAATGGCCGCCCCGCGTGACAGATCCGCCACCGAGCGGTCGATCAGATGCAGATCGGCGCCCACGTAGTAGATCAAAATCAAAAGCGCGAAGCCGCTGATCCAGGTCCAGTACGCTTCCCACTTGAACCAGTGCAGGCGCTCCGGTATCGCCGGCGGACGCGAACGAAATTTTTCCGCGTGATAAAACCCGCCGCCGTGTACTGCCCAGATTTCGCCGCCGATGCCGCGATCGACATCGCTTGGGTGTTTGGGCGCTTCCAGGTGATTGTCCAGCCACACGAAATAAAAGGAAGCGCCGATCCACGCGATGCCGACAATCAAATGCAGCCAGCGCAGCAGCAGATTCAGCCATTCCAGCGCGTAAGCTTCCATCACGGCGGCCTTATAAAATATGAAATAAAAACAAATACTTACGTCTATTCGTGCGTTAGGCCAGCAGATCAGCCAAAGTGCGCGCCACGACTTTGGTGGCGCGCCGCAGGTCTTCCAATTCGATGTGTTCGTCAGCGCGTTTGGCGTTGCTTTCCGACACCGTGCGCGGGCCGCAACCGTAGAGCACTGCCGGAATACCGCGCTCGCAAAACAGGCGCGCATCGGTGTAGAGCGGCGTGCCCGAGGCTTCGACCGGCTCACCGAACACGCTACTGGCGTGCCGGCACAGTGCTTCCACCAGCGGCTGATTACCGGGCAAAGGCTTCAACGCATGGGCGAGCAGTATGCGCTTGACCTCAACCGTAATGCCGCGCGACTGCGCCACCGCATCGGCGATCACCCGGCGCAGCGTGGCTTCGACCTCGGCGGGATTTTCTTCCGGGATCATGCGGCGGTCGAACTTGAGCACCACTTTGCCGGGCACCACGTTGGTGTTGGTGCCGCCCTGAATGAGGCCCACGTTGAGATAAGGATGCGTGATGCCTTTAACCTGACTCCTCACTTGTTTGTAGAGCGTGTTCTGGTGATACAGCGCGTTGAGTAACCGCGCCGTCTCTATCCGGTAACGCGCCCAGAAGCCAAACGGCTTGGAGTAGCCCAGCGGATGAAAGCTCGCAAGATACGCGTTGCACTGCGCCTGTTCGTGCGCGTCTCGCAAAAGCCGCAGCCGCACTGGCCCCAAATCGGCCA
>CAMDLH010000148.1 GCA_945901405.1 Bordetella parapertussis | reverse complement strand
ATGATGGCAATTAAGCTTGCGTTATGATGCCAGCCCGGTTCACGCAGACAAATGGTATGACGTCAGTGTGATAAAACGCGCTCAATCTTACCGAAATCGTGCGACCACAATTCGGCTCAGAATGCGATGGAAGCGGGGTGCGCCACACGCCTGCTTGGTGGCTTCGACGCACAAATGCACGTACTCGGCACTCGCCGGCGGCACATTCTGAATATTCAGTTCGTCGAGTATGCCGAGTATCAGCAACGACGCCAGGCCCTGCGTCGGCGGCGTCATATTGTGCAGCACGCCGGTGCTGTGCGTGAATGTGATCGGATCAACGAGTTGCGCGCGATGCGCGGCGAGATCTCCCAGCGCGAGCGGGCTGCCCGCGTGCGCGAGATCAGCCGCGATGGCGCGCGCGAGTTCACCGCGATAAAAATCATCAGTGCCCTCGCGCGCGATCTGGCGCAGCGTTGCCGCGAGACGCGGTTGCGTGAACACGCTGCCGGTCGCGGGCGCTTCGCCGTTCACTAAAAAGGTTTCGGCAAACCCCGGCTGCGCCGCCAACTCGGCGCGCTTGGCGCCGGTGCACGCCGCCTGGCTGTGCGTGACGGGCATGCCGCGCTCCGCGTACGCAATCGCGTCATCGAGCAAACGCGTCAGCGGCATACGCCCGCCAAACGCACGCCGCGAAAGCGCGTGCGCAGCACCCCAGCCTGAAACCGTGCCCGCCACGGTGTTGGCGGCAACGCCGCCACGAAACGGAATGCTGGCGGTGATGCCGCGCTCGCGATACCACTCGATCGATGCCGCGCGTGCCGCCGCGCCGCACGCGTCTATCGCGCCGGGCGCATATGTATCGTGTACGTCTGCTGGCACATGCATGAGCCAGAATGAATCGCCGCCGATGGCATTCATGTGCGGATAGACCACCGCGATGGTGGCGGCCGCGGCGATCATCGCTTCGAGCGCGTTGCCGCCTTCGCGCAATACGGCGAGCGCTGATTGCGATGCCAGCGCATGAGGTGCGACCGCCATGCCGCGCGTGCCGAGTATGGCGTGTTTCACACAACCCTCTATGTATGTAACTTATTGTTTTTATTTACTATTTTTCAATTCCGTATCACCAGCCGATAAGCTTGGGCAGCCACAACGCGAGTTGCGGATACAAGAATACCAGCAACACCGCAAGCATTTGCATGGCGATGAACGGAATCACGCCGATGTACATTTGCCGCGTGGTGACTTCCGGCGGCGCCACGCCGCGCAGAAAAAACAGCGCCCAGCCGAACGGCGGCGTGAGAAACGAGGTTTGCAGCGTCACGCAGATCAGCATCGCCAGCCACACCAGATCGACGTTCTGACTGACGAACACCGGCAGAAACAGCGGCACCGCGATGTAGCTGATCTCGATCCACTCGATGAAAAATCCCAGGAAGAAAATCAGCATGATGAGAAACCAGATGTCCGCGTTCACGCCACCGGGCAAGAACTCGAACATCGCGAAGATCAATTCTTCGCCCTTTAGCCCGCGAAACGCCAGCGCGAATACCTGCGCGCAGATGAGGATGAACATCATCATCGCGGTGATCTTGGTGGTGGTCTGGCACGTCTCGCGCAGCACCTTGAACGAAAAGCGCCCGGCGAACGCGGTGACCAGTATCGCCCCTAGCGCGCCCATCGACGCCGCCTCGGTGGGCGCGGCAACGCCGCCGATGATCGAGCCCAGCACGGCCGCCACCAGCAGCACCGGCGGCAACACCACCTTGAAAAACCGCAGCCACAACTCGCGCGCGGAAACGGCGTCGCGTTCGAGTTCGGGTATCGGCGGCATCAAGTCCGGTTTGATCCAGCCCAGTATCAAAATGTATACGCAGTAAATGCCCGCGAGCATGAAGCCCGGCACCACCGCCGCCGCGAACAGCGTGCCCACCGACAATTGCAGAATATCCGCGAGCAGAATCAGGATCAGGCTCGGCGGAATGATCTGCCCCAGCGTGCCCGAGGCGCAGATCGCGCCGCAGGCGATGCCCGCGTCGTAGCCGCGCCGTAGCAGCGTGGGCAGGGTCAGCAAACCCAGCGTCACCACGGTGGCGCCGACGATGCCGGTGGTCGCCCCCATCAACACGCCCACCGCGATGATGCCGACGGCCATGCCGCCCTTCACGCCACCGGCGATGTGACCAACCACGTCGAGTAGATCATTGGCGAGGCGCGATTTTTCGAGCATCACCCCCATGAATACAAACAACGGTATCGCCAGCCACTGATAATTCGCCACCACGCCATAGATGCGCGCCGGCAGCAAATTAAACAACCCCGGCCCGAAGCCGATCACGCCGAATACAAAGCCGGTGGTGGCGAGCGTCAGCCCCACCGGCACGCCGGCCATCAGCAACACAAAAAACGCGACCAGCATCAGGATCGCCAGAATCTCGGTGAAACTCATTTGGCGATGCTCCGGAATTTGTCGATGGCGCCGATGACCACCGCGATGCTTTGCAGGATAAGGAAGAAGAAACCCAGCGGTATCAGCGCCTTCAGTATCCAGCGATGCGTAAGCCCGCCGGGGTCGGCGGATTTTTCATCGATCACATAGGCTTGCTGCACATAGTTGATCGACAGCCAGATGATGATCCCCGAGATGGTGATGCACAGCAGCGCCGACAGAATATCCACCATCAGTTTCTTGCGTTCGGAGAAATTCGCGTAGAACACATCCACGCGCACATGCTCGCCGTGCAGCAGCGCGTAACTCATGCCGAACAGGATCAGCGGCGCCAGCAGGTGCCACTCCAACTCCTGCGCCCACACCGAGCCGTAGCTGAACAGATAGCGCAGCACCACGTTCACCGCCATCAACACCACGATCGCCAGCGCGAGCCACGAAGTGGCCCGGCCGGTGAGATCGACAAGCCGTTCGATGCCTGCGCGTACGCCCGCGCGCGCTTGATCAGCCACGAATCTTGTTGTGGTAGACAGTTTCGCTATAACCCGCCCACGCATCGTACTTGGCCTTGTACGCCATGTACGAATCGTGCACCTTTTTCACCAGCGGGTCTTTCGCCACGGCTTCGGCCAGCACTTTCTGCGTGGTCTCGCGCAGCGCCTTCACCACCGCATCCGGCAGCGGTCTGGCGATGACTTTCTGATTCTTCACCAGGTCTTCCATGGCCTCCGCATTGGTGCGCTGACACCACGCTTCGCTGATGACGTTGCATGCCGCCGCCGCGTTCTCAACCACGGCCTGCAAGTCCTTCGGCAACTTTTCCCACGCGGCCTTGTTGATGAGCAACTCCGACACTGTGGCGGTCTCGTGCCAGCCGGTGGTGTAGTAATACTTCGCGGCCTTGTGCAATCCCAACCGGCGATCCTGATACGGGCCGACAAACTCGGCCGCGTCGATCACGCCACGCTCCAGCGCGGGGAAAATCTCCCCGCCCGGCAACAGCTTCACATCGACGCCCAGTGTCGCGTAGACCTTGCCCGCGAGGCCGGGGATGCGCATCTTCAGGCCCTTGAAATCGGCGACGGTGTTGATTTCTTTTTTGAACCAGCCTGTCATCTGCACGCCGGTGTTGCCGCAGGGCATGGCCACCATGCCGAACGGCGCATAGACCTCGTTCCATAACGCCTGGCCGCCGCCGTCGTACAGCCAGCCATTGATGCCCTGAAAGTTAAGCCCGAACGGCACGGCGGTGAAATACTGCGCGGCGAATGTCTTGCCGGTCCAGAAATAACTGTTGGCGTGATTCATCTCCACCGTGCCGGCGCGCACAGCGTCAAAGCCCTCGAGCGCGGGAATCAGCTCGCCCGCGCCGAACACCTGAATTTTCAACCGGCCGTTGGACATGGTCTCAATGCGCTTGGCGAGATCGACCGCGCTGCCGGGGCCATCCATGTAGAACGGCGCGCCTTTCGGATACGCACTGGTCATCTTCCAACTAAACGTTTGCTGCGTCTGCTGCGCACGCGCGATCATCGGAAACCCGGCGATCGCCGCGCCCGTGGCCGCTACGGCGCCACCCTTCAAAAACTTTCTGCGGTTGCTGCTCATGACTACCCCCCTGTTTGTGGACGAGTGAGATCAATACCCTGCACGCTACTCCAAAAATAGCATCGGGCGCAACTACTGCGCCCGATGCACGTGACTCTGCGACGGTTAATAGGTCTTGTATTGCAAGTACTTGCCGCTCATCACGATCTGCACACGGTCGCCGTTCGGGTCGGCCTGGCGCTGCATGTCCATCTTGAAATCGATGGCGCTCATGATGCCGTCGCCAAATTCCTCGTGTATCAATTCCTTGAAGGTAGTGCCGTAGACGCTCACCAGTTCGTAAAAGCGATAGATCAGCGGATCGGTCGGCACCGCCGTGGGCAGCGAGCCTTTGTACGGCGCCTGCTGCAGCAGCAAAACCGCGTAGGGCGGCAGGCCCAGCAATTTACCGGCGGCCTCGGCCTGCGCCTTGGTCATCTTCATTTGACCCAGCAGCGCGGCGGTCGTCCATTCCTTGCTCGAACCTACGGCTTTGGCGATTTTCGCCCAGGTGAGGCCTTTCTTAAGACGGGCTTCCACCACCAGTTCAGTCACATCAAAGCGGGTCATGGGTTTGTGTACGCTCGCGGCGGCGAGCAACGCTTCGGGGGCATCGGACTTTTTCATGGGTTTCTCCTTTGGGTTATCTGAAGTTAACAACTTTGGCGGTTTCGACTGGTGTGACCGGAGGTGGCGTTGGCTCCACGCCCGGCGTCACCAGCGGCGGATTTTTCGGGTCGTAGCCCGCGGGCAATTCTTCGCTAAAGCGCTTGGAGCGGCTCACCAGAAAATCGACCAGGTGATTGCGTATCGCGTAAAAGCGCGGCTCCTTGTGCAGCGTCTCGCGCGAGCGGTTTTTCGGCAGCGTGTTGACCACGATCTCGGCGATGCGCGCCTGCGGCCCATTCGACATCAGCAGGATTTTGTCGGAGAGCAATATCGCCTCATCGACATCGTGCGTGATCATGAACACGGTTTGATGCGTCGCGGCGCAAATTTTCTTCAGCTCTTCCTGAATATTGCCGCGCGTCAGCGCGTCCAGCGCGCCGAACGGCTCGTCGAGCAGCAGCATTTTGGGCTCGATCGCGAACGCGCGCGCGATACCCACGCGCTGCTTCATGCCGCCGGACAGCTCCGAGGGTTTTTTGTGCTCCGAGCCGTTGAGACCCACGAGATCAAGATAACGCTGGCAATGCTCGTCGATTTCTTTTTTGGATTTATCGGGCCAGCGAGAACGCACGGCGAACTCGACATTCTTTTTCGCCGTCAGCCATGGCATCAGCGCGTGACCCTGAAACACCACGCCGCGCTCAAGACTGGGGCCGGCGACTTCGCGGCCATCCATCAACACGTTGCCGCCGCTCGCCGTATCCAGCCCGGCGAGCACGTTTAGTATCGTGGTCTTGCCGCAGCCGGAGTGGCCGATGATGCACACAAATTCGCCTTTTTCGATGCTGAAATGCACATCATCGAACACCGTCAAGTCAGGCTTGCCGCGCGCGCCGGGAAATTTCTTCGCGAGGCCATCCGCCAGCAGAAACGATGTGCTCATGAACTACTCCACGTAGGTGACAAGTTTTTGCAGCATGCCGAACATCATATCGAGCACCATGCCCACCACGCCGATCATCAAGATCGCGAAAATTACGTTTGTCAGGGAAAGGTTGTTCCACTCGTTCCACACGAAGTAGCCGATGCCGGTGCCGCCGACCAGCATCTCGGCCGCCACGATCACCAGCCACGCGATGCCCATCGAGATACGCATGCCGGTCATGATGGTGGGTGCGGCCGCCGGCAGGATCACCAGAAACGCCTTGCGCAGGATGCTCACTTCGAGCGTGCGCGCCACGTTAAGCCAGTCGCGCCGCACCGAGGCCACGCCATAAGCGGTGTTGATCAGCATCGGCCATATCGAGCAGATGAAAATCACGAAAATCGATGAGGTGGCCGAATCCTTGATGGTGTAGAGCGCCAACGGCATCCACGCCAACGGTGAAATCGGTTTGAGCACCTGTATGAACGGATCGAGCGCGCGATACAACAGCGGCGACATGCCGATCATGAAACCCAGCGGAATCGCCACCAGCGCCGCGAGCAAAAAACCCCCGCCCACCCGTGCCAATGAATACGCCAGTTGAATGCCGATGCCCTTGTCGTTCGGCCCCTTGTCGTAGAACGGATCGGACAGGTGCTTGACCACCGTCTGCCCCATTTGCGCGGGTGTCGGCATGCCGTCGGACTTCTTCGCGCTCTTGCCCATCAGTTGTTCGTATTCGGTGAGCGCGCCGCCTGCCTTCTCCACGGGTTGCGTGGCGGCCTGCCAGATGCCCAGGAAAAGCAGAAAGATAACCAGGGACAGCGCGCCGGCTTGGATGCTTAAATTTTTGCTCATGATGTTTCCTTTCAAATGCGTGAGGAGTGAGACGTGAGGGGTGAGGCGCAAAAGGCCGCATCGCGGCGCAGTTACGCCTCACGCCTCACGCCTCACGCCTCACGCTTCAGGCCTCACGCTCTTTTAATGGCAAAACTGGCGACATAAGCGTCCGGCGCGGTGTGATCGAACACCTTGCCCATGACGGTGATTCTCTTGTAGTTATCCGCTGGCGGCTTGTAGCCCATGGCCGCCATGTGGCGGCGCGCATCGGTTAGCAGATAAACTTGTTCGGTCAATTCCTTCCAGCGCACATCACCCTTGACGTAGCCCCAGCGCTTCATTTGCGAAAGTATCCATGTCGCCATCGAGTACCAGGGGAAGGGATCGAAATCGACGCGTGCCGGGTCGTTTTTCACATTGCCCAGCCCATCCGCGTAACGGCCCGTCAGCACTTGCTCCAGTACGGCCACCGGTTGATTCAGATAGTTCGCCGGTGCAATCGATTCCGCAATGGTCTTGCGGTTGGCCGGATCGCGCGCCAGCGCGGCGCCCTTCAACACCGCACGGAACAACGCCGCGAACGAATTCGGGTTTTCCTTGATAAACGCCGTGGGCGCCGCGAACGAACAGCAGGGATGACCGTCCCACAGCTCCTTGGTCAACAGATGGATGAAGCCCACTTCCTCGTACACCGCGCGCTGGTTGAACGGATCGGGGCCAAGATAGCCGTCGATGTTGCCGGCGCGCAGGTTGGCCACCATTTCCGGCGGCGGCACCACGCGGATTTGGATGTCTTTATCAGGATCAAGTCCGTGCTCGGCGACGTAATAACGCAGCAAAAAGTTATGGATCGAAAACTCGAACGGCACGGCGAACTTGAACCCCTTCCACATTTTTGGATCGCGCGTGTTCTTATGCTTGTTGGCAAGCGTGATCGCCTGCCCATTGACGTTCTGGATAGTGGCGACGTTCATCGCCTGCGCGGATGAACCGATGCCCATCGAAATCGCGATCGGCATCGGCGCCAGCATGTGCGAGGCGTCGTACTCCTTGTTCAGCACCTTGTCGCGGATCAGCGCCCAGCCGGCGGTTTTGATCACTTCGACATCCAGCCCCTCGGCCGCGTAATAGCGCAGCGGATGCGCGAGTATCAAAGGCGTGGCGCAGGTGATTGGAATGAAGCCGATCTTGAGATTCTTTTTTTCCAGCGGCCGTTTATCCTGCGCCAGCGCCTGCATCGCGCCGATGGGCAACACGCTGGCGATGGCGGCCATCGCGGTATTCGCGCCCACCGCGCTCAGGAAACGCCGCCGCGCGCGATCATCGGGAAACAACGCGCGCACCATCGTGGTCTCAACCACTTGCTGGCCCAGCGTTTCGGCGTCGATATTTTTCTGCGCGTGGTCATGCACCGATTGCGACGCATGCTGTCCGCACGAACACGGTGCGCTTAACTTGCTGGCGGGATCGTAAAGCTTGCGAATGTCGGACATGGCAATGCCTCCTGATTGTGTTGCTGTAAATAAGAGCAGCATCCGTGCCAACGTACCAGCGCCACAAGGTGAAATGATCGTAAGTAATTGTTTTTATGGGAAATTATTTACAAAAATAGAAGGGTATCGCAATGCACCCGCACCAAATTAGAATTTCACGCGCTCGGTTTAGGTGCGTTATGCCTTTTTTACGTGCGCCATTGTTGTGCATACACTTTCTGGATCGCTCTTGTTCATGCTAAGTCTCGCTGTAACGTCCGCACTGAATTCGTGCGCGGCCAATCCGGTCGTTGGCAGTACGAATTTCGCAGCGACCTCCGAATCGCAAAAGTGGCAGCGCCGTGGCAACGGCATCTGACAGCGTGGTTGCGGCGCAAGCGCGGAAATCGTCAAGTAATTCAAGCACCTTCGCACGCCCGTTGGCATTGGCGAAAATGCGATAATCGATTATTGCGCCGTCCCAAACCCGTCGCCCAAAACAATAACCATGACTCAACGCCACGCCTGGGTAGCCCTGCTGTGCATCGCCTGGATCATCCCGGGCGTGGTGGGGCACGACCCGTGGAAGCCCGACGAGGCCTACACCTTCGGCGTCGTCTACGACATGCTGCGCGGCGGCTCGTGGCTGGTGCCCACGCTCACCGGCGAACCATTTCTCGACGAGCCGCCGCTCTACTACCTGACCGCGGCGGCGTTCGGCGCGATGTTTTCATGGCTGCTGCCGCTGCATGACGCGGCACGGCTTGCCACCGCGTTTTACATGTCGCTGGCCTTCATTTTTTGCGGCCTCGCGGGCCGCGAACTGCACGGGCGCGGCAAAGGCACGCTGGCGGTGATGCTGTTGCTGGGCGGCTTTGGCCTGATGGTGCGCGCGCACCAGATGATCACCGATGTGGCGGCACTCGCGGGTTTCTGTTGCGCCTACTACGCGTTTGCTCTGTCACTGCGCCGTCCTGCGGCCGCGGGCACGCTGCTGGGTGCGGCCATCGGCGTGGTGTTTCTCGCGCAAGGCATCTACGAGGCACTCATCCTAGTCGCGCTCACGCTCGTGCTGCCGTTCGCCGCCGCGCCGTGGCGCACGCGTGCCTATGCGCACACGCTCGCCATCGCCTTGCTGGTGGCGCTGCCATTGTTGTTGATCTGGCCCGCCTTGCTGCATGCGCGCTCGCCGGCGTTGTTTGAGCTGTGGCTGCAACGCGATCTGTTCATGCGCACGCTGGGCAGCGCCCACGACTGGACGTTTTACCTGCGCATTTTGCCGTGGTATGCATGGCCGCTGTGGCTGGTGGCGTTATGGAGCCTGTGGCGCACGCGGCGCGGCGAATATTCACGCGCCCCGGTGGCGCTGCCGCTGGTCGGATTCGCCGTTTGTCTGGCGGCACTGACGCTCTCTGGCGAAACACGCGAACTCAATGCGTTGCCACTATTGCCGGCGCTGGCACTGCTGGCGGCACCGGGTGTTGCTCAACTGCGCCGGGGTGCTGCCAGCGCGTGGTACTGGTTCGGCATTATGGGCTTCGCATTCTTCGCGCTGGCGTTCTGGTTTTATTGGGTGGGGCTGGAACTCGGCGTGCCGGCGCGGCTGCACGCGCATCTGCATCGCCTGCAGCCGGGTTATCCGCCCAGCTTCAAGATCGTGCCATTCGCGATCGCGGCAACTTTCACCGTGGCGTGGTTCGTGATGATCGCGCGGTTAAAACGCAACGCCGAACGCCCGGTGATCGTGTGGGCCGCGAGCGTGACGGTGCTGTGGGGGCTGGCGGCCACGCTATTCATCGGCTGGATCGACACCGGCAAATCATACCGCTCGGCATTCGCCGAACTGCGCCAGAACATGCCCGCGCAGTATCGCTGCATGATGAGCCGCGACCTAACCGACTCGCCGCGCGCGATGCTGCACTACTTCGAGAACATCATCACCCACCGCGCCGAATCGCCCACCGCACGCCGCGATTGCGACCTGATGCTGGTGCAAGGCGTGGCGAAAGAAGAACGCGTGCCGCTCGGCGGCTGGGACAAAATCTGGGAAGGCCGCAGGCCTGGTGACAAGGTTGAGCGTTACCGGTTATACAAGCGGAGTCCCTAACTGCACGCAGTCTTGGCGTAGGCATGCATTCGGTTCGTTCGCATACGTTGCCCGGTCGCGTGCGGCAGTGGAAGTTCTCTTGGTAAGTACAGGCTTTCGATCCCGTTTTGCTGTGCCGCACAATGCCTCGACAGCGGTGGAACGCAAGCGTAAACTGCTCATTCATTACCCTAAGACGCAGCAGCAAGATAAATATATATTGTTTTAAATCAATAATTTAAGGAGAATTACATGAGTAACGGACGCGAAGTAGTGGTATTAAGCGGCGTGCGCACGGCAATCGGCGATTACGGCGGTGCACTGAAAGATATCGCGCCTTCTGATCTCGCCGGCAAGGTGGTGGGCGAAGCGGTCAAGCGCGCGGGCATCGACGCGAAGCAAGTCGGCGCGATGGTGCTCGGTAATGTGATCCACACCGAGGCGAAAGACATGTACATCTCGCGCGTCGCGTGCATCAAGGGCGGCCTGCCGCAGGAGACCACCGCGCTCACCGTCAATCGTCTGTGCGGCAGCGGTTTGCAAGCCATCATCAGCGCGGCACAGGCAATTCAACTGGGTGACGCCGACGCGGCAGTGGGCGCGGGTGCGGAGTCAATGAGCCGCAGCGGCTACCTGATGCCGGCGTTGCGCTGGGGCCAGCGCATGAGCGACAGCAACGTGGTGGACATGATGGTCGGCGCGTTGACCGATCCGTTCGACACCGTGCACATGGGCATCACCGCCGAGAACATCGCCGCGCAATGGAAAATCAGCCGCGAGCAGCAGGACGAATTCGCGGTCGAGAGCCACCGCCGCGCGATCAACGCCATCGACAAGGGCTACTTCAAGGATCAGATACTGCCGATCGAACTTAAAACGCGCAAGGGCGTGACGATGTTCGAGCGCGACGAACATCCGCGCGCGGACACCACGCTCGAGGGCATGCAAAAACTGCGCACGGTGTTCAAGAAAGACGGCTCGGTGACGGCAGGCAATGCATCCGGCATCAACGACGGCGCCGCCGCCGTGGTGCTGATGGAAAAAGACGCCGCCGCCAAGGCTGGCCTTAAACCGATGGCGCGGCTGGTGTCGTACGGCTTTGCTGGCGTCGATCCGAAAATCATGGGCATCGGCCCGGTGCCCGCCGTCACCAACGCATTGCGCAAAGCCGGCCTCAAGGTCGAGGACATGGATGTGATCGAATCGAACGAAGCATTCGCCGTGCAGGCGCTGGCGGTATCGTGCGATCTAAAATTCGATCCTAAAAAAACCAACCCTAACGGCGGCGCGGTCGGCTTGGGCCACCCCATCGGCGCCACCGGCGCGGTGCTCACGGTGAAAGCGCTGTATGAATTACAGCGTACCGGCGGGCGCTACGCGCTGGTGACGATGTGTATTGGCGGCGGACAGGGGATTGCCGCCATTTTTGAACGCATGCACTGACATTGCAGGATTGAGGGTTGAGCGAACCAACCGCGGTGACGCAGTTACTCGATCCTCAATCCTCGATCCTCATTCCTGCACTCAGCCAGTTCGCGCAAACAAAAATGCGTAAATGCCAGTCCGGCCAGCACGGGCGCGAACAAATTCAGTATCGGCACAAGGTTTAGCGGCGACAGCGTGAGCGCCAGCAGGAAGAGGCGCCCTCTTGCCTTCCTTGCCAGTGTGCGCAGCTCGTCCGCGCTCGCATGCTCCGACAAGGCGTCGTAACGAAACAACCGCTGCCCCAGATACCCCGAGTTGAGCGCGCTGGCGATCAAGCCCACCGGGCCCAGCAGCCACAGCGGCAGGCACATCACGAACAGCACCAGGTAAATTGTAATGCCCGTGCTCGCGTTCAAAACGCCGCCGGCAACAGTGCCGCCATGGCGGCGCTCCAGCGCAGGATAGTCGCGCGCAGAAACGAGATTCACCATCGCCGGCATCGCGAATATCTCCGTGATGATCATATTGGTGATGAGCAGCGCCGGAATCATCATCGCGATCACCGCGATCGCGCCCACGCCGCTCACCAGCCACTGCGCGCCCCAATCGCGCAGCCAGCGCGCGACTTCCGTCGAGCCGATGGCGTTGCCCGCCACCGTCACCCAGCTTTGCCAGAACCAGAACGCCACCACCAGCCAGATCGTGAGCGAGGCCAGCACCGGCAGCACCATCACCGCAAGCACGCGCGGCTCCTTAAGGTCGCGCAGCGCGCGGGTGATCGCGGAAAAAACGGATTTCATGATGCGCGTATTCTATACGGCAACATCTTGTTTGCCAGCGCGCCGGGGTAAAATCCTCACGTGAACACAACCTCGCCCCGTAAGCTGACCGAGTTGCCCGCGTGGAAAATCCTCGTGGCGCATCGCCGCGCGCACGACTTCAATCTCACGAAGTTATTCGCCGATGACACGCGCAGATTTGAAACCTTGTCCGCGCGCTGCGGGGGCGTGCTGCTGGATTACTCCAAGAATCTGCTCGACGCCGAAACCATGCGGCTGCTCATGGCGCTCGCACGCGAGTGTGATCTTGAACGCGCCATCGCCCGCCTGTTCGCGGGCGAACACGTCAACGTCAGCGAGAATCGCGCCGCACTGCATACGGCATTGCGCGCGCGCGCGCCGGTGATGCTCGATGGCCGCGATGTCACAATCGATGTGCGCCGCGAACTCGGCCGCATGCGCACCTTCGTCACCACGGTGCGCGGCGGCGGCAAGATAACCGATGTGATTCACATCGGCATCGGCGGCTCGTTTCTGGGGCCGGCATTCGCCGGCGATGCATTGGCAGCATACGCCGGCAAGACGCTGCGCGTGCACTACCTGTCCACGGTGGATGGCGGCGCGGTGCAGCAACTGCTGGGACAACTCGATGCGTCATCGACACTGGTGGTGCTCGCCTCAAAATCGTTTACCACCACCGAGTCGCTCGCCAACGCGCACGCCGTGCGGCGCTGGCTCGCCGCGCAGCTTGGCGGCGAAAACGCTGCTCTCGCGCAATTCGCGGCGGTAACCGCGCGGCCACGGATGGCCGCCGCCTTTGGCATACCGCGCGAGAATATTTTCGAGGTGTGGGATTGGGTAGGCGGCCGTTATTCGTTGTGCTCGGCCATGGGTTTGCCGCTGGCCTTGCAGGTGGGCATGGAGTATTTCGACACACTGCTCGACGGCGCGCGCGCGGCGGATGAACATTTCAGTACCGCCGCCCTCGATCAAAACATTCCCGTGATACTCGCGTTGCTCGACGTGTGGTACGCGAATTTTCATGGTGCTGCGTCGCGCGTGGTGTTGCCGTATCTGTCCGGCTTTGCGCGTTTTCCGGGGTATTTGCAGCAACTCGAAATGGAAAGCCTCGGCAAACGCATCACCAACGGCGGCGGCGCGCTCGATTACGACACCGGCCTCGTGGCGTGGGGCGAATCCGGCACCAATGGCCAGCACGCGTTTCATCAACTGCTGCATCAGGGCACGAGACTGATTCCCGCCGAATTCATCATCGCGTGCCGCGCGGGTCATGCGTATCCCGAGCATCACACTATGCTGCTCGCCAATGCGCTGGCGCAGGCCGAAGCGCTGATGACCGGCAGCGCCTCCAATGCACCGCATCGCGTGTATCCGGGCGACCGGCCCAGCAGCATGCTGGTATTGCCAGAGGCCGACGCTTTCCACATCGGCATGCTGATCGCGCTGCATGAACATAAAGTCTACGCCGCCAGTGTGATCTGGGACATCAACGCCTTCGATCAATGGGGCGTCGAACTCGGCAAACAAATCGCCAGCCGCATACAGGCCGACCTCTCGCCGCAAGCTGCCGCGGGCGCGCACGATGCGTCAACCGCGGGCCTGATTCATCACATCAAAACTCACTCCGGGAGCACGCAATGAAAGACGAAGCGCTCAACATGAGCATCCGCAAATTTCTCAAGACCGTGGGCGTCAATTCCCAGATCGCCATCGAGAAAGCCGTGCATAAAGCCATCGCCGAAGGCAAGCTCAAGGGCAACGAATCGATGCCGCTGACCATGACGCTCAACGTCGGCACGCTTGAGCTTAACGTCAAGTTTGATGGCGAACTGGTGCTGGAGTGAAGTGTCGTCTCGGCTTAATTCACTCGGCGCGCAGGTTCAAGTCCTTGACGACACTACCCCACTTGGCATATTCGTCGCGCAGGAAAAGCGAGAACTGTTCGGGTGTGTCGGCGACGGTCTCCAGACCCATCTTGAGGAGTTGCGCCCTGGTGTTGGGCTGGGATAGCCATAGCACGATCTCGGTATTGAGCCTGAGGATGATTTCCCTGGGCGTCGCCGCCGGGGCGACGATTCCCGACCAGGTGTTGGTGTCGAAGCCGCGCAATCCCGATTCGGCGATGGTCGGAAAATCGGGCGCCAGCGTCGAGCGCCTGGTGGTGCTGACGGCTATGCCGCGCAACTTTCCACTGCGCGCGTAGGGCAGCAGCACCGATATGCTGGCCGCCAGAAAATGCACATGTCCTCCGATGGCTTCGACCAGTGCGGAGCCTTCGCCCTTGTAATGGATCGCCACGGTGTCGATCCTGGCCATCTTCTTGAATAGCTCCATCGACAGGTGTGGTGTTGACCCAATGCCGCCGGTGGCAAAGTTAAGCTGGGCTGGCCTCGCTTTCGCCAGCGCGAACAGTTCGTTGACTGATTTGACGGGTAGCGACGGATGCACCACGAGCAGCAGCGGGTTGTGCACCATGCGCACCACGGCGGAGAAATCCTTGAGCGGATCGTAGCCGATCTTCGCGTACATATGCGGCGCGACGACGTTGGTCGGCGGGTTCGCCACGAACAAGGTGTGGCCGTCAGGGGCGGCGCGCGCAACCAGCTCGGCGGCTATCGTGCCAGTGGCGCCGGTACGGTTCTCGACCACGAACGGCTGCCCCAGCCGCTCGGTAAGTGCCTGCCCCACCATGCGTCCGGTGCTGTCGATCAAGCCGCCCGGCGAGAATGCGACGATCAGGCGCACTGGTTTGTTGGGATACGCGGCGCCTTGGGCGAGCGCCGCGGTAGGAAGTGCGGCGAGCAGTGCGCTCCACAGCCGGCTGCGCGGCAAGCAGTTCATGTTGATCTCCATTGTTAGCGTGAAAAACATAACCGGAAAATCTGCATTTTCGATTCAGGGATGTGGAGCGATGGCGATAATGGTGATTTCGCCTTTACCGGGGCCATAGCACCAAAATACGCGATACGCGCCCGGTGCGCGGTTCTGTGCGTAGGCCTCGAAAACCTTGGTGCCGGAATCGTAGGGATTTTCGATCGAATCGTATTCGTGCGTCGCCAAGCCGGGATGACGAGGATTTGTCTGGAGAAGTTCGATGCATTTCACAACCTGCTTGAACAACCCTTCCTTTATGGACGCTTTCGCTTTCTTGGATTTGTTGCGGGTTTCGAGGGACTTTCGGGCCGCCGCCTCCATCCCGCCAAAGGTTTCTGCCGCCCCCTCAAGCCAGACCAGCGTAAACGGCATCAGTCTTTAAGCTGATCAGCGAGTTTTGCCGCCGCTTTCAAATCAGGCGGCTTCTTCGCAACCTTGCCCTTGCGAGCTTCATCCAGACCACGCCTGACCGCCGTCAGCGCCTTCGGATTCTCGTACAGCCACGCTTCGCGCTCGGGAATCACGCGCGCGAGCCGCACGACCACCGCATCGTCGCCTTGTGGCTCGACAATCACGGCGCGGTTGGCAAAATGACCGCCAAGGGTCACACGGCCCTTGGCATCGGTGGTCTTATGGCGGGCTAGCGTTGTCATTTGATTACTATTGCCGAACGTGGGCATTAAGTCAAGTGGGCGTTTCCCACGCCAGCCCCGACGCACGTATAAAAAAGTGCTTAGTTTTCAAGGGGAAGGGTCCGAGTTGAAAATATTGATGTCGAAATAG
>CAMDLH010000147.1 GCA_945901405.1 Bordetella parapertussis | reverse complement strand
AGCTTCTTAATCCCTTTAAAATCAAATACTTAAAAATTTTCGCCTTCGTCGAAACATGTCCAAAACAGCACTGTTTCTCGTGCGCGCCTTGGCACGATAACTCGGGCCTTGTGGGGCTCTCAGGGCGAACGGAATTGGCGTGTCAGTGTTTATGAAAGGCTCAATAAAGAGGATCACGACATGAATAAGCTGTTTTGCAAATTCGCGATAATTTGTTTGTCGATGCTGTCGCTGCATGCGGCGGCGGCCTTTCCCGAACGGCCTATCCGCATCATCGTCCCGGCTCCGGTCGGCGGCGCATCGGATCTGTGCGTGCGCGCGCTCACCGAGGTGATGCACGCGCAATTGGGCCAGCCGCTGGTGGTTGAAAACATCTCCGGGGCCACGGGCAACATCGGCATCGAACGCGTCGTCAACGCGGCGCCCGATGGCTACACGCTGTCGCAGGCAAGTGCGGGCAACACCGCCAATTTCGCCGCGCGGCCCAAGGCGTCGATCGATCTTAACGAGCGCCTGCGGCCGGTGGGCAAGGTGTGCTCCGCCTCGTTCACGCTCGCGGTGTCGCCCGCCACGGGAGCCAAGACGGTGGAAGAATTCATCAAGTATGCAAAGGCCAACGATGGCAAGCTCTCCTACGGCAGCATCGGCCACGGTTCAAGCCAACATCTGGTGGGCGAAATGTTCGCGGTGGCGACAGGCTTGAACTTGTTGCATGTTCCCTATCGTGGCGAATCCGCCGCCGCGCCCGAACTCGCGGCGGGGCGCATACACATGATGTTCATGGCGGGCGCGAAGCCTTTCATGGACGGCGGCCTCGTCGTGGGCCTCGCCACCACCAATCGCGAAACCTGGGCGCCGATACCGAGCTTGCCGCCCATCGGCAAAACCTCGGTGCTGCCGGGCTTCACCTACAACGGATGGAACGGTTTGCTCGCGCCCAAGGGCACGCCCGACTCGGTGATAAAACGATTGAGCGACGCGCTGGTGAAAGCGCTCGCCGACGAAAAGGTGCGCGGGGTGATACGCACGCTCGGTAACGCGCCGGGTGCGGGCACGCCAGATGAACTCGGCGCGCAGATACGCTGGGACGTGACAAACTTCAGAAAGATCATCGACGAACGCAAACTGACGTTCACCGAATAGCGCGTGGCCTTACGCCTCACCCGCGCAGTCAGACATCGCGGCCGAGACTTAGTTTCACAAAACGCGCGCTATATATTTTGCCGCGTCAGTCAACATTTGCCGCAACTCCTCGTTATTCGCCCACGGCCCGTGGGGGCCTGATTCATCAACGAGGAGACATCATGAGTAAATTGATCGCAGCAATCATCACCGCGACGTTTGCACTTGGCGCAGTGCCGGGGTACGCCCAAACCGCCAGCAAACCCATCGTGTTGAGCGAAGCGGAAAAATCCGAAATCCGCGAACGTGTCACACGCCTGCAAGCGGAGCGCGCCAAGGCCGAACAGGAGCGCGTCACGGCTCCGGTGAAGACCAAGGCGCTGGGCAAGCAGTCGTCCAAGGGCAAGAAAGCTGTCGCCAAGAAGACCTCGCCGAAAGCCACCGTGCAGCCGGCAAAGAAGGTTTCGCCCAAGGCGTAAGGCGGCAATGGCCGTAGCAGACGAAACGCAGGGCGCGAGACACGCGCCTTGCGTTTCGCGATTTGTGGATCACTACCGATCGTCGTTCCAGCGAAGGCTGGAATGACGGGTGGGTGATTTTGCGTTGCTGATCGCGAGCAACGTGACGGGCGATCGTTACCCGCGCGAGTTGACCGTTGTGCATCGCGCTGCCTTCGGGCAAATCCCGCGGCAGATGATTAGAAGCCATGCAATCCATTGCAGCGAGCAGACGAATTGGTATCAACCATTTCGCGCGCGCCACTCGCCGAATTTACAAATTTACATTAATAATCAATAAGTTACGATATACGAGCATTTACTTCGTGCGTGCCAGAAAATAAGCCAGATCGACAAGCTGCTCGTCGCTCACCGAATGCAGCACGTCGGACATCGCCGCGTCGTAACCGCGGCGCGTGTTGGTTTTGTATTCGCGTAGCGTTTTCAACAAATAGTCTTCGCGCTGCCCGGCGATGCGCGGCACGTTTTCGCCGCCGGCGTAATTGGCGCCGTGACAGATGTTGCAGCGGTTTTGTTCGGCGAGCGTGCGCGCGGCATCCATGCGCGCCGCGTCATGTCCGCCCGCGGGCGCAGGTGGTGGTATGGGCGCCGGCAGTTTTGAGATCGCCTCCGACAGCGCCTTCAAGTCGTTGTTGCCGATGCCCTGCGTCACTTGATTCATCAACGGCACGTTGCGAATCTTGTCGCGGAACATGAATATCTGGATGCTGAGGAAAAACGCCGGTTGTGCGCCAAGTGATGGCGTGAGCGGCACATTCGATTGCCCGTTCTCGCCGTGACAGGCGAGGCAGGTGGCGAGGCGCTCTTGCACGGTTTGGCTGTTAGCGACACTGGCGAACATAAGTAACGCGGCAGCCAACACGCAAGCATGCGAGAAAATACTACTTCGTTGAATCATCTAAGGTTTCGGGATTTGTGTATTTTCGATGGAAATTGGACAGTGCCGGAAAACCGCACAAAACCATCTCCCGTCATTCCCGCGAAGGCGGGAATGACGAGGTGGTGTAGAACGTTCGTTTGATCTACCGATTCGCAACTTTTGCGGCACCGTAGCTCACGCGATAAATCGCCCCTGCGTGGTCATCCGACACCAGCATCGAACCGTCCTTCATCACCGCCACGTCGACCGGGCGGCCGAGGTAACTGTTATCCACCATGAAGCCGGTCATGAACACTTCCTGTGATTTCACCGTGCCATTCGGGTTCAGACGCACCACGATGATGTCGGCGCCGGTTTTGACGGTCTTGTTCCATGAGCCATGACGCGCGACGAAAATCGCGTTCTTGTAGCCGGGAAACATGTTGCCGGTGTAAAAGCGCATGCCCAGCGGCGACGAGTGCGCGCCCAGCAGCGCGGCGGGGTTGACGTAATCCTTGCATGTCTTGCCCCAGCCCATTTCACGGTCGGTGAAGGTGCCGTTATGGCAATACGGAAAGCCAAAATGCTGGCCGGCCTTGGTCACGCGATTCAGTTCATCCTCGGGCAGGTCTTCCGACAGCCAGTCACGGCCATGCTCGGTGAAATAAAGTTCTTTCGTCACCGGATTCCAGTCGAAGCCCACCGAGTTGCGCACGCCCACCGCGTACACTTCAGCGCCGCTGCCGTCGAGATTCATGCGGCGAATCTGCGCGTAACCGGGCGGCGGCTCGCAGATATTGCACGGCGCGCCAACGTTGATGTAGAGCTTGTTATCCGGCCCGATGCCGATATAGCGCCAGCCGTGCGAGGCATGGTTCGGCAGATCTTCGTAGATCACCACGGGCTTGGGCGGATTGTCGAGGTTGTCTTCGATGTTGTCGAAGCGCGAAATCTTGGTGCCTTCCGCGACGTAGAGCGAACCCTTGTGGAACGCCAAACCGTTCGGCCGATCCATGCCCGATGCAATCACCTTGGTTTCGCGCTTGCCGCTCTTGTCGGTGGTGATCGCGTAAACCTTGTCGAGCAGGCGGGTCGATACAAAAATCGTGCCCTTGTCACCGATGCGCAGCGTGCGCGCGTTGCCGATGCCGTGAGCAATCACCTCAACCCGATAACCCTTGGGCACGGTCAGCTTCGGCAGCTTGTCTTCCGATACGCCCATCGGCGGCGGCGCCACGTTGGCGAGCCGCTTGCCGATTTCGGCGCTCGGAATGTCACCGCGCCCCGGCACCAGCGTCGGCAGCGGCTGGATGCTGGGAATCGGCTTGGAAGCTTCGGCGGGTTTGGCCGCGGGCGCATCCGCGGGTTGCTGCGCACCTGTTACCGGCGCATGAAACATCACGGCCATCAAGCCTGCGAGCGTCACGCCGCGTAAATTAAGTAGACCGTTATTCATGGCACAACTCCTCCTGGTTAAATCGTAAAAACCTTAGACGGGATTCAAATCGACGGCACGCATTTTAAGCGTGGTGTCGGACTTTAGCACGGCTTTCTGTACCTTGGCGGTCGGCGTATGCGGCAGTTCATCGGTGAACAACACGTAGCGCGGCACTTTCTGCGGTGCGAGGCGTTCGCGGCACCATTGCGCGATGTCCTGCGCGGTGGCATTCTGGTTAGGCTTCAACACCACCGCGACGAGTATGTCGTCTTCACCAAGCTCGGCAGGCACGGCCACCGCAGCCGCCTCATGCACCGCCGGATGCGCGCCGATCACGCGGTCGAGTTCCGCGCCGGCGATGTTCTCTCCGCGGCGGCGAATGATGTCGCCCTTGCGCGTGACAAAGCTGTAGTAGCCATCGGCATCGCGCTTCACCATATCGCCGGTCTTGAACCAGCCGTCGTGAAATGCTTCTGCCGTCTGCTTCGCGTCGCGAAAGTAGCCTTGCATCACAATCGGCGTTTTCACCCACATCTCGCCTTCAACGTTGTCGGCGACATCGTTGCCCGCGTCATCCACCACGCGGCATTGCGCCCATGGGCGAGCGGGATCGGGATGCCGGCCCACCGGCCCCATGGTGTGCCACTTCTGCACGCCTTCGACCGGGTTGCACGTGACACCGGGAATCTCCGTCATGCCATAGCCGCCGATCAACACCGGAATGCCAAACTCGTTGCGGAACGTATCGGCGTAACTGCCGCGCACGCCGTATACCGCGCGAATCTTGTGATCCTTGCGATACTCGCTGCGCGGGCGGTTCTGCAATATCGTACCCATCGCCTCGATGATGTTGACCTCCGTCGCCCCCGAATCCGCGGCGGTCTGCCAAAACGTTGAAGCCGAAAACTTGGGCACGATCACCAGCGATGCCCCCGCCGCCAGCGTGCCTGCCACTGAATAGAAATTCGCGTTGATGTGAAACATCGGCAGCACCACCATCACGCGGTCGTCGTTTTGCAAATACACCCGCTGCACAAACGCCTCGCCGCCGGTGACAAAGCTGCGCTGGCTATGCATCGCGCCCTTGGGAAAACCAGTGGTGCCGGAGGTGTAGACGATCAACACCGTGTCGTCGGCGCTGATGTTGTCGGGCAATTTTTCGTCAGGTGCATTTGCCGCGAGCTCGCTCAACAACGACGCCTGATCCACACTCGCATCGAACAGCGCGAACCAGGGATTGGTCTTTAGCCCCATCGCCGCCGCGCGCGCCACCGCCAGCGTGTCGCGCGCGGCAAGCACCGCGCTCACCTCGGCGTGATGCAACACATACTTCGCCTCCGCGACGCCAAACTCGGGATTCACCGGCACCATGATCGCGCCGATGCGCGCCAGCGCGAACAGCGACAACACGTGGCCATCGCAGTTGCGCGCCATCACCGCGACACGCTCGCCTTTCTTAATGCCGCGCGCAACGAACAACTGTGCCGTGCGCGCCACCGCCTTGGCGAATGCTTCGTAAGTTATTGTTTTTGAATCATAATTTATCAGCATACGCGCGGGGTCGCGCTGCATGCGGCTCGCCAGTGCACCGTTAAGTGTGTAGTCGTGCGGTGGATACGATTGGAGAACTTCGAGGGGTTTTTTCATTTTGCAAAATCAAAAGCATTTCCGCCACGGATGAACACAGATAAACACAGATGAAAAACCACCACCGTCATTCCGGCGCAGGCTGGAATCCAGTACGTAAACCCGCAGTGCATAGCACTGCAAGTTTGCGCTGCGCGTTGGTTACGACCTGGATTCCGGCCTGCGCCGGAATGACGAAGGTGGTGACGAGACATACGCGCCTACACATCCAACCCAAAATGCAACCGCCGGTAGGGGATGCTGATGACGTTGCGTGAGATACGCAGGTCGATCACCATCGGCCCGTTGCCCTTCAAGAACGCGTCTATCGCACTGCCGAATTCATCGAGCGTGCGCGCGGTGCGGCCCTCGCAGCCAAAGTTGCGGCCGAGGCCAGCGAAATCCGGGGACCGTACGAATGACAATTGAGGGTCCCGCTCATGCGCGCGCAGCTTGTGAAACTCCGCGCCGTAGGCCTCGTCGTTCACCACCACATAGAGGAACTTGAGGCCCAAGCGCGCCACGGTATCGAGCTCCTGTATGTTCTGCAGCGCGCTGCCGTCGCCCTCCACGCATACCATGGGGCCGGGCGCGCCCAAGGCCGCGCCCACGGCCGTTGACAGCGCCTGCCCGATGCAGCCGAATGCCGTGCAGAAAATCTGTAAGCCGCGCCGCCGTTTCATCAGCATCACGCGGAACGAGCACGCATGCGCGTTGCCAGACGACACGAGGTTGATTTCCGGCGGCAGCTTTTCATCGAGCAACGAAATGGCCTCGCGCGGGTCCACCGTACCGGGCTCGATCTCGAACTCCGCCGGATCGCGTCCGGCATTCGCAAGTGCCCGGCGCACCTCGGCCGTGTGATAACCGCGGCTGGCTCTCTCTTTGCCCAGAACATCCAGCAACTCCTGCATGGAGGCGGCGGCATCACCCTGCACGTAGCAATGCGCGCCCTGGCCGGTGCCCATCATCTTGTGCGGCTCGATGTCGATATGCACAAAGCGTGCGTTGGGGTAGATGGTGCCGCCGGAAAGGGTGTGCGTGGAAAGCCGCGCGCCCACGGCAATCGCACAATCGGCCTCTCCGAGAAGCTGTATCACCTCGCGTGCGGCGAAGAGGCCCGAAACGCCGGCGTAGTACTCAAAATCAGCGAGCGTGCCCTTGGCCACCAGCGTAGTTGCGATCAAGGCGCCGACACGCAGCGCAAGCTGCTTGGCCGCCGCCATCGCCTCGGGCGTCATGGCACCCCGGCCCAGCACGATAACGGGCTTTTTGCTCTTGCCGATAATATCGGCCGCCTCGCGCACGCGCGCGAGCGCCGGGCGTATCGCCTGCTGCCCGGCAAACATTTCGCCCGATGGCCGGTAATCGTCACCGTCCGCGTCGCACTCCTTGTTTTGCATGTCGATGGGCGCGCACAACACGATGGGGCGCGACTCGCGCCGCGCACGGTAAAACGCATCGCGCACGGCATCTTCGGCATAGGAAGGCGTCTGCACCTCGATGTAACCGCATTCAGCGGCTTCAACCAGTTTGCCTTGATCCAGGTGCTGCACCAACGCCTCGTTATTCGCCGGCGTCTTGCTGGTGTAAACCACCAGCGGCGTGCGCGAGCGTGCGGCAACGAGCAGCGAGGTGGTCATGCGCGCCAGTCCCGGCCCCTGCGTGGAACTGGCGACACCCACCTTGCCCGTGGCCTGCGCCCAGCCTTCCGCCATGGTGACCGCACAGCCCTCGTCGCGCACATCGACGATCTTGAGTTGCGGATACTTCGACATGGCGGACCACCATGTCATCTGCCCGTCGCCAAGCAAGCCGAACAGCGTTGTAGTGCCTTCCTTGATAAAGGCGTTTGCCATTGCATCGTAAACTTTCATGGGGATTCCTTAACGTGAATTCGAGTTGCGAAAAAGCTGCCGGCTGGACCGGGAAGCAGCACAATTGAATCAGTCAACCGTGCGCGGACGCGTGTGCCGCACGGTACAAAATTTTTGGTGCGGTCGCGCGCAAGCAGAAACTTTGCGAGCTACTCAAAGCTAGAATCTGTCTGCCGATCTCGCTTGCGCCCCTCCTCGATTCGGTCTAGCAACCGTCGCTCGCGGCCTCTGGCCCAATCATAAACCGCGGGATCGGGATGCTTCAACATTTCGCGAATCGGCTGAAGGTACGGAGTCAGAACGTCAGCCAATGATCCAGACCAGGAATTTGGCTCGATATGGCCGCTAAAGGCCGCGAGCACTGCCTTCCGATCAGTGGCGCGTTCTAGCAAATTCAGAGCCATTTCAGACCATTGAAGCTGGTTCTGCTCTGGCCCCTTGTTAAATAAGCGTATCTCTCCAGCTAGACTGGGAATCTACCATACGCTCACGCGGTGAATTCTTTCAGCACCATAAGTGCATGGGTTGCGTGCGCGCGTCGAGCGTTGGCATTCTGATTTCACCAGCTTCTGCATTTTATAAGAATTGTCCGACACCTGCCCGCAAGCGCAGGCGCGTTAGGACTAACGGCGCGGACGAGCAGGCGTTGGACAACCATTAACAACAGCCGCCCTCTATATATATACCTCAAACAGAAACAGCTTCAATCTGTTAACCGCCGATGAGACGCTGCGCGGTTTCTGAGCGCCATATCGGTGACGCGCATCTGTGTGGGGGTGCGATTCAAAGTGATGTCCCAGAAAGGGATTTTATGCAAACAGAGAAACACCTTCCCTTTCAGGGGGAAGGGACTGTCCGCCGGTCCATACATTTCGTGGCTTAGACATCAGTTTGAATCGCACCCTCTGTGTGGCCTGCATTTGCACCAACACTGAAAATTGCACTCCAAGGAAGAATGCGGACTCGACCCGGCGAATTGCCGTCGCAAATCCGCACTTGGATTGGTCTCGCCACGAATCGTGATGCACAATACCGAAAAGGGGGCCAGATGCAGCCGATCAATGTAGCAAGGTTGAATTGCGCCGTTTGTTTGATTCGGGCGATCGTAAGGGCACTTCCCGCGTGCGCGCTTCTAACGCACGCGAGCGCCACGCTTGCTCAGGGCTACCCGTCCAAGCCGGTGCGCATCCTCTCCGGCCAGCCGCCAGGTGGCGCGACCGATTTTTTTGCGCGCATGGTTGCGCAACGACTGAACGAAATCTGGAAACAACCCGTGATCATAGAGCATCGTTCGGGCGCATCGGGCTCGATCGCGGTGGAGCTAACGGTAAAATCGCCGCCGGATGGTCATACTCTGATGTTCGTCACTGCGGGACAGATCGTGATCAATCCGCACGTCTTGAAACTCAATTACGACCCGCTCGCCGATCTTGCGCCAGTGGCGTTTCTCGTGCACACGGCCTTGCTGCTGGTAACCCACCCGTCGGTTCCGGCCAAATCCGCGAGAGAACTGATCGCGCTGGCAAAGACCCAGCCAGGCAAACTCAACGTCGGTTCGGGCGGCAACGGCGTACCTTCGCACCTCGCCGCCGAGCTCTTCATGTCGCTCTCTGGCGCACGCTTGACCCATATTCCGTTCAAGGGTGCGGGCCCGAGCGTGCTCGCGCTGATGAGCGGCGACATTGATGTCGCGTTTGGTTCGTTGCCCGCCACGCAGGGCCCGGCCAAGGCTGGTCGAGTGCGCGCACTGGGCATATCGACGGCGAAGCGGTCACAGGGCTGGCCTGAACTCCCGACGCTTGCGGAATCCGGCGTGCCCGGTTACGAAATGACCAGCTGGTATGGCTTTTTCGGCCCGTCCACGCTGCCCAGGGATTTAGTCACACGCATTCATACCGATATCGGGCGCATAGCCACGCAACTGGAGTTTCAGGAGCGCTTGTCCAGCGAAGGCGCGGAGCACGAGGCAATGACACTTGATCGCTTTGCACAATTCATCCGCATCGAATCCGCGCGTTGGGCGAAAATCATACGCGAGCGGAATATCCGTGCACAATGACAACTCGACTCCAGTCTAATTAAATCACTCAAGGAAACCTCATGGGACAACTGACAGGCAAGACGGCGCTCGTCGCCGGCGCGGGGCGCAACAACGGCAAAGCCATCTCGATCGCGTTCGCCCTGGAAGGCGCGGACCTGATCCTCGTCGCACGCGAAAAGCAGGACGCGCTGAACGATGTGGTGAAAGAGTGCGAAAGCCTCGGCGCGAAAGTGCTGCCGCTCATGGCCGACGTCAGCGATCACGCGCAGGTCGAGCGCCTGGTGCAGCAGGGACTCGACCGCTTCGGCCAGATCGACGTGCTCATGAGCTGCGCCGGCCGGCGCGCCCACCAGGACTTCTGGCAAATCAGCTACGAGGAGTGGGACAAGACGATTGCGGTCAACCTCAACTCGCTCTTTTATCTCGCCAAGGCCGTGGCGCCCTCGATGATGAAGCGTAAGACGGGCAGCATCATCGCGCTTGGCGGCCAGGCCTCGGTCACCTCGCAGTCGCAGCGCGCTCACGTGATCGCATCCAAACATGGTCTCTTCGGTCTCATCAAGGCGCTCGCGCTGGAGTTGGGGCCGTACAACGTGCGCGCCAATCTCATCGCGCTGATGACGATAGAGAACGTGCGCGCGAACCCGGAATGGTATGGCGGACACACCGGCCCCACCGCGGAGGAGCTTGCAGCGATACCACTAAAGCGCGCCGGCAAGCCGCAGGAGGTAGCAAACGTGGCGGTCTTTCTCGCCTCGGAACAGTCATCGTACGTGACTGGCGACCGCATTCTTTGCGGTGGCGGCAAGTATATGTGACGTGGGAGACTTGACCGAATTCGGAGCCGGAATGCTGCCGCTTTACCGACAAAGTGCAGCGATGACGAGCGTTTATTGCTCTTTCCCAATTACATTACACCGTTCGGGCTGAGCCTGTCGAAGCCCTCTCGCGTAACCACACCCTTCGACAAGCTCAGGGCGAACGAATTTGGTTTGTCACGAAATATGAAAAGATCAATAGTTTCACTTACTTCAACACAGGATGCATACAATCGTGCAAGAGCCGTGGCTGCCGGAAAAATGGGATAAGGAAGCGGACGTCATCGTGGTTGGATTCGGCGGCGCCGGCGCCGCCGCTGCGATCACGGCGCACGATCTGGGCACGCGCGTCCTGATGCTGGAAAAGGCGCCGGAAGGAGAGGAAGGCGGCAACACACGCGTGGCCGGCCAAGGCTATCTGCAAATCTACGACGTCGACAAGGCCATCACCTACCTCAGCGCGCTGTGCGGACACTATGCCGTGCCGCAAAAAATGGTGCGCGCCTGGGCCGAGGAAATCCGCGGAAATAACGATTGGGTCGCTGGCATCGGGGGCGATCCGCAGGAACACCAGCATCAGCCGGAGGGCATTGAGTTTCCGGGCGCGGATTGCACTCACAAGTTCCACAACGGCGACATCCTCGGATACTCAAACACATGGAAGTTCTTCGAATCAGCGGTGAAACAGCGGCCGATCGAGATTCTCTACGAGACGCCGGGCCGCAAGCTGATCCAGCACGGCATCACCGGCGAGATACTCGGCATCCAGGCCGAGCAGCGCGGGAGGCCCATCCATGTCAAGGCGAGAAAGGCGGTTGTGCTGACCTGCGGAGGCTTTGAGAACAACCAGGAAATGATCCGCAACTACCTGCCAGACCTGCCCTATTGCTACACATCGGGAACGCCGCATAACGACGGCGACGGCATCAGGATGGCGCAACAGTCCGGTGCGGACCTGTGGCACATGAACAACTACGCGGGGCCGTCCATGGCCCTGAAGGTGCCGGAGTACAAGGCGACCTTCTCCATGACGCCGCTGCATTATTCCCACGAGATGCGCGGCGGCATGATCATCATTGGCCCTGACGCAAACCGGTTCGTCGACGAGAAGTTAAAGCCCAAGCACGGCAAGATCAAAACCAGCGGACAATGGCGCCACATGCCGGTGCCCTGCCCGATGTTCATGGTGTTCGATCATGCGCTGTTCACGAGCGGCCCGCTCTACGACAAGAAGCCCGTCAGCGGCTGGGCGCGCATCATCGAGCGCTATGAATGGAGTGAAGACAACAGCGCCGAGCTCAAGCGCGGCTGGATCAAACGCGCTGACACCCTGGCCGCCCTGGCGGAGGTAATCGGACTGGACAGCGGCACGCTGGAGAAAAGCATACAGCGCTGGAATCACGCCTGTGAAAGCGGCGTGGATCACGATTTCGGCCGGCGCAGAATGCTCATCCCGATCGGCAAGCCGCCCTATTATGCGATCGAGCTTTCACCCTCGATGCTTAACACGCAAGGCGGACCGCGGCGCAACGAGCGCGGGCAGATCGTGCGGCCGGACGACACACCGATACCGCGGCTCTACAGCGCCGGCGAATTGGGCTCAATTTACAGCCACCTCTACCAGGGCACCGGCAACATCGGCGAGTGCCTGGCTTTCGGCCGCATCAGCGCGCGTAATGCGGTTGCTGAAATGCCGTGGGACAGCGTGGCGGGTAATTGGGCAACAGTTCGATCCGATTCCTGGCGCCAATAAAAGCGGTCTACTTGTGCAGATTCAACCAGTCCGCGGATTGATGCACGCGGCTATTTCCCCAACACCTGCCCCGCAATGATGAGTTTCTGGATTTCGCTGGTGCCTTCGTAGATGCGTAGCGGGCGTATCTCGCGATAGAGCCGCTCCACCGTGCTGCCCACCGTCACACCGAGGCCACCGAATAGTTGCACCGCGGAGTCGATCACACGCTGCGCGGCTTCGGTGGCGTGCAGCTTGGCCATCGAGGCTTCGAGTGTTACGCGGTCGCGCAACGTGTCTTTAGTCCATGCCGCGCGATACACCAGCAGCGCGGCGGTATCGACATCGAGTGCCATGTCGGCGATGCGCATTTGCGTTGCCTGGAACTGCGCCAGCGCCTGACCAAAAACTTTGCGTGCGCGAACGTGCGCGCGTGCCTCCGACAGCGCGCGGCGCGCGAAACCGAGCGCCGCCGCGCCCACGGTGGAGCGCATCACATCGAGTGTGGCCATCGCCACCTTGAAGCCCTCGCCGGGATTGCCGAGCACTTGGCTCGCGGACACGCGGCAGTTGTTGAACGCCACGTCGCCGATCACGTGCGGCACGATGACTTCAATCGGATTCGCGCACTCAAGCCCCGGCGTGTTGGCATCGACCACGAACGCCGACAAGCCCTTGGCGCCCAGCGCTTCACCCGTGCGCGCGAACACGACGTAGGCGTGCGCGACACCGGCGTTGGAGATCCATGTCTTGCGGCCATTCAGAATGTATGCGTCTCCATCGCGCTGAGCGATGGTTTGCAACGCAGAGACGTCGGAACCCGCCTCGGATTCGGACAAACAAAACCCGGTGATACACGAGCCATCGGCGATGCGCGGCAAGTAGTCCGCTTGCTGCGCCGCTGTGCCAAACAACACGATGGGCACGCCGCCCAGGCCTTGCATCGCAAACGTGCAATCGGCCAACCCCGAACAGCGCGCTAGCACGTCGCGCGCGATGCACAGGCTGCGCACATCGACTTTATCGCGCGGGCCGCCAAGAGATGCGGGCAGCAGATAACGCAGCCAGCCGCCCTCGCCCAGCAGGCGCGCGATGTCGCGCACCGCCTGTTTTTCTTCGACGCCACTGGCTTCAAGCGCTTGGTGATTTGAAGCCACCCAAGCCTCAAGCTCGCCGGCGAGACGCTGGTGCGCATCGTCAAAGAAAGGCCATTCGAGAAATGGATTGTCGCTGCTCATCATCGCTTGAAGTTATCACATCCAGTAAAAAGCGCTGGAGTAAAATGCGCACTCGCCATCCACAAACTGAAATCGAAACCTCAATGAAACTCAATGGAAAAATCGCGGCAGTCACCGGCGCCGCCTCCGGCATCGGGCTTGCCACCGCGCAGGCGCTCGCCGCCGCAGGCGCTGCGGTCGTGCTCGGCGACATCAATATTGCTGGCGGTGAACAGGCCGCCGCGCAACTCAAGGCCGCCGGACACGATGCAACCTTCGTGCCGCTCGACATTACCGACGAGGCCGCGGTGACGCGCTTTCGCGATGCCGCGGGCGAGGCTGACGTACTGGTCAATGTCGCGGGCTGGAGCAAGGTCGATGCCTTCGTCAACACCACGCCCGAACTGTGGCAGAAGCTGATCGATCTGAACTACACAGGCATGCTGCGCGTCACGCATGCGTTCCTGCCGAAGATGATCGCGCGCGCCTCGGGCAAGATCGTCAACGTTTCGAGCGACGCAGGGCGCGCGGGCAGCGGCGGCGAAGCCGTCTACTCCGGTGCCAAGGGTGCTGTGATTGCGTTCACCAAATCGCTCGCGCGCGAAACCGCGCGCTACAAACTCAACGTGAATTGCGTGTGCCCCGGCCCCACCGACACACCTTTGCTGGCGTCGATACCCGACAAACAACGCGAGGCGCTGATGCGCGCGATACCGTTCCGGCGCTTCGCGCAGCCGTCGGATGTGGCCGATGCGATTTTGTTTTTCGCCAGCGACAGAGCGTCGTATCTCACCGGGCAAGTACTTAGCGTGAGCGGCGGGCTGACGATGCAGGATTGAGCAGTGCAAAACCTTTTTGACACAGATTTACGCAGATGAACGCAGATTTCCTACCAATGCTTATCCGCGAAAATCTGCGTTAATCTGTGTCCAAGCATTTGTTTTTATTTAATTTTTCATGAGAATCCGAAATGACCAAAGCAGCCGATTTCAAACCACAACATTTCCAATGGGAAGTGCAAGGCAAAGTCGCCACCATCACCCTGAATCGCCCGGAGCGCAAAAATCCGCTCACGTTTGAATCGTACGCGGAGTTGCGCGATACGTTTCGTGCGTTGAATTACGTCGACGACGTGAAGACCGTGGTGGTCACGGGCGCGGGCGGCAATTTCTGTTCGGGCGGCGACGTGCATGAAATCATCGGCCCGCTCACCGGGATGAAAATGCCGGGGCTGCTCGAATTCACCCGCATGACCGGCGACATGGTGAAAGCCATGCGCGCGTGTCCGCAGCCCATCGTCGCCGCCATCGACGGCATCTGCGCCGGCGCCGGCGCGATGATCGCTTGCGGCTCGGACATCCGCTACGGCACCGCGCGCAGCAAGGTGGCGTTTCTCTTCGTGCGCGTGGGCCTTGCGGGCGCGGACATGGGCGCGTGCACGCTGCTGCCGCGCATCATCGGCCAGGGCCGCGCTGCGGATCTGCTCTACACCGGCCGCTCGATGGGCGGCGACGAGGCCGAGCGTTTTGGTTTTTACAACGCGATACACGAACCGGAAAAAGTGCTCGCCGCGGCAAATGACATGGCGCGCTCGTTAGCCGACGGCCCCACTTTCGCACACGGCATGACGAAAAAACTCTTGCATCAGGAATGGAACATGGGGCTGGATGAAGCCATCGAAGCCGAAGCCGAAGCGCAGGCCATCTGCATGCAGACGCAGGATTTTCACCGCGCGTATCACGCGTTTGCGAACAAGCAGAAGCCGGTGTTTGAGGGGAATTAAGACTCACCGTGAAGTCGCGATCGCGCAACGCGTTCATCGCGGCAGGCATCGGTATCGCGTTCTATGCTCTGTCGTGGCTCTACGGCGAGGAAGTTGGACTTAAGAGTCCGATGGCAAACTTGCGCTATTTCTATTACGGAGCCGCGCCCGCATCCACGCGCGACAAGGTGCTGTATGTTTTCCACTACCCTATCTACGCAATTCACCTGGCTCGGCAGGGTGACCCTGAAAATCCACGGACGGAATTTCGTGCATTGGTCTGATCGGCGCGAACCCAAAATGCAGGGCGGGATACGCTATGCTCCTCCCGCCCTACCGGGACTGCCAATGCAGTCACGCCTGCGCCTCGGCCGGCGTGGCATGATCCAAACCAAATTGGCGCGGTTGACTATGCGCCCGTCGCGGGCTAGATTGGGGGCCGGTGGAAATTGCCCTTTAAGATTCCTTACGAGGTGCTCTCAAATGACATCAAGCGACACCCGCCCCGCACCCGGATTTGACCGCCAGCCAGGTTTTCCCTTGTCGTTTCAGCCGGCCGCGGGGCACATACGCGTTGTATTCGCGGGCACGGTGATCGTCGACGCAGCCCGCGCCATGATCATGCTCGAGGACGGGCATGCGCCGGTCTACTACTTCGCGCGGGACGAGATGCGGATGGACCTCCTGCAGCGCACGACGCATTCCAGCCGCTGACCGTACAAGGGAGTCGCCTCCTACTGGTCGCTCCGTGTGGGCGACGCGTGTGCAGACAACGTGGCCTGGAGCTACGAGCAGCCCTTGGAGCCGGTCGCGGGCATCAAGG
>CAMDLH010000146.1 GCA_945901405.1 Bordetella parapertussis | reverse complement strand
ACCGTGATGCCATCGTTGCCGAGGTCGACGCATGGCAGCGCAACCGCAATGCAGAGCGGCGTGGCATCGAGTGGACGTTCAGTCGTCAGGATGCTGACCGGAAGTTGCATAGGCATTATGTTCCGTAATTAATAAATCTATGTACTAGGTTGGGCCGGTAAGCCCAACATCAGTGGTCTATCACCCGCGAATGTTGAGGGGGCGCTGCACCCACGGACAAACCTCCCTATCGCGTTTTACTCTTGCCGCGGAGCCGTCGTGCGCGACGGCGTGCGGGTCCGCGATACATCAGTTTCGATGCATGCTTCACGTGTCGCCGTAGTAAGTGCTGGGCGCGAACTGCGCGCATTGGATTCGATCTCGTTGAGCACGCGATGCCGCGCCTGCGCCGGAGTACGCATCTGATGATTGACCACGCGCGGCGCGGACGCTACATTGCCATCCCGTAACTCTTAATTTCACCAGGACGAAACAACCATGGCCGGCGGCAGTTTTTTTGCATTGCTTGACGATATCGCGACGATTCTCGACGACGTGGCGGCGATGACCAAGGTGGCGACCAAGAAGACCGCCGGCGTGCTGGGTGACGACCTTGCGCTCAACGCGCAGCAGGTCGCTGGAGTCAGCGCCGACCGCGAACTGCCGGTGGTGTGGGCGGTGGCGAAGGGGTCGATGAGGAACAAGGTGATTCTCGTGCCGGCCGCGCTGGCGATCAGCGCGGTCGCGCCGTGGGCGGTGATACCGCTGCTGATGGTGGGCGGCGCTTTCCTTTGTTACGAAGGGTTCGAGAAGATCGCGCACAAACTGCTGCATTCCCCGAAAGAGGACGAACAGCATCACCGCGAGCTGGTGGAGGCCATCGCCAATCCGGAAATCGACATGGTGGCCCTCGAAAAAGAAAAAATCAGCGGCGCCATACGCACGGATTTCATATTGTCGGCGGAAATCATCGTGATTTCGCTGGGCACGGTGGCCGCAGCGAGCTTCGGCAAGCAAGCGGCGGTGCTGGCGGGTATCGCGATTCTGATGACGGTTGGCGTGTACGGCCTGGTCGCCGGCATCGTCAAGCTCGACGATGCCGGTCTACATCTGCAAAAAAAATCTGGCGCCGCGCAGGCGCTGGGGCGCGGCATCCTGTGGTTTGCGCCGTGGTTGATGAAGTTTCTGTCGGTGGCGGGCACCGCCGCGATGTTCCTGGTGGGCGGCGGCATCCTGCTGCATGGCATCGCCCCGCTGCATCATATGGTTGAGCGCTGGGCGGCGGCGATGGGCGGAGCAGGCGGATGGATGGTCAGTCTGCTGGCCGATGGCATAACCGGCGTGGTGGCGGGCGCGCTGGTGCTGGGGGCGGTGTGCCTGTGGCAGCGCATGCGCCCGAAGCCGGCGGCGGGTTAGCTGCCCCTGCTACACACGCGCTACTTCATCGCATCGCCATCGACGGGCACGTCAAC
The DNA here is from genome assembly GCA_945901405.1 of Bordetella parapertussis. Taxonomy (GTDB): domain Bacteria; phylum Pseudomonadota; class Gammaproteobacteria; order Burkholderiales; family SG8-41; genus CAMDLH01. The sequence continues at coordinate 14,576 of CAMDLH010000146.1, read as the reverse complement.
CTCGAACGCATTGGCGATACCCGATACGAACACAAAGAAGTTGAACGTGGCGGTGAGTTCAACCAGCCATTGCACGCCATGGTGCGCAACCAGCGTGTCGAAGAGCGCCTTGTCGGCCTTGTGCGTGCGCGTGAGTTGCAGCGCGTAGTTCATCACGTCACGTTCTTCCGGCGGCAGTTTCGCCGGATCACCCTTGGCGCGGATGTGATCGATCAAATCCTTGCGGACGTTGTGCTTTTGCGCCTGCGCCACCTGCGCCGCCCACACGTAGGGCGCGTCGCACTCGCGCGCGGCGGCGAGGATCGCGACATAGCGCAGGTTCGGCGCGACAATGGTGTCGTCGCGCACAAAGCCCACCATGGGCGCGAGCCGCGCGGCGAGCGCGGGGCTGTGCAACAGCACGCTGAATGGCCCGCGTATATGGCCGAAGATTTTCAGTACGGCGTCGGCGGCGGCGTGGTGTTCAGGAGCAAGATCGGCTTTTGAGGTGATGAGTTTGGTGCGCGGCATGGCGGGTTCCTTGAGTATGGCAATGAGTTGAATGCCGCTGGAGTGTATATTGCTACCCATCGTCTTGGGCGGCGAGTCATGTGCTGTTTTTGCCAACAATGGGCGCGTGTTAATGTGTTTTCGTGCGTTTGTGTTGTAACTTATTGAATTTAAAACCTATTATTGTGCTGCATGTGCACGCGGCGTTTGCCGCCCGACCCAAGGGAGAACACCATGAAAAGTTTCGCAAAATTAATTTCAACAGGGATGTTGGCATTGGCGTCCTTGCCCGCCGCCGCAATACTTCCGCTGATCACCGACGACACCGGCACGCAGCGTCCGAACAAGACCACGCATCAGGTGGAGTTTTCCTATGACCGGCTGCGCGACCGCGACGCAGGTGTAACCACCAAGTCCGGCGTGCCGGGCTTTACCTACACCTATGGCATCAGCGATCCACTCGATGTTTACATCGGCACATCGTATGCGCGCATAACGGTGGACGATCCCGCGACCGGTCGCACGCGCGTGAGCGGGCAGGGTGACACGGGGTTGGGCGTCAAATGGCGTTTCTACGACGAAAAAAATCTGAGTTTTGCGATCAAGCCGCAAATCACGTTCGCCACCGGTGACGAAAACAAGGGGCTGGGCACCGGGCGCACCTCGGGCGCGGCCACGTTGATCATGACCTACGACGCCGACCCGGTGACGTTACTCGCAAACGTCGCCTACATGCGCAACAACTACAAACTCGCCGTCGACAGGCAGGCGCTGCGCTCTGATCTGGTGCGGTTCTCCGCAGCGGCGCTGTTCAAGGTGCACGAGAACGCGCGGCTATTTGCCGACATCGGCTCCGCCACCAATGCCGACCGCACGTCGAACAAGTCGCCGGCGTATTTCCTGTTTGGCCTGATCTATTCGCCCAACAAGGACATCGATTTTGATGCGGGCTACAAGCTCGGCATCAACAATCCGGAAATCGACCGTACCTGGTCGATTGGAGCGACGTTCCGGTTTTAATCCTGGCGGCCGGGCTGTTCGCGCCCTGGTTGTGCGTGTTTCCACCCCGGCTAGCCCCGCGTATTCAAAAAATGTTGTAACGCCAGCTAACGGCGTGCGTCGCAGTTACTTCGCGGCCTCGATGTGAGTCACGGCGAATCCGCCGGTGACTTTCTCCGCCTGGAACTTCACCTTGTCGCCGGTGTTCACCTTATCCAGAAGGGCGGCGTCCTTCACCTGAAACACCATGGTCATCGGCGGCATGTCGAGATTCTTGATCGGGCCATGGCGCAGGGTGATTTTTTTTGCATCCTTGTCGATGCGGCGCACTTCGCCGTCGGCGAGCGCCGCGTTGCCTTGCGCGACATGATGCCCGGTGTGGTCGGCGGCTGGCTGCTGTGCGTGGGCTGGCGCGGTGAATGCGATCGCGAGCAAGGCCGCAAGTGTGATTATTTTCATGTTTGTTCCTTTGAGTAGTTGTTAACGTCCAGTATGACTATTGCTGCTATAGCGGGCATATGCGCTATAACGCCCATCCCCCTGCACCAGGAGTACATAGTAGGGGTCATTTACATCGGCTTCCATGCCGGGCGAGCCGCGCGGCATGGCGGGCACGGCGAGCCCTAACGCGCGCGGGCGCTCGGCGAGCAGGCGCTTGATCTCGCGCACGGGCACGTGGCCCTCGATCACATAGCCCTCGATCACGGCGGTGTGGCACGAGGCGAGATTTTCGGGCATGCCCAGGCGCTTGCGATGCGCGCTGGTGTCATTCACCGTAATCGGCTTCACACGGAAGCCATTGGCGCGCAGATACTTGATCCACGCGCCGCAGCAGCCTCAGTCGGGGCTGAAATAAACGTCGATGTCCTGCGCGGCGCGCGCGGGCGCGGCGAACCACGCGGCTACACCGCCCAACAACAGCCTTAATGCCTTACGCCTTGCGTTCATTGCGGTCTCCTTTTATTTGACAATGATCTTGCCGACCATGCCGGCCTCGAAATGCCCCGGCATCAGGCAGCCGTAATAAAACTCACCGGCCTTGGTGAATTCCCACACCATCGGCGCGGTGCCGCCGGGTTTGACGTGCGCCATGTGCGGTTCGTCGTGTTCCATGCCGGGGTGTTTGCGCATGAGTTCGAGGTGCGTCTTCAGTTCCGTTATCGTGCCGAGCACCATTTCGTGCATCACCTTGCCGGAGTTCTTGGCGACAAAGCGTACGGTCTCGCCGCGCTTCACGGTGATTTCCATCGGTGCGTAGCGCATCGCATCCGACATATCCACCGGGATGGTGCGGGTGACTTTTTTCGGATCGCCTTCGCGGCCGAATACTTTTTCCTCCACCGCGGTTTTTTTCGCGGCGGGTTTCTTGGGATCGCCGTGCGCCCACGCGTTGCCAGATAGCAGGCCGCAGATCAGAATTGATGTAAGTATTTGTTTCATAACGAGTTTTCCTGTCGTTGGTATGGATTAATGTTTGTGTGTAACGGGTTTGCGTGCGCGCAGATCGCCCGCCGCGGGTATGGCGGGCGCAACGGGTGCCGCCGGGCGCTGTGCCACCGGTGTCGCGCCCGTCCATTCGTAGGCCACCGTGCCTGGCGGATGCTTGAACCAGCCGGGGTCTTTGTAATCGTTACGCGCCAAGCCTTCGCGCACCTTCACCACGGTGAACATGCCGCCCATTTCCAGCGGGCCGAAGGGGCCGTTGCCGGTCATCATCGGCAGCGTGTTGTCGGGCAGCGGCATTTCCATCTCGCCCATGTCGGCCATGCCGCGCTCGCCCATCACCATGTAATCGGGGATCAGCTTGATGATTTTTTCGGCGATGCCGCGATGATCGACGCCGATCATGGTCGGCACCTTGTGGCCCATCGGGTTCATGGTGTGATGCGATTTGTGGCAATGAATCGCCCAGTCGCCCGGCGCATCGGCGACGAACTCGAAGGCGCGCATCTGCCCCACGGCGACATCGATGCTGACCTCCGGCCAGCGCGCCGATTTCGGCACCCAGCCGCCGTCGGTGCAGGTGACTTCAAAATCGTAACCGTGCATGTGGATCGGATGATTGGTCATGGTGAGATTGCCGAAGCGGATGCGCACCCGGTCGTTTTTACGCACCACGAACGGCGCGATGCCCGGAAACGCGCGCGAATTCCAGCACCACAGATTCTGGTCGAGCATGGTGTTGACCCTGGGCACCGCCGCGCCCGGCTCGATGTCGAAGGCGTTGATGAGAAACACAAAGTCGCGATCAACGCGATGCAGCGCGGGGTTTTTCGGATGCACGATAAACATGCCCATCATGCCCATCGCCATCTGCACCATCTCGTCGGCGTGCGGGTGATACATGAAGGTGCCGGATTTTTTCATCTCGAATTCGTAGACGAATGTTTTGCCCACGCCGATCTGCGGTTGCGTGAGCCCGCCCACGCCGTCCATGCCGTTGGGCAGCAAAATACCGTGCCAGTGGATGGTGGTGTGCTCCGGCAACTTGTTGGTGACGAAGATGCGTACCTTGTCGCCCTCGACGCACTCTATGGTCGGGCCGGGCGACTGGCCGTTGTAGCCCCACAGTTGCGCCGTCATGCCGGGCGCGATCTGGCGGCGCACCGGCTCGGCTATGAGATGAAACTCCTTCCAGCCGTTGTTCATGCGCCACGGCAGCGTCCAGCCGTTTAGCGTGACCACCGGGTTGTAGGGGCGGCCATCGGGCGGCATCAGCGGCGGCTGCGTGTCGGGTTTGTCCTGCATGGGCGCTTCCGGCACCGCGCCCTGCGCGGCGCGGCTTACCGTCGCGGCGGTGAGCAGCGCGCCGGCGGCGCTCAGAAAATTACGTCTTGAGTTCATGATGTCCCGCCTAATGTTTGTGTTGGCCGCCAGCCGCCTGGCTGCCGGTGTAACCGCGTAATTTCGCATAGAGATGCACCTGTTTTTCGGTCAACAGCGGACGCAGGCGACGGTGCGTTTCCAGATGCGACAAGCGAAATTCACCTTGCAATGCAGCCGCCGCGCGCACGTGTTGCGCGAGTTCGGATTCGCTCACCTTGCCGCTGGCGATCAGTTGATCGAGCGCGCGTTCGGCTTCGATGAACTTCGCGCCGATCGCGCGCGCCTCGGCCTTGTGTTCGGCCATCAGCTTTTCGGCGGCGGCGCGCTGCTCCGGTGTCAGCTCGAGTCTGTCGGCGAGCTCCAGCGCGTGCATGGGGCCGGGATAATTATTAAGTTCGGCCGCGCGCGCGTAGCCCATGCCGGCGCCCGCAAGATGCTGCTTCACCTCGCCGGCGGACAGCGCCTTGATCTCGCGCTTGTCCTGCCCGGCATAGGGCGTGTGCTGCGCCTGCGCCGATGAAATCAGCAACGCGCTTGCGATAATTGAAAGCATGAATGAAGTGTTCATGGTGTTCTCCTTGAATGGCGTGATTAATGTTCGGCCGCGGCGCCGCTCATCGGCGCCGCACCCGTGGATAACGTCATCGCGCCCGGCGATTTGCCGGTGAGCGCGAGATTGAGATTGGTTTCGGCCAGCCAGAAATCGCGTTGCGCATCGATGGTGGACGACACGGCCGCGACTTGCTGGCGCGCGTCGGCGAGCAGTTCAAACACGCTCATCAGCATGCCGTTGTATCTGAGCAGCACTTCCTCCGAGATGTGTTTTCTAAGCGGCACGATTTCGTCACGATAGTGTTTGGCGAGATCGTATGCCGTGCGGTACGCGGCGTAGGCCTCGCGCACTTCCGAGCGCGCGCGCACGGCGGTGTCCGCCGCGCGATGCACGGCTTGCATGTACGTATGCTCGGCGCGCGCGACTTTTGCGCCGCCCCAGTCGAAGATCGGCAGCCGCAACTCGATTTCATAACCGCTCTGGCGCGGCTGGTGGGTCTCGCTGTTGCGCTGGTAGCCGACTTCAAACACGTTGATGAACCCGGTGGCGCGGGTGAGGCCCAGCGTGGACGCAAGGTTTTGCGCTTCCTGCATCGCGCCCTGCACATCAAGCCGGTTCTTGATGGCCTGAGTCTCAAGATCGTTGATGTCGCGCGCGGCCTTGGGCAATTCGGGCAGCCGCGCGGGGATGCGAAATTGCGTATCCCCGCCCCACAAGCCCATCAGCCGCGTCAAGCGTTCGCGCTCCGCAATTGCATTCTGCCGCGCGCGTGCAAGCTGCGCCGCGGCCTCGGCATAGAACACCTGTTCGCGCGCATGATCGAGCTTGCTGAAGTTGCCCGCGGCAGCCATGCGCCGCGCGAGTTCGGCGCCGGCTTCGGCCGCTTGCTTGACTTGCTCGGCGTAGGTGGCGGATTCGCGCGCCGCGACCGCCGCGTACCACGCGCGCCGCGTGTCGGCGGCAATCTGCAAAACTTCGCCGGCGACACGGCCTTGCGTCAGCGCGAAGCGGCGTTGTTCAAGCCCGGTGCGCAGCGGCATGGTCACCAGCCCCAGCACATCAAACAAAAACGTGCGCTCGATTCCGGTTTCATCCGCGCGGCGCAGCCGTGTGAACGAAAAGCCGGGGTTGCGCAAGCGGCCGGCCTGCACCACGTCGGCTTCGGCGATGCCAAGATCGGCGTAGGCCGCCTGCAAGCCGCGATTGTTGAGCAGCGCCACTTTCACCGCGTCGTCCGGGCCGAGTTGCCGCGTGAGCAGTTCGCTGGTGGCCTTGCGCGCGGCTTGCGAATCCTGATCGTTGCGCTGCCACGTTGCATCCTGCTGGATGCGGCTCTTGGTGAGATCGTTCACCGCGCCCATGCCGCCATCGGGCGAGAACGAGGCGCAACCGGCCGCAAGCGCAACCGCGCATGCAGCGAACAATTGTTTGTAAATCATTTCTTGTGCTCCGGCGGATGCGCGGCGGCAGGCTTTCCCGCGGCGCCGCCGACGATGCCGATGTGGCCGCCGGCCTTGTGCACCTCATCATTCAACTCGCGCCAGGGTGCGAGCTGCTGCTCGCGGTACGGGCGATAGCCAGTGAACGCGGAGTTGTATTTGGTTTCGGGCACGCGCGCGTTCGCATCGGCGGCGGGCGGCGCGGCACGGTCGGCGGCATGGGCGGCGGGCATCGCCGCCGTGAGCCACAAAGCAATGTGCAAATGACGATACATGATGATCCTCGTGACAGGTTCAAGCGCACGCGAACGTACGCATGCACACTACAGGCGCACGCAACAAGCGCGCGCCGGCCTAATCAGATAAAACGAGGATCAACCGCGCGGAGGGCGGTCGGGAGAATCAGGAATGAACAGCGTGTAGAGCGGAACAACAGTGCGCGACACATCGCTGAATTTGCGCGCGCCCGCATTGGGCACGTCAAACGACGTGCACGACAAAACCTGATGACAGCACATGTGATTCACGGTGTCGCTGTCTTGCACGGAGCCGCCGTCTTGTGTGATGCCAGCGGAAGGCTGTGTTGCATGCCCAGCCGCGTGCTGCTCGTGACACGGCATCGATTGCGTATCGTCGCCCTTATACATGGACATGGGCGCAAGCGTTGCCGCCAAACCCTGCAAAGGCAGGACCAGCATCAATAACACCAACAATAAGTTGTGCAGCCGTTTCATTAAAAAGTGTTTAAAAACAAATACTTAAATAAGTTACTGATTCGGATCAAAATGATCATAGCAGAAGATCGTAAATACGGCATTTAGTTCCCGACAGGCGGCGCCATCGTCCTCCCGGCGAATTTTGCGCGCAAAAGATTAGTCGGCCTTCGCGCCGGAAACTTTCACCACCTTCGCCCACTTGCTGATTTCGGCTTGCAGGAATGCGGAGAATTCTTCGGGGGTATTTGCGGCCACCGGCTCGATGCCGAAGCCGGCCAGCGTTTGAATCAACTCGGGTTGCGCCAGTGTGCGCGTGAGGTCGCCATGCAACCGTTGGATGATCTCGCGCGGCGTGCCCGTGGGCGCCATCACGCCGTACCAGCCGGTGACTTCATAGCCGCGCAGGCCCGCCTCGGCAAAAGTCGGCAGCTCCGGCATCAGCGTGGAACGTTTTGCACTGGTGATGGCAAGCGCGCGCAGCTTGCCGGCCTTGATCTGCGTGATGGTGGATGAAATGCTGAGGAACGCGAGATCGATGTGCCCGCCGAGCAAATCCGTGACCGACGCGCCCGCGCCTTTGTACGGAATGTGCACGATCTTCACGCCTGCCATCGTATTGAACAGCTCGCCCGCAAGATGCGGCGACGAGCCGTTGCCGGACGAGGCGTAATTCAACTGCCCCGGCCTCATTTTGGCGAGCGCGATGAACTCCTTCAACGAGCGCGCCGGCACCGTTGGATGCACCACCAGCACGTTGGCGGTGGCCGCGGTCAACGTCACCGCCGAAAAATCACGCAACGGATCGTAACCCAGTTTTTTGTAAAGACTCACGTTGACGGTGAACGCCGGCTGCGCCATCAGCAGCGTGTAACCATCCGCCGCGGATCTGGCGACAACCTCGAACCCCACATTGCTGCCGCCGCCGGGCCGGTTGTCCACCAGCACCTGCTGGCCCCACGCGGCCGACAGCCGCTGCGCCAGCGCGCGGGTAAGAATATCGGTGGCGCCTCCGGCGGTGACGGGCACAACGATTCTGACCGGGCGCACGGGATAGGTTTGCGCGGCGAGTGGCGCGCAGTGCAACGATGCGATGAGCGAGGCCGTGATCCACGCGGCCGCGTGCGGTTTGAAAAAGACACGGGATGCGGCCATTGTTGGTTACGCTGCCTTGTTCAGGCAACACCGCTTGTATTTTTTTCCGCTGCCGCACGGGCAGGGATCATTACGGCCGACTTTCGGCGTTGTGCGCGGCGGCGAAATCACCAAGGGTGCATTGCCGCTATTCGCGTATTCAATATCCGCGGCCTCGAATTCATCATCCGGCGCGCGGTCGAGCTTCTCGATATCGTCCTCGGTTAGTTCGTCTAACTCCTCGTCGTCCTCCTCGGTGTCGCCGGTGGCGAACACGTTGTCGGGGTCGTACGCATCCCACGGGTCTCGCGCGAACGTATCGGGCTCAATGTCCGACATTTGGGCGTAGACCTTGCTTATCAGCGACTTTGACAGATAGTCGTTGGCCTTGAGGTGCTTGCGCGCAAAGTCATCGAGTGTCGTGCGAAAACGTTCGCGCGGGTAGTCGAGCAGGCGCTCCATGCCGAATTTGCGAAACGCCCACGATTCGCTCTGGTCGGACGCGGCCCGTGCCAGCCAATCCAGCGTTTCTTCGAGCGCGGCACTGTCTTGCCAGTGGCTTTTTACCAGCGAAAGATCCAGCAATTCGATCCGCAAGTCCTCGCCGAGATCACGCTTCATCGCCAGCTCGCGCAATTTAGGAATGATGGACGCCGGCTTGTTGTATACAAAGTATTTCCATGTGTGCAAAAGCGCGTCCGCAAGGTCCTCCCAACCCGGCTGGGCGGCAAGTTGCATGAACGCGAGCAAGGTGTCCGCCGAGCGCGCGCTGTCCATCAGGCCGAGTGTATGAGCCGCATGTAGAGGCAGCCACAGCTCGCTGGATTCGGTATCGCCTTTAGTTTGCATGGCGCGGACGAGAAACGCATCGAACTCGTCCAGCATGGCGTCCCCGCGGCTCGCGCATTCATCCAGAACGTTGCGTGCTACAAAGCCCTCATTGCGCGCCAGAATATCGAGCAGGCCGCGCGGAGTTAGCAGCGCCAGTTCCTCGTTGGTGTAAGGGCGTGGCGTCGCGGGGGCGGGTTCAATGTTCATGATGATTTCCGCAGACGTCTGAATCAGTCCGCGCGTATGCCCGCGGTTTTCACCACCTTCGCCCACTTTGCATATTCCGCCCTGCCGAAGGCATCCAGTTCCTCCGGCGTGCTCGACAGCGGGTCGAAGCCGGATGCGTTGATGCGTTGGCGCACGTCGGGCATTTGCATGATTTTCATGAGTTCGCGGTTTAGCCGCGTGACGGCGTATTGCGGCGTGCCCGCGGGCACGTACATGCCGCGCCATGAGTCGACCTGAAAGCCCGCGTAGCCGGATTCGATCATGGTCGGCGCCTCGGGTATCAGCGCCTGGCGTTTGGCGCTGGTGACGGCAAGCGCTTTTACCTTGCCCGCCTTCACGTGCGGCGCGCCGATGGGCATGGTAACGAACATGAATGGTATGCGCCCGGCGATGACATCGAGCGCCGCTTGCGGCGCGCCCTTGTAGGGGATGTGCGTCATTTGCAGCGCGGCGCTGCTCTTGAGCAACTCGCCCGACAGATGGGCAAGGCTGCCTTCGCCCCACGAACCGAAGCTCAGTTGTCCGGGTTTGGCCTTGGCGATGGCGGCGAGCTCTTTTGGCGACGCGGCGGGATACGAAGGCTGCACGATCAGCACCAGCGCATGCGCGGCGATCAGCGATACGGGGGCAATGTCCTTGAGCGTGTCGTAGTTAAGCCGTGTCTGCACGCTGCCGTTGATGAAATGCTCCACCGAGTGCAGCACCATGTTGTGCCCGTCGGGCGCGGCTTTCGCCGCGACCTCCGCGCCGATGATGCCGTTGGCGCCGGGGCGGTTGTCGATCACCACCTGCTGGCCGAGCGCGTCGATCATCTTCGGCGCGATGATGCGCGCGACGATATCGGTGCCGCCGCCCGCCACCCACGGCACGATCAGGCGCAGCGGGCGGCTGGGGTAATCGGCGGCGTGTGCGCCGGCGCACACGGTAAGCAGGGCCGCCAACACGATCGGCAAACGATATTGCATGATGAATTTCTCCTCGCGGCAACTGTGATTATCGTGGCGGATTATAGCCGCGCCGCCGCATCAGCAGATACGCCGCAGGTATCACCAGCATCGACAACAGCGGCGCGGTGATCATGCCGCCCACCATGGGCGCGGCGATGCGCTGCATGACTTCCGATCCGGCGCCCGCGGTCAGCATGATCGGCAGGAGGCCCGCGAGGATCACCGCCACCGTCATCGCCTTGGGCCGCACTCTGAGCAGCGCGCCTTCGGTGATGGCGTCCATCACCATTTTCGCATCATACGTTTCGCCGGCGGCGATGCGTTTATCCAGCGCATGCCGCAGATAGATCAGCATCACCACGCCGAATTCGGCGGCAACACCAGCGAGTGCGATGAAACCCACCGCCACCGCCACCGACAGGTTGTAGCCCAGCAGCCAGATCAGCCACAGCCCGCCCACCAGCGCGAAGGGCACCGCCGCCATGATCAGCAGCGCCTCGCCCGCGCTTCTGAAAATGATGTAGAGCAGCACGAAAATGATCACGAGCGTGAACGGCACGACTACCGTCAAACGTTTCTTGGCACGTTCCAGATATTCAAATTGCCCGGACCACGCGAGCGAGTAGCCGGGTGCGAGTTTTACCTGTTCCCGTACTACACGTTGCGCGTCGGTGACCACCGATTGCAGATCGCGCCCGCGCATGTCCACGTAGACCCAGCCCGACAGCCGCGCGTTTTCGCTGCGCAGCATCGGCGGGCCATCGACAATGGCGATTTTGGCGAGCGCGCCCAGGGTGATTTGTGCGCCACGTTCGGTGACTACTGGCAACGCGCGCAAGTCTTCCAGCGAGTCGCGCAACTCTCGCGGGTAACGTACGTTGATCGGAAAGCGCTGCAAGCCCTCGATGGTTTCGCCGATGTTCTCACCCCCCACCGCGGCGGCGATGATCTCCTGCACCTCGGCGATGTTCATACCGTAACGCGCGGCGGCCGCGCGGTCGATGGTGACGTCGATATAGCGCCCGCCGGTGAGCCGCTCCGCGAGCGCGGAGGTGACACCGGGCACGTCCTTCACTGCGCGCTCGATGTCGGAAGCGATGCGTTCGATGGTGGCAAGGTCGGCGCCGGACACCTTGATGCCGAGCGGGCTCTTGATGCCGGTGGCGAGCATGTCGATGCGGTTGCGGATCGGCGGCACCCAGATGTTCGATAGCCCCGGCACGCGCACCGCGCGGTCGAGTTCCTCCACCAGTTTTTCGTGCGTCATGCCGGCGCGCCATTCGCTTTTCGGTTTGAACTGGATGGTGGTCTCCACCATCTCCAGCGGCGCCGGATCGGTGGCGGTGTCGGCGCGCCCGATCTTGCCGAACACGCGCGCGACTTCGGGTATGGTTCGAATCATGCGGTTGGTGAGTTGCAGAATCTCGGCGGCCTTGCCTGCGGATAAACCCGGCAATGCGGTGGGCATGTAGAGCAAATCGCCTTCATCAAGCGGCGGCATGAATTCCGCACCCAGGCGCATCGCAGGATAGACCGAAGCTCCCAGCACAATCACCGCGATAACTAATGTGAATTTCGGAAAGCGCAGCACCCCGGCCAGCAGCGGACGATAGAGGAACATCGGTAACCTATTGATTGGATTGCGATTTTCATCCAGGATGCGGCCGCGTATCCAATAACCCATCAACACCGGCACCAGTGTCACCGACAACCCGGCGGCTGCCGCCATCGCATAACTCTTTGTGTAGGCAAGCGGCGCGAACAAGCGGCCCTCCTGCGCTTCGAGCGCGAACACCGGCACGAACGATAGCGTGATAATGAGCAAACTGAAAAACAACGCGGGGCCGACTTCCACCGCCGCGTCGCTGATGAGTTGCCAGCGCTGTTCGTCAGTAAGCGTTTCGCCCGCGTGCGTGTGCCGCCACGTTTCCAGGTGCTTGTGCGCGTTTTCGATCATTACCACGGCTGCATCCACCATCGCGCCGATGGCAATCGCGATGCCGCCCAACGACATGATGTTCGCGTTGATACCCTGATGCACCATGATAATGAAGGCCGCGAGCACGCCCAGCGGCAGCGTGATGATGGCGACGAGACTTGAGCGCAGATGCAACAAAAACACCACGCACACCAGCGCCACCACCACGAACTCCTCGATCAGTTTGTCGCGCAGATGTTTGATCGCGCGCAGGATCAAATCCGAGCGGTCGTAAGCGGGCACGATCTCCACACCCGGCGGCAGACCGGGCTTGAGACTTTCAATCTTCGCTTTCACCGCGGCTATCGTTTCCAGCGCGTTCTTGCCCTGACGCATGATGACGATGCCGCCCACCGCCTCGCCTTCGCCGTCGAGCTCGGAGATACCGCGCCGCATCTCCGGGCCGATCTGCACGCGCGCCACGTCTTTTAGCAGCACCGGCGTGCCGCCGTCACCGAGGCCTACCGGTATCGCACGAAAATCATCGAGTGATTTCAAGTAGCCTCGCGTGCGCACCATGTATTCGGCCTCACCCAACTCAAGCACCGAGCCGCCGCTTTCCTGATTGGCGTTTTTCACCGCGGCAATCACGCGCGACACCGGCAGCGAATAGGCGCGCAGACGGTCCGGGTTCAGCACGATCTGATACTGGCGCACCATGCCGCCGACGGTCGCCACCTCGGCCACGTTGGCGACGCTCTTTAATTCGTACTTAAGAAACCAGTCTTGCAGCGCGCGCAATTGGCCGAGGTCGTGGCGTCCGCTTTTGTCGACGAGCGCGTACTGGTAAATCCAGCCCACGCCGGTGGCGTCCGGCCCCAGCGCGGCCTTGGCGTTGCGCGGCAGGCGGCCTTGCACCTGATTCAGATATTCCAGCACGCGCGAGCGCGCCCAATACAGATCGACGCCATCGTCGAACAACACATACACAAACGAATCGCCAAAGAACGAATACCCGCGCACCGCCTTCGCGCCCGGCACCGACAGCATGGTGGTGGTGAGCGGATATGTGACCTGATCCTCGACGATCTGCGGCGCCTGCCCCGGCCAGGTGGTGCGGATGATGACCTGCGTGTCGGACAAATCCGGCAGCGCATCGAGCGGCGTCTTCATTACCGACCACACGCCCCATGCGGTAATCATCGCCGCCGTCAGCAGCACCAGAAAACGGTTGGCGATGGACCAGCGTATCAGCGCGGCGATCATTTTTTTGCACCCGTGGCGCGAGGCGCCTTGGGTGATATGCGCGTGACGATGTAGTCGCCGTCTTTGTTGGGTTCGGCCAGCATGTCGAATTCGATGTCGTCGCCTGTTTTTGCGTTCGCGAGCAACGCCTTGTCGGCGGCGCGAAACGTCATCTTCATCGCCGGCCACTTGATGGCGGGCATGGGGCCGTGGTTGATTTCGAGCGTGCCGTCTTTCGTGTCGACGCTGGTGATCGTGCCGCTGCCGGTGTGGTGCGCGGGCTTGATGGCGCCGCCGGAAGTTTCAGGCGCGGATTGCAGACGGTTCAACGTGGTCTTCAGACTCGATTCCGAATCGATGAGGAACTGCCCGGAGGCCACGACTTTCTGTCCGGCGGTAAGCCCTTTGCGTATCTCGGTACTGTCGCCGCTGTCGCGCCCGGTTTCGACATCCACCGGACGGAACTTTCCGCCGTCCTCGGCAACGATAACGACGCTGCGCTTACCAGTGTTGATCACCGCTTCGGCGGGCACGCTGAGCATCGGCTTGGATTCGTCGCTGAACGCCACCGACACAAACATGCCGGGCTTTAACCGCGCGCCGGGGTTGGCGAGCACGATGCGCGCCTTGATCGTACGCGTGGCGGCATTCACATCCGGCAGCAATGCCGCCACCATGCCTTTGTAAATAGCATCCGGCAGCGCCGTCGCGCGCGCCGTCACCGGCGCACCGGGGCGCACCAGAGCCGCCTCGGTCTCCGGCACTTCGGCGTTGACCCACACCGAGCCCAGGTTGGCGAGCCGGAACAGCGGCATGCCGGAATTCACCGCCATGCCGTCGCGTACGCTGATCTCCCACACCAAGCCGGCTTCGGGTGCATGCAGCGTGACGCGCGGCGCGGGCTTGCCGGTCTGTTCGATGCGTTGCACTTGCGTCTCCGATAGGCCGAGCAGCGTGAGTCGCGTGCGCGCGGCCTGCGCCAGCGCATCCGCGCCGGGCTGCGCGCTTTGCCTGAGCACCAGATATTCCTCCTGCGCCGCCAGCCATTCTGGCGAATAAATGTCGGCGAGCGGCTGCCCGCGCGCCACGCTGTCGTATTGCGCACGTACATGGAGCTTTTCGATGTAACCGTTGACACGCGCCTGCACCACGCTGAGCGAGCGTTCGTCCACGCTCACCGTGCCGGTGGCGGTGAAGCCCATCGGCATGCGCGCCTCTTTTACCTCGGCGATGCGGATGCCGAGATTTTGCGTG
>CAMDLH010000145.1 GCA_945901405.1 Bordetella parapertussis | reverse complement strand
GCCACCCTTGGCGGAGTAGAGCACCACAAAGCCGCCTGCGGTGACGTCAATGGTGACGGCGAGATACATCTCGCGTTCGTGGGCGACCCATGGCTCGATCAGCAGTGCGCGCGGCAGTTCGCCATTGAATTCGGTTTTGAAGAGTTTTTTCGCGGCGGACTTGGCCTCGCGCAGATTGCCCGCGCGCAGCACGCCGCCGGCCTTGCCGCGCCCGCCTGAGGAAACCTGCACTTTGACGGCGGCAGGAAAGCCGCCGCGCCAGCGCGAGATTTGATCCGCATTGCGGATGATGAGGCCGTCGGGCACGGCAATGCCGTGCGTGCGCAGCAGTTGTTTGCCTTGGTGTTCGGTGAGCAGCATGTGAATTCGTAATTGAGAAGGGGCGGTTGTTATAATCACGATTATATTTGAGATCACGGAGTACACCATGGGTTCGATAGGCGACGCAGACAAAATGAAGGGCGCTCCCGCCGAAGGCAAGATCACTGACGAGGCCATCGCCGCGGCGAAGGCTATGATCGGCATGCGCCTGCGCCCGGAGGGGCCATATTTGCAGGATGTCACGCCGGACACGCTGCGCAATTTTTGCAACGGCATCGGCGACCTGAATCCGCTGTATCGCGACACCGAGTACGGGCGCAACAGCCGCTACGCGACGATGATCGCGCACCCGATGTTCCCCATGGCCTATGGCTGGATTGGGCGCACGCGCTGGGGGCTGCCGGGCGTGCACGGGTTCTATGTCGGCAACGATTGGGAGATTTTTCGTAACCTGCGGCCCGGCGAGCGTGTCGGCTGCGAGGAGCGTGTGGTCGGCGTCGAGGAAAAACAGAGCGAGTTTTCCGGACGGCTGGTGATTCAGTATGTCGAAGCCAATTTCACCAATGACCGCGATGAACTGGTTTCGCGCGTGCTCGGCACCTGCACGCGTCACGAGCGCAAGGCCGCGCGCGACAAGGGCAAATACAAAGATATCAAGAAGCACGAATACACGCAGGCCGAGTTCGAGGCCATCGACAAGGCCGTGCTCGAAGAAGAACAAAACCTCTGCGCCCGCAACATCCGCTATTGGGAGGACGTGAAAGAAGGGCAGGAGTTGCCGCCGATTGCGCGAGGGCCCCTGTCGCTGATGGATACGATGGGCTTTCTGGTGGCGAGTGGCCGCGGCCACACGCATGGCGTGATTCTCAAAAATGCCGTCAAACATCCGGGGCACTTTTTCCGTAACCCGGAGGCGGGCGGCGGCATCGAATACACCGGCATTGGTCACCATCGCGAATCAGTGGCGAAGGAAGTCGGCGTGCCGGGCACCTATGACTACGGCCCGCAGCGCTCGGCATGGCTTGCCACGCTGGTTTGCAACTGGATGGGTGACGCGGGGTTCCTGAAACGCATCAAGACCGAACTGCGGCGCTTTAACACCATGGGCGACACGCAATGGTGCAAGGGCCGCATCAAGCGCAAATACGTGCAGGACGGCTACCCGCTGGTGGATATCGAGGTGTGGGCGGAAAACCAGCGCGGCGAGTTGACCGTGACCAATGGGCTAGCCACCGTGATGCTGCCGTCAAAGGATGTGAAGACCAAGTATTTCAAGGACGCGGCGAATTTTGAGTTGGGATTGCCGGTGGTGCGTTGAGTCATGGCTGACTTGAAAGTCAGAATCGGCGTCATCGTCCCCAGTGTAAACACCGTGGTCGAGCCGTGGTTCAGCCGCGTGTGCCCGCGCGGCGTGACGGTGCACGCCGCGCGCATGTTTCTCGACAACAACCTGACCGCCGAGACGCTGGTGCGCATGGATCGCGACGAGGGCATGCGCGGTGTCAAGCAGATCATGAGTTGCAAGCCGTCGAGCGTGGCGTATTGCTGCACGGCTTCCAGCATCGTGCAGGGGCTGGAATACGACGGACGGCTTAACCATGAATTGCATGAAGCCGCGGGCGTGCCGGCGTTCACCGCCACCAGCGGCATCATCGAAGCGCTGCATGCGGTGGGGGCGAAGCGCCTTGCCGTGTGTTCGCCGTACAGCAAAGTTATCGACGACGCCGAGCATGAATTTTTCAGCGCGGCGGGGTTTGATATCGCCGGCTCGGCACATCTTGGTATCACCGATGCGTTCGGTTTGGCTGATCCCACCGCCGAAGAAGTTTACGACCTATGGAAAAGATCATGGCACGCGGATGCGGATGCATCGCTAATCACGTGTCTGAATCTCAATTCGCAGGATGTCATCGAGCGCATCGAACACGAAACCGGCAAGCCGGTGGTGACATCGACACAGGCGACGCTATGGAAGCTGTTGCGCGCGGCGGGCGTCGAGGATCGTATCGAGGGTTATGGCATGCTGCTGCGCGATCATTAAAATAATTAATAAAAACAAATACTTACGTTATTTTGTTGTGAGGGAAAAATGAACGACACCATCGACACGCCGCCGTCGCCGTACTGGATGCTGCAATTTATTGTGAAGCATGGCGATTGGCTGGCGATCGCCACCGCCGCGTTGCCGCTTATGGCGTGCGTTGCGGCGATCGTGTTGGGCGCGCCTGTGTGGGCGCTGGCGGTGGGGGTGGTCGGCAGCGTGTTTTTGTTCATCCTCATGCGCAGCTTTGTGGAGCTGGTGCGCGTGATCGTGGATATGCTTTTGCCGCACTAACCCACAATCGTCATTCCGGCGCAGGCCGGAATGGCGGTAGTGGTAGCGGCTTACTTCTGGTTGAAGTGGAACGCCGCATTTCTTCCGGCGATGCGCCCCGAAACAAACGCCCATCCGAGATGATGACCGTGCCCTTCAAGGAGCATGCCGCCCTGACCATTGGCGCCGGCGGCATAAAGGCCGGGAATGATTTCATCGTTGGCGCCGACGACTTCGAGATCGGGCGTTACCTTCAATCCGCCGTTGGTGAAAATGATGTACGCCTTGGCCGGGCCTAGCGCGTAGAACGGCGGCTTCACGACCGGCGGCCGCTCGTTGCGCGCGGGCGCGTCGCCCGATGCGGCGCCGGCGTTGTAATCGGCGATGCTTTTCTCGAACGCGAAGCGCGGCACGTTCATGCTTGCCGCCAGCTCGGGCAACGTGGGCGTGCAGTGAAAAATATCCTTGCGCGTGCGGCGGTAGTCGTTGATGTAGGCGTAGCCCACCGAAGGCGCGGTCGAGACAAAATTCGGCCATTGCTGAAATTGCGCCGCCACCGTGCTGTCGAACACGAGATACGCCATGCCTTCGGGCCGCAGCGCCGCGCCGCGCGCGGGCTGATCGCGCTCGTCGGCGAAGCGCAGTCCTTCGCGGTCAACCAGGATCGCGCCGTGCTCGTAGAGTTTTTTCTCGGGTGCAAGCGCGGTGGTGAGGTAATTCAACAGCAGCGGGCGCAGCAACGATTGCGGCAGATGATCGAAGCCCCAATGCAATAGTTTCGTCACCGCCGGAAGCGGCGGAATTTTCTGCACGAACTTGGTCTGCATCGGCGGCACAAAGCGCAATATCGGCCCGCGAATGTGATCGCCATTGATCACCGTGCCGCCGTGCTCAAGCCCCATGCGGATGCCGTCGCCGGTGTTGCTGACGTTGATTGCATCCACCGCGGCAACCAGCTCGGAGCCGAAGCGCGCCTTTAATTCGCGCCCGCCGCTGTAGTCGCCCGCGGCGAGCACCACGCCGTTGTTCGCGATGAACTCATGCGTCACGCCATCGGGCGTGCTAGCCGCGACACCGCATACGCGTCCATTCGTGCTGTCGGTTATCAACCTGTCGGCGCGCGTATTCAATCGAATATCGACGCCGAGCTTGCGGCAATGCCGCCCCAGCAGATAGGGAAACGCTTTCGAGTTGGGCAGCACATTGTGCATGCGCGGCACGCGGTGCGGCGGCTCCGGCGAGGGGCCGATGAATTCAAGGCCAGTGGAAAGCAGCCAGCGAAACATCTCCGGCGTGTTCTCGGTCAACACGCGCGCGAGTTCAAAGTTGTCGCGATGCGCGAGGGCGCCAGCGAACAGCTTCAGGTCTTCGAGATGGTGTTCGGGGTAATCCTTGATGCCCTGCTTTAATTGATGCGGCGTGCAGGTGGCGGAAACCGAACCCACCGACCACGCGGTCGAGCCGCCGAGTTGTTGGGCTTTTTCGAGGAGGATGACATCGCGGCCCAGGCTCGCCGCGGAACTCGCCGCCGCCAACGCCGCACCTCCGCCGCCGATGACGATAACGTCGGTTTCGCGCCTCACGCCTTACGCTTTGTAGGGATACTCATTAAACCGCTCTTCCCAATCGCACACATTGTCCTTGGTGTAGTCCAGCGCATACCAGCGCGGAAATCCATGCAACGTCTGTCCGCCGTCGATCATGATGCCTTCGCCGTTGATGTACGAGGCGTCATCCGACAGCAAAAATGCAACCAGCTTGGCGACATCCTCTGGCTTGCCCCAGCGGCCCACCGGCGTTTCGCGGACCAACATGCGCTGAATGCGCTCGTCGCGCAGCATGGGCGTGGTCATGCCGGTTTCGATCACGCCGGGCAATATTGCGTTGACGTTGATGCGGTAGTTACCGAGTTCGGCCGCCATGTGTTTCATCAGCATTTCGACGGCGGCTTTGGAGGCGCAGTAGGCGCCGAGTTGATCGGCTATCACTTTCGATCCTGACGACGCCGTTAATACGATCTTGCCGCCTTTGCCGCGCGCGATCATTTTTTTTGCAACCTCCTGGCACACGTAAAACGTGCCATTGAGATTCACCTGAATGATGAAATCCCAGTCGGCTTTCTTCATGTCCACGATGGGCACGAATTTGCCAGTGCCTGCATTGGCGAATAGCAAATCAATCTGCCCGTAGTGCGCGGCGACTTCGGCCACCATGGCTTCGACGCTTTCCCCCTTGGCCTGATCGAATACGAACGCTCTCGCTCCCGCGCCAGTTTTGTTGCACAACGCGGCGGTTTCTTCCGCCATTTCGAGCTTGCGGTCGGCGATGGCGACCCGCGCGCCGCGCGAGGCGAGTTCGACGCAAGTGCCCTGGCCCAGACCGCGCCCGCCGCCGGTGACCAGCGCTACCTTGCCCTTGAAATCATTGGCCATGTCATTTCGCTCCGGCGGGGGTTTTCGCGGGCATGTCCAGCGCCTTCCGGTATTCGGCGGGCGACATCACCTCGCGGCCCAAAAGCTGCGCGATGTTTTTTAGCTGCAAGAAGTGATCGACGTTGCGCTGGATGATGTCGTCGCGGTGCGGGTAGGGCCACAGCGTGTCTTCCATGCCGACGCGGATGTGCAAGCCCAGCAACATCGCGAAGGTCGCGAGATAAGTGCTCGCGCGCCCAGCCGCGCACACGAGGATGAAGCAGTTTGGATCAATGTCGCGAATCGTGCGCACCATGCGCATCAATCCATCGACCATCTGCTGCGGGTTATGCATGGGGCTGCAACCGGGCAGTGCGGGCAGAATCAGCCAGTAGTAGGGCGGCTTCACCAGCTTGCTTGCCACCAGAAAGCGCCGCGCGTTGTCGATATCGCCATCGTCGTAGACCGAGATGATGGGCTTTGCGCCATGTAGCTGCGCGAGCTGCGCCTTTTTGATCACCACGTGTGGCGCCTTGAAAAACATGCTATCGCCGCAGCAGATCGCCGTGGTGTTCACCGGCAGCGCGTCAAAGAGGCCCATCTTCATCGTCGATTCCATTACCGCGCTTTCTTCATCGGTGACGGCGACGAGGCAGCCATCGAACATCACATCCGGATATTTCTTTTTCAGCGGCGCAATCACGTCGTGAAAGCGCTGCGGATCGAGCGCATTAAAGCCGCCGTCGTCACGCACGTGGATATGAATGCTGGGCGCGCCGGCCTTGATGCATTCCTCGGCCGAGTCACGGATTTCATCCACCGTGATCGGCTGGTTCGGATTACTGCGTTTGCTGAAGAACGCGCCGGTAATGGTGGCCGCGATCATCACCTTTTGCGGTATGTCCCATTTCGGCATCGGGTCCACGTCCGCGAAGCGGCTGGTGAAAGGGTCCAGCACTTCGGGCATGCCGTATGGCTTCCACGTTGTTTTCAGCCCCTGGCGGGCCACCCATTTGTCTACCTGATCCCACTTGATTTTGTCGTCGCTCATGGTGTTTTCCGCGTACGTTTGAATTCACTGGCTCCCCACGCCACGAGTTACGTTCCCTCCCCTTCAGGGGGAAGGGATTTCGTGGTGATGTTTAGCTCGCGCTTGCTATGTTTGTTCAGGTTTCCTCAAGTTCGCTTTGGCACAACCCGCTCCGCTTTCCCAATGTAATCACAATCCTCATCACGCACGATGCGCAGCGGCTTGCCTTCCTCGATCTCCTCGATCACGTGCGCCATGATGCCGGGCACCACCGCGATCAGCGCCACCGCCGCCATTTGCAGAGGCCGGAAACCCATTTCGCTCATGATCGCGCCCAGCATGCCGTCGACGTTGATGCACAGGCCCTGGCGATTGGTCACGCGCACAAACTCGGCGTGGATGGCCTCGAACATTTTAATCTTGTCGCCGAGAAAGCCGTTGTCCGCCGCGATCTGGCGCAGCTTCACCGCGCGAAAATCGTCACCTTTGTGTGTGGGGTGGCCGAGGCCCGGTATGCGTTTCTTCTTCGCGCGGATGTCGGCTACCACGCGTCTGGCGGTTTCCTCCATCGAAATGTTTTCGGCCTTCATCATCTTCACCGCGTTGTCGAGAAACTCGGCGGAGTGCTGTGGCGAAATGGTATTAGAGCCCGCGGTGAGCAAACCGGCGGCTGTGCCCGGCACCAGTTGCGGGTTGCCAGATGCAGCGTA
This sequence comes from Bordetella parapertussis, assembly GCA_945901405.1. Lineage (GTDB taxonomy): Bacteria > Pseudomonadota > Gammaproteobacteria > Burkholderiales > SG8-41 > CAMDLH01. Next base: position 9,306 of record CAMDLH010000145.1, on the reverse strand, counting down.
GCGCGCGGCGAGCACGCTGGCGGCGACAAAGCCGTGATCGAGCAGACTGTTCAACATCGCATCCATCATTCGGCTTTCCTGTGGCGTCGGCAGTTCGCCGCGTATCGTCAGGAACACGCCGTCGGCGTAGGTGTAATCGCCGATCAATCCTTCGTGCGAATAACCGTGAATGATGACTTTGCCTTCCATCACGCGACTGATTTTAGTAACCCATTCGTGTGTCATGAGGTCTCCTAGTATTTGTTTTAAAACAATTATTTTCGCAGCACGCCTTGGGCGTCAATGCGCGTGCGCAGCACGTGCAGTTGTTCAGCGGTCGGTGGTTCCGTGGTGGGCACCGATGAGGGAATCACCAATTCAAACCCGGTGTTCTTCTTCACATCCTCCACGCTCACGCCCGGATGCCGCGATTTCAAACGCATGCGTTTCGTGCCGTCCTCGAAATCCATCACGCACAGCGGCGTGACCACATAACGCGGGCCGCCGCCGGGCAGGCCCAGTTTGGTGCGCGCATCATCACCGCCGCTGCCCCAGCCCAGCGCGGAAATGAAATCACACTTGGGCACAAAGATGCGCGGGTCGTGCGAGTTGACGACAAGGTGAAAGCGGCTGTTCATCACCGTGGCGTTGCATACGCCGATGGCGCCGGGGCCGCGAAACTTCAGTGCCTTGTAATCCTTGCCGATGCCGATCAGGTTGCTGTTACCGTATTGATCGATCTGCAACGCGCCGGCGAAAAACACGCCGCGCTTGCGGAATTTCATGTTCTCCACCAAATCGTTGTGCAGGTAGTACGCCTCGGCCCAGCGCGTGGCGCGATGGTCGGTGATGAGCTCAAACTCCTCGATCACCGGCTCGTTCAGCACATTGGCTTTGGTCATCGCCACCATCACCGACATGTTCGCGCCCCACATTAGGTGCGCCAGCAGCACGCCGGCGCGCGGCACCGGCAGATTGGCGCCGACCTCCACCCACTCGCCGTCGACAAGATCGCGCGCGAGCACGGTGGCCATGATTTCTTTTGTTGTGGCTTGCATATCAATACTCGTTCAGCGAAAGCAGATTGCGGATGCCCACGCGTTCCAGATACTCGGCGTGGTCTTTCGGGCCGGTAACGAACTCATCCAGATACGCTTTCAGCGGCGCAAAATCATCCGACTTCGCCCACGCAGTGGCCGCCTGCACATAGCGCTTGATGTGCGCCTTGTCCTCGATGTAATGGCCGGGGCTGGAGTAGGGATGCGCGCCGAACTTCGCACGGATAATGCCATCGGCGCCGGGGATCGCGGTCTTGCCCGGATCGGCCTTGATCTGTTCATTCGACACCACCTGCTCGACCTGCACATAGGTCTCGTCGGCGGCGGCGTAAATCGCGCGGTCGCCGTAACCGTGGCCGATGTATTGCACATTGCCGTAGGCATCCGACGTGGCGGCATGCAAAAACGCGATGTCGATGTTGACTGCCGGGATCGCCAGCAGCGTTTCGCCATTGATCGGGTCTTTGAATTCCTTGATCGCCGGGTTCATCTGCGGGAACGAGGTGCCCACGCCGGAACGCCACGGGTTAAAGGGCACGCGCTGCGCCGCCGCGCGCAAGGCGCAGTAATACATTGCTTCGTCGAGTTCAAAGATGTCAACCTTGCCACGCTCGGCCGCTGCGCGAAACGCCGGGCCGATGGGCGCCAGCACCTCGCCGCCGACATAAGGCGCGACCACTTTTTTGGCGACGCCGGCGGCGATCAACAAGTCGATTTCGAGACCAGAGGAAGCAGGGCCAACCACGGTGAGGTTTTTCGCGCCGCGCTTGATCAGGCCACGCACCACCAGCATCGGGTGGCTGGAGTTGATAAAGCCGCCGATGGCGATGGTCATGCCGTCTTTGACTTTGGCGAGCGCGTCATCGAGTTCGATGATGCGTTTTCTGCGTTGAGGAGTTTCGGTCATGGGTTTATTCCGTGAGGGGTGAGGGGTGAGGCGTAAGTGCAGATCGTTGATTGGCCACCGTCCAACGCCTCACGCTTAACGCCTCACGCCTCATGAAAAATCAGTGTGCTATCTGCCCGCCATCAATCACATAAGACTGACCGGTGACGAACGACGATTCGTCCGAAGCAAGATAAACCGCCATCGGCCCAATATCCTCCGGCTTGCCGAAGCGCCGCAGCGGTATCTGCCGCAAGCCCGCATCGACGGTTTTCTGATCCTGCATATACGGTTTGGTGAGATCGGTCTCGATCCAGCCGGGGCAGATGGCGTTGACGCGCACGTTGTAGCGGGCCCACTCGACCGCGAGCGCTTTTGACAGTTGCGCGAGGCCGCCTTTGGTCATGCAGTAGATCGAGTTCCAGGGCGCGCCGACAAAGCTGTAGATCGACGACATGGTGATGATGCTGCCGCTTTTTTGCTCGACCATGCCTTTGCCCACCGCCTGCATGGTCATGATCGCGCCTTCGAGGTTGGTGGAAATCAGGCTGCGCCAATCGTCGGGCTTCATGTCGAGAAACGGTTTTAGCCGCTGCACGCCGGCATTGCACACCAGCGTGTCTATCTTGCCGAATTCCTTCACCGTTTGTGCGACGGCGGCTTGAATGCTGTCAGCGCTGGTGACATCGGTTTTTAACGCCAGTGCGCGCCGTCCGTGGGCTTTGACGCCAGCGAGAGTTTCTTCGAGTGCCGCCGTGTCGCGTCCGATCAAGGCGACATCCGCGCCGGCCTCGGCCAGACAAACAGCTACGCTGCGGCCGATGCCGCGGCTGGCGCCGGTGACGAATGCGGTCTTGCCTGTTAGATCAAACATAATGTTCCTTCTTGTTTTGATGGTGTGAGTTTAGTCTGTCCCACGTCGATGGCGTGAACGGTGTTTCGCGCAACACGTTTTTGCGTATCTTGTTGGTTTCGGTCTTGGGCAGCGCCGCGAGGAATTCAACATAGCGCGGCACGGCGAATTTCGGCAAGTGCTTATCCGCGTGCGCGATCAGGGTTTCGGCCTTGAGTCCGGAATCCGCGCGCGCGACCACCACTATTTTAATGTCGTCGCCGCCCAGCTCGCACGGCACGGCAATCGCCGCCACTTCGAGCACGCCATTCACTTGCGCGATGGTTTCTTCGATCTCAAACGCGGAGACGTTTTCGCCGCGCACGCGTATGCCGTCTTTCACGCGCCCTTTAAAAAACAAATTGCCTTCGGCATCGAGATAGCCCGCGTCACCGGTGTGAAACCACAAATCCTTCCACGCGGCGATAGTCGCCGCGGCGTCGCCATCGTAGCCCAGCATCACGGTGCATGGCTCGCTGGCGCGCACGAGGATTTCGCCCGCCTTGCCCGGCGGCAGCGGGTCGTTGTTCTCATCGGCGATGCGCACTTCAAAACCCGGCAGCGCGCGGCCCACGCTGGCGAGAATGGGGTTGTCGTGCGGCAGGTAGACGCCTACGTTGCCCTCGGTCGAGCCGTAGCCCGTGCGCATCGCTACTTTGTGCCGCGTTTGAAATTCGAGGAAATCCGCGGCGGATGCGCCTATGCCCCAGCCGATGCGCAGTTGGCTGCCCGCGCCATCCTGCGCCGTGGTTGATTTCAGCAGTATGCGCAGCGTTTCGCCGATGTAGTAAAACGCGGTGCAGCCGTGCTCGTGCATGTCGGGCCAGAATCGTGTCGCGCTGAAGCGCTCGACCAGCACCATGCGCGCGCCCGCGAGCAGCACGGGCATGGTGATCATCGCTTGGGCGGTGTTGTGAAACAGCGGAAAGCAGTTGTAATAAACGTCGTTTTCGGTGAGCGCCATGTCGCGCGCGATGTTGCGGCCGAGTATGTATTGCTGTGCGTGCGAAAGCTGCACGCCTTTCGATGGCCCGGTGGTGCCCGAGGTATTCATGATCGCGCCGATATCGGCACCTGTGACTTTCAGCGCTGGCGGTTCGTTTTGGGCGCTTAACAAAAAATCGTTAAAAAACAATGACTTACATTTAACCTTTGGTCTGGTATCACCGATCAGCACCAGCGTTTTTATCGTGGGAATCCGGTCGATCACCGGTGTCAGTTCCGCCAGCAAGGCATCCTCGGTGACGACAGCGGCTACTGGCGCGCGCGATAACGAGTGTAGTAGTTGCGGACTTTTGTAAGCCGTATTCAACGGCAACTGAATCGCGCCGATGCGCGACAAGCCAAACCACAAGTCGAGATACTCAACACAGTTGCGCAGCAGTATGCCGACGCGGTCCCCTTTGCTTAGCCCAAGCGCGTGCAACGCGGCGGCTACGCGGCCGGCGCGTTGATCGGCTTCGCGATAGCTGATTTTTTGCGTGCCGCAGGTCACGAACACGCGCTCGCCGATGCGCGACGCCTGCGCGCGTAGTATGTGCGCTGCGACCTGATCGGCGAGCGGCAGTGCACTAATAAAATCGGCGGGCATGTGTGAGTGAACGCGGCGGCTTGTCACAATGTGGCGCGGCGGGATGTTGCAGTGCGCGCCATGAAAAATCTCGTTCGGATTATAGGGCAGCGTAGGTGGACACACAATCAATCCGGAGTATGATTCCGTCTCGATTTCAAGGTATAAATGTAGTGGATATTGCGAAGGTGATGGCAAACACGATTGCTGTGTTTGCGTTGATGATGGCGAGCGTGGATGCGCAGGCGCAATCGGCGGCATTCCCATCGCGGCCGGTGCGTTTTATCGTGCCGTTTCCGCCGGGCGGCGGCGCGGATGTTATCGGCCGCATCGTCTCGCAAAAACTCGTCGATAAATGGGGACAGCAGGTGGTGATCGACAATCGCGCTGGCGCGGGCGGCAACATTGCTGCTGAATTGGCCGCTGCCGCGCCGCCCGATGGACACACGATTTATCAATTCAACATCGCCAACGCGATTGCTGTGGGCTTGTACAAGAAACTCAATTACGATCCGATCAAGGATTTCAGCGCGGTGACGCTGATGGCCTCGTCGCCATTCATATTGCTTGCGCATCCGTCGCTCAAGGTTGCGACTTTGCAGGAGTTGATCACGCTGGCGAAATCGCAGCCGGGCAAACTGGTCTACGCCTCGTCGGGCAATGGCGGCCCTTCGCATTTGGCGACGGAGTTGCTGAAAACCATGACAGGCATCAACCTCACGCATGTGCCGTACAAGGGGGTTGCGTTGGTGCTGAATGACCTGATGTCGGGGCAGGTGCAGCTCATGTTCACGATACCGGCGAGCGCAGTGCCGCACATGAAAACCGGCCGCCTCAAGGGGCTGGCGGTTTCGGGCGCGAAGCGCACGGCGCTCGCGCCGGAGATTCCCACCGTGGCGGAATCCGGCGTGCCCGGTTACGACGCCACCACCTGGTATGCCGTGGTTGCGCCCGCCGGCACGCCGCAGCCGATTATCAACAAGCTGCATGCGGACATCACGCAAGTGTTGCAGTCGCCCGATGTGCGCGAAAAACTGACCAGCGCCGGCGTGGAAGTCATCGGCGGCACACCCGAGCAACTGGCGCAATTCATCAAGGCCGAAGTGGCGAAATGGACGCGGCTGGTGAAGTTTTCCGGCGCACGCATCGACTAACGCAGATCGAAATCATGAAAGCAGACGTGGTGGTGATAGGCGGTGGCGGCACCGGGCTGGCGGCGGCAATAGGTGCCGCGAGCAAGGGTGCGAGCGTGGTACTGCTGGAAAAAAACGCAACACTCGGCGGTACCACCGCGCGCTCGATCGGCTCGATCAGCGCCACGCAAACCGCCGAGCAAAAACGCGCCGGCGTCATCGACACGCCCGACGAGCATTTCGAGGACATGGCGAAGTTTTCGCAGACGCACGCCGACCGGCCCGACAACGCGGTGCTGGCACGCATACTTGTGGACAACGTGCCGGAAACCGTGCGCCTGTTGTCCGAATGGGGCGTGGTGTTTCTCGGCCCACTGGAAGAACCGCCGCACCGCAAACCGCGCATGCACCAGATCATGCCAAATTCGGCGGCGTACATATTTCATTGCGAGCGTCAGGCGCGAAAAGTCGGCGTCACGATTTTGGCCGAGGCGCGCGCGCGGCGGCTGCTGACTGACAACGGCGAGGTAACAGGGGTCGAAGTCGAGCGCGGCGGCGCGGCGGAAACGATAGAGGCCACGCGCGGTGTGATACTCGCAGCGGGTGATTACGCCGCCGATCCGGAATTCAAAGGCAGATTCATTTCACCTGCGGTTGGCGCGACCGAAGCGGTGAACCCGACCAACACCGGCGACGGCCACCGCATGGCGCTGGAACTCGGCGCGCGCATCATCAATCAGGAACTGTTCGGCGGCGGTATGCGTTTCGTGCGTCCCGCGCGTCCCGCGTGGCAAAGCCGCTTGCCGCCGTCGCGCTGGCTGATGCGCGCGGCGAATCTGGCGCTTCGCATAGCACCTCAATCCATGGTGCGGCATTTTCTGATGAGTTTCTTGACCACGGTGGTGGTGCCGCAGCGCGAGCTGTTCCACGACGGCGCGATCCTCATCAACAAAAAGGGCGAACGCTTCGCCGATGAATCGAAAGGCATGGTGTTCGATCTCGCCTATCAGCCGGATGGCGTGGGTTACATCCTGTTCGACGCCGCTGTCGCGAAAAAATATTCGCAATGGCCGCACTACGTTTCAACCGCGCCGGGCATCGCATTTGCGTATTTGCAGGATTACGAAAAGACACGTCCCGACTTGTGTCATCGCGCCGATACGCTGGAAGCATTGGCGAACAGCCTCGGCATGCCGCCCGAAACATTGAAGCGCACTGTGAATGTCAGCAATGCCGCGGTGGAAGCGCCGCGCGCCACGATAACGCGCGGGCCGTTTTATGCAATGGGCCCGGTGAAAAACTACATCAACTACACCGACGGCGGCCTTGCGATCAACACCGGGTTGCAAGTGCTGGGCAAGGACGACGTGCCGATTCCGCGTCTGTATGCGGCGGGCGCGACCGGGCAGGGCGGGCTGTTACTGAAAGGCCACGGCAATCATCTGGGCTGGGGCTTCACCTCCGGGCGGCTTGCAGGGCAAACTGCGGCGCAATTGGCGCCGCGTGCGGGTGGGTAGTGTGATTTTTGAGTAACGTAAAAGCGAGACTGAAAATGGCTGAACAAAAGAGTGGCAAGGGATTTCTCATGGTGACCATGGAGCCGACGCCCGCATACGACGAGGAATTCAACGACTGGTACGACATGGAGCACATCCCGGACCGCACGTCCATCCCCGGCTTTGAGACAGGCCGGCGTTATGTATGCCTGTCGGGCTGGCCGCGCTACCTGTCGATGTATGACCTGACAACCATCGATGTGCTCGAAAGCGAAGCCTACAAAAAAGCATCGTGGAACGGCTTCAGTGCATGGACCAAGCGCATGCTGACGAAAGTGCGCGGCCAGTGGCGCGGCAGCGGCACGCAGATTTATCCGGGCCAGGCGCTGACCGGGCATTTTGCACGGCTGACATTTTTGCGCTTTCGCAATGCACCCGACACGCTGGCCGACCGCATCACGCAGGGCGTGCGCGCCAATTTTGAAAAGCGCGCCGAAACCAAACAGATACGTATCCTGCGTTCGGACTACAACAACCAGATCGATTACATCGGCTGGATCGAAGCCAGTGCGCCATTCACCGCACCAATGGACGTAAAGCTATTTGGCGACGCCGCGCAGTATCTCGATATGGTCAATGAATACACGCCGTACTGGACACGCGGGCCGCTGGCGGGGGTGTTTGGTGAGAAGAAGTAATCGCAGATAAGTGATTGTTAATTAAAGGTATTTTAAGTATTGTGCCTTGCTGCCGCCTTAAGCGTAGATGTCTGAAACGAGCTTCAATATGCAACGGTAACGCTACTGATGATCTTGGAGCAGGCGTAACAGGGGGGGCATATCAATTTCCTCAAAGACACGAGAGTTTCGGAATAACACCAAGCGCGCCGCCATACGCTTGCTGTTTACATCCCATAAAGCACAAACGGCGCCCAAAAGTACGGGCTGCGTTTGCGCGGGTCAGCGTGATTAAGAAAATCGCGCTTGGTGGCGGTGATGGCCTGCGCGTGTGATTGCCCCGCCTTGATCTTGGAGAGCAGGCTGCTGACAAAATCAGCAGTTTCATCGTCGGCCACCGCCCAAAGTGTTAGCACCGTGTTGGTGTTGCCCGCGACATACAACGCATAGGCGAGGCCCATCAATCCTTCGCCACTGATGTTCTCGCCGCGCGCGGTGTTGCAGGCTGAAAGCATGGTGAGTTCGCTTTTTAGATTCATCCCTACCCATTCACCCATCGTCACGTAGCCATCGCGTTCAGGCTCCGGGCCTTCGGGCGCCAGCACCAGGCTGCTGTACGCAGGGAAGTTCGGATCAAAATACCCATGCGCGGCAAACAGCAGATAGCGATAATTCGCCAACTCTCCACCAACAGACATTTTTCGCAGCATGGTTTCACTCGCCGCCTTGCCGCTAATTAGTGCCTGATTGTAATCCTCGGTGTTCCCTATGGCAGAGCAGGTTTTGAGGGGTGGATTTTGACACGAAGATTTGCGCGGATTCGTAATTTTTTGCGCTGGCGTGGGGCACGGCAGGTGTTTCCCGCGGAAATCTTCGCAAGAAAGCGCCCTCCATTCACGATCACAAAAATATTCCTCATCCGGCTCGAAAGGCTGTACACCGTTGAAATCCTTGTACGTTCTGAGGGTATCGCCAGAGGTTCCAAGGCCTGATCGGTTGATAGGGGAAGAAGACGATGCGCGTAGTGCAGAACATCCAGATGCAAATCGGCGAGGTCGATGTTTCGAAGGTCAAATTCGACCTCAAGTCACGCGACGAGATACCGAAGATAGTAAGGGTTCAATTGCGGCGGGTAAAGTTCTAGCAGCCTGTCGGACTTTCCAGTCGTAAAAGTACTATACTCGAATGGACGAATAGCCGAGCGCTGCCATGACCAACTTCATACTGACTGACCGCAAGACCGCCTACCTGTTGCCGCCATCAGTAGATGACTGGCTGAACGAAGACCATCTGGCGCGGTTTGTGGTTGAAGTGGTCGATCAGTTAGACCTGTCGAATCTGACGCGGCAGTATGCAGGGCGCGGCTCGAAGGCCCACCACCCGGCCACCCTGCTGGCGATACTGGTGTATGGCTACGCCACTGGCGTGTTCTCCAGCCGGCGGCTGGAACGAGCCACCTACGATTCCGTTGCCTTTCGCTATATTGCGGCAGGGTCGCATCCCGACCACGACACCCTGGCCACCTTCCGCCGGCGCTTTCTGGACGAACTGGCGGGACTGTTTGTGCAGGTGCTGGAACTGGCCCGGGAAATGAAGCTGCTCAAGCTGGGCACCA
>CAMDLH010000144.1 GCA_945901405.1 Bordetella parapertussis | reverse complement strand
GCGGGCGCAGGCGCACGCATTGGGGGAATTCTTTTTCCAGCAGGTGTTCGAGTCGAGCCTTGTGTGCGCCATAGAGAAATCCGGGCAGCGGCGCGAGCGGCGCGGCCTCGGTCACGTTCGCGCCCTGGCCGTACACCGCGGCGCTCGATAAATGAACAAGCCGTGCAACCCCGGCATCGCGCGCGGCCTTGAATACACCGAGGCTGCCCTGCACATTAATTTCGGCCATAGCACGCTCGCTCCTGCGGCCGCGCAGCACCACGAATGCCAGATGCACCAGCGCGTCGTGCCCCTTGAGCAACTCCGCCAGTCTGGGCGCGCGAATGTCGCAACGCTCGGGCTGAAACTTTTCATGGGTGAAATGGGGTGCGGCGATATCGACGCCGGTTATACGGGTGATGTGATCCTGCGCGCACAGCAGCGGCAGCAGCGCGCGTGCCAGATGCGAACTCGCGCCGGTGACCAGCACCTTCATGGCATCAGCCGCGCGCGGCGAACGCCGGCATTACTTCGCGCGCGAACAATTCCATCGATTCGCGCGTGACCGCCGGCTCGGTGGCGCCCGCGCCGAACGCGCACAGCAAATGCGTGACCCCCGCTTCGGCGTATTTGGCGAGTTTCGCGCGCACATCCTTGGGGTCTCCGGCCACCGCCATGCCGAAGGTATCCGCAAGATTAAAATCGATGCCGAGTTTCATCAACGCGCGAAAGCGCCCCAGCTCGTGCAGTTGCTCGTAGCCCGGATACAACGATTCGAGCACCGGCAACACCACGTTGAAGAGTTCGCGGTAAAACCAGGTGAACGCCTCTTTTGCGATGCGCCGTGCGCGTTGTCCATCGGCAAGACACAACACGCCGATGGTCATACCGATGCGCGGCGCGCTGTCATGGCGCCACGCCTTGCGGAAGCGTTCGATATCGTGCCGCACCATGAACCACGGCTTGAACGGCCCCGCCAGCACGCCCAGGCCGCGCTTTGCCGCCCACTCGAAGGTGCGAGGACTGACCGCTGCCGTCCACAGCGGCGGATGCGGCTGTTGCACCACGTGCGGCACGATGTCGAGCGCCTCCAGTTGATAACGCGCGCCGTGATGCGTGAGCGGCTTGCGAGCGAAACTCTGGATCAGAATCTCCAGACTCTCTTCGGTAAGTGCCCGGCTCGCCGCCATGTCGACGCCGAACACCGCGCATTCTCGTGGCGAGAAACCGCGGCCGATACCCACCTCAAGCCGTCCGCCGCTAAGCGCATCTAGCGTGGCGATGCGCTCGGCGACATGCACGGGATGGTGCAGCGGCAACGGAATAATCCCGTGGCCCAGCCGGATGTTCCCAGTGCGCGCCGCCGCCGCGGCCAGCAACAACTCGGGCTTGGAGGCATGCGAATAGCCGCGCATGAAGTGGTGCTCGGTCAACCATGCGCAGCCATAGCCGAGACGGTCGGCAAGCTCGATCTGCGTGAGCAATTCCGCGTACAGCGCGGTTTCGGACAAGCCCAGTGATGGCGCGAGCGCTGCCTCGTAGAACAGATCGAATCGCATGGGGTGCGCCCTTGAACGGAGGCGTCACGATACCAGTCCGCGTCCGCCTTATCCAGCGCGCGTGTCGTACGCCAGTCGCGGCCCGTCCGGCGAAATTTTGGGAAGTGCTACTTTTTCTTCAGGTAGAAGCTGAAAATCTTTTCGGCCGCGTCGGAAGCAAGTAACGGGTGTCCGGTCTGCTTGGAGAATGCCTGGAAATCCTTTACCGAGCCGGGGTCGGTGGCGACGATTTTCAGCACCTGGCCCGACGCCATGTCGGTGAGCGCTTTCTTGGTTCGCAAAATAGGCAGCGGGCAATTCAGCCCGCGCGCGTCGAGTTCCTTATCGAATTGCATGCGCACCTCTGGAAAATGATTGTGATTGGGCCGCGGCCAAATGTGTGGGAACCAATAATTATAATCCGGTGCAATGATCCGTTTCATTACGCAGGCGGGGACGCGTGCCGCCGGTGTGGGGTGTTATGTAACTAATTGTTTTTAATGATTTTTTTTGTAAACGAAGCGTGACTCCGCACGGCTGCCGCGATCTCGCGGTGGTGATAAAGGACGTGTCTGATTGCATAGATACGATTGATACACGAAAGCCGTGGACTTGATAGCATCGTGAACGTTCGTAAGAAAATGCTAATATAAGAATCAGCGGTTGGTGGCACAATTTTGGTTAACCAGCCCGCGTTGCCGGCGTTAAGTTGTTTGTAGGTGTTTGTATTTTATTTTGCGTTGGAGGAGATGATATGCACCCCATTGGTAAGGCGCGCAGGACAATTCTGAAACTCACGGCAAGCGTGGGCGCGCTCGCCGCGTTGTCGGCGGCGAGTCTCATGCGCGTGGGCGAGGCTGTTGCCGCGCAGTGGAACAAGGGCGGCTTTGAATCAAAGGCGGTGGCTGATGCGCTGAAAAGCCTCGGCGCGTCGAACCTGATCGAGAGCAAGGATATCGTGATCACCGCGCCCGACATCGCCGAGAACGGCGCGGTGGTGCCGATCGCGGTCACCAGCAAGGTGCCGAACACGCAGAGCATTTCGATCATCTCCGAGAAGAACCCGTTCCCGCTGGCCGCCACGTTCGATATCAGCAGCGGCGACGCTTATGTCTCCACGCGCGTGAAAATGGGTCAGACCTCCGACGTGCGCGCCGTGGTCAAGGCCGACGGCAAATTTTATACCGCGGTGAAGGAAGTCAAAGTCACCGTCGGCGGCTGCGGCTGAAGCGTAACAACGTAACAGGACATCGATATGGCAGACCCCATGAAAATCCGCGCAACGCTGCAAGGCGACACCGCGGACGTACGCATACTGATCGCGCATCCAATGGAAACCGGGCAGCGCCGCGATGCCGCCGGCAAGATCGTGCCGCTGCATTTCATCCAAAGCGTCATCGTCACGCACAACGGCAAGGTGGTGATGGACGGCCAATGGAGCCAGGCCATTGCGCGCAACCCTTTTCTGGGGCTGCGCGTGAAAGGCGCGAAGGCCGGCGACAAGATCGTCGTCACGTGGACGGATAACACCGGCGGCAAACGCACGGACGAAGCCACGGTGGCCGCCGGCTGATTGATCGCGAAATCGCGAATCCGGCCGAAAACAATAACCATGCCGGGCGAAGAATATAAGGGAGGGTGAACCACATGTCACGATTGAGCGGTGCCGTGTTCGCGTTTGCACTCGCCACGAATCAAGCGCTGGCCGCAGATCCGCTCGCCGTGGGCCGCCAGATGTTGATGGAGGACAACCCCGGCGAACTGTGGATCGATCAGGGCAAGAAACTCTTTCACGACAAGCGCGGCCCCAAAAACGCATCGCTCGAACAATGTGATTTGGGGCTGGGCGCGGGCAAACTCGAAGGCGCGTCGGCGCGCCTGCCGCGCTACTTCGCCGACACCAACAAGGTGCAGGATCTCGAATCGCGGCTCATCACCTGCATGGTTGAGCTGCAAGGCTACAAACGCGAAGAGCTGGTCAGGCGCGCGATCAGCCCGGCGGGCAGCAACGGCTCCGATATCGAGGCCATGGCGCTCTACATCACCTCGCGCTCCAATGGGCATAAGATGAATGTGACGCTCAATCATCCGAAAGAGCGCGAGATGTACAAGGCCGGCGAACACCTGTTTTACCGCCGCAGCGGCCAGACCGACTTTGCATGCGTGCAGTGTCACGGTGAATCCAACAAACGTATCCGCCTGCAAGATTTGGTCAACATGACCGATAAAAAGCAGATTCAGGAAGTTGTTTCAACCTGGCCCGCGTATCGCGGCGCGCACTTCGTGGTGCGCACCATGCAGTGGCGGCTCTACGATTGCTTCTGGCAAATGCGTTTGCCGGAATTGAAATACGAATCAGACACCTCGATCGCGCTCACCACGTATTTGCACTATCAGGGTAACGGTGCGGTCATCAAAGTGCCGGGATTCAAGCGTTAAGCGGCGAGGCGAACATGCAACTCACAAAATTGAAATGGATGGCAGTGTGCGTCACGGCAATCATGGCGGGTTGCGCCACCTTCCCCGATCCGGCGGCGACGCGGCAAGCCGCCGAGAAAATGGTGAGTGAGGATTTCACCGCGCCCGCGCCCGCGCTGCTCAAGCGTCTGACACAAGACCGCTCGCAGCAAATTTGCAGCAAGATTGGCGATGGCAAGCTGACCGAAGCTGAAGCAGCAGAGGTGGTGAAACTCGCACGCGAGTCGATCCAGTACCCGGCTTCGGGTAAATACGCCGGCGACTGGAAGCGTGGCAACACGCTGGCGCACGACGGCGCGGGGGATCGCATCCAATTCGGCAAGATTGAAGCGCGCAAGGAAAACGGCGGCCTCTGTCAGAACTGCCATGCGCTCGCGCCCGGCGAAATCAACGTCGGCAACGTCGGCCCCAGCCTCACCGGCTATGGGGCGCAGCGCGGCAATTCGGAAGCCATCGCCAAATACACCTACGAAAAAATCTATAACGCGTGGGCCTACTTTCCATGCTCGACCATGCCGCGGCTTGGCGCATCGGGGCATCTCACGCCCGAGCAGATCACTCATATGGTGGCTTTCCTGATAGACCCGCAGTCACCGATCAACAAGAAATAGTGTTTATAAACAATTAGTTATGAGGCGGTGGCGCGCATGAGCCTGACCCGGCGCGAGTTCCTGGAAATGCTTGCCGTGGCTGGCGCTTCGGGTCTTGCGCTCGACAATCCGCGCGCACTGGCGGCAAGCAGCGACGCCGGTTTTTACGATCTGCCGAAATTCGGCAACGTGTTGCTGATGCATTTCACCGACTGCCACGCGCAGTTGCTGCCGACCTATTTTCGCGAACCCGACACCAACATCGGCGTGGGCGAGGCGCGCGGCCGGCCGCCGCATCTGGTGGGCGAGGAATTGCTCAGGGCCTACAAGATTGCGCCCGGATCACAACTCGCTTATGCGTTTACCCATCTCGATTTCGCGCAAGCCGCCAAGACTTACGGCAAGGCCGGCGGCTTTGCCCATTTGGCAGCGCTGGTAAAGCGCGTGCGCGCCGTAAGACCCAGCGCGTTGCTGCTCGACGGCGGCGACACCTGGCAGGGTTCTGCCACGGCGCTGTGGAGCAACGCGCAGGACATGATCGACGCGGCGTTGGCGCTCGGGGTCAACGTGATGACCGCGCACTGGGAATTCACTTATGGCGCGAATCGTGTGAAGTCGGTGATTGAAAAAGACTTCGCGGGCAAGATCGAATTTCTCGCGCAGAATATTCGCACCGCGGATTTCGATGACCCGGTGTTCAAGGCCTACACCATACGCGAGATCAACGGCGTGCCGGTCGCCATCATTGGGCAGGCGTTTCCGTATACGCCGATCGCCAACCCGCGTTACTTCGTCGCCGACTGGACCTTCGGCATTCAGGAAGAACGCCTGCAGAAAAACGTCGATGAGGCACGCGCGAAAGGCGCGCATGCGGTGATTCTGCTGTCGCACAACGGCATGGATGTCGATATGAAGCTGGCTTCAAGAGTAACCGGCATTGATGCCATCCTCGGCGGCCACACGCACGACGCCGTGCCCGCGCCGATTGCGGTCAAAAACGCGCGCGGCACGACGCTGGTCACCAACGCCGGTTGCAACGGCAAGTTTCTCGCCGTGCTCGATCTGGATATTCGCAACGGCGCAGTGCAAGGGCACCGCTACAAATTGTTGCCGGTATTCGCGAACCTGATCGCGCCCGACAAGGACATGACCGCACTCATCACAAAAATTCGTGCGCCATATGAAACCAAGCTCGCGCAAAAACTCGCCGTGAGCGAAGGGCTGCTCTATCGCCGCGGCAACTTCAACGGCACCTTCGATCAATTGATTCTGGATGCGCTGATGGAGGTCAAGGACGCCGAGATCGCCTTCTCGCCGGGCTTCCGATGGGGGGCGAGCCTGTTGCCGGGGCAAGCCATCACCATGGAAGACGTGATGAACCAGACAGCGATCACCTATCCCGCCGTGACGGTGAACGAGATGACGGGCGAGGCCATCAAAAACATACTCGAAGACGTGTGCGACAACCTGTTCAACCCCGACCCGTATTACCAGCAGGGCGGGGACATGGTGCGCGTGGGCGGCTTGCAATACACCTGCGCTCCATTGAACAAGATCGGCGGACGCATCAGCAACATGACGTTGAAGGGCCAGCCGTTACAGGCGGGCAAGAGCTACAAGCTCGCGAGCTGGGCGCCAGTGGGCGAGGGCGTGAAGGGCGAGCCGGTGTGGGAAGTGCTCACCCGCTATCTTGCGGCGAAAAAAACCATCAAGCCGCCGCAAGCCAATCGCCCAAAACTCGCCGGCGTGTAAACATTCCTAGTACTGTATGCGCGGTGATTTCGTGAGGCTCATTCTGGCGCTGTTGTGCCTGATGGCATTTCCGGCAGCCGCGCTGGATGTCATACGCGTGTCGCCCAGCGTGTACTACGTGCGCGGCGAATCCGGCGTGCCGTCGGCGGCTAATCGCGGCCACACTTCCAACGCCGGGTTTGTTGTCACCACGGACGGCGTGGTGGTGTTCGATGCGTTGGGCACGCCCGCGCTGGGCAAGGAATTCATCGCGGCCATCCGCAAGGTGACGCAAGCGCCGATCCGCCGCGTCATCATCAGCCACTATCACGCTGATCACATACTCGGTCTGCAACCGTTCAAGGCAGTGGGCGCGGAGATTTGGGCACACCGCGGCGCGCGCGCCTATCTCGAATCGGATGCCGCCCGACAGCGCATGGCCGAGCGGCGCACGACACTTGCGCCGTGGGTCGATGCGAACACGCGCTTGCTGCCGGCGGATCGCTGGCTCGAAGCCGAGGTGTCATTCAAGCTGGGCGGCATCGCGTTTCGCGTGTTCCCTGTCGGCCCCGCGCACACGCCCGAGGACCTGGCGATGGTGGTCGAGAATGAAAACGTGCTGTTTGTTGGCGACCTGATATTCCAGGGCAGGCTGCCGTTCGTCGGCGAGGCCGACAGCAAGGCCTGGATCGCCGCCATCGACCGCGTGGTCAAGTTCGATCCCAAGGTGATGATCAGCGGCCACGGCGAGGCGTCAAGCAACGCGGCGGCGGATATCCGTTTGACGCGCGACTACCTTGTTTATCTGCGTGAAAAAATGGGCGCCGCGGCCGAGGCGCTCGATGACTTCGACGCCGCGTACGCAAAGACTGACTGGAAACGATTTTCACATCTGACGGCGTTTGATGTCACCAACCGGCGCAACGCGTTCAACACGTTCATACGCATGCAGGTCGGGGATAAGTAATTACCGCTTGTCTACGCGGCCGAGGCAGTCTTCGCCGCCTGCTGCTTCCAGCCCACGTCCATGATGGTCGAGCGCCAGTTGGTGCGGCGCTCGTTCGCGGGGTAATCGCCAGTGGCGCAGTGGATTGAACAGCGGTTGTCCCACAGCACCACATCGCCACGCTGCCACTTGTGCCGGTAATCGCCATTGGCGCTTCCCGTGCGCCGTGCGAGATCGGCGATGATGGCGTCGCTTTCTTCCTTCTCCATGCCGAGGATGCTGATGATCTGGCCGTCGTTGAAATAAAGCGATTTGCGGCCGGTCTCGGGGTGCGTGGGTATCAGCGGGTGCACCGCGGGTGCGCGCCCGCGTTCGGAGTCCTCCATCCGATCCTGCTGGCGTTTGAGTCTGCCGCCGTAGATGTACGTTGCTGAGCGGCCTTCGAGCTTTTGCTTCAGGTCATCGGGCAGCGCGTCGTAAGCGGCGTACGAATTCGAGAACAGCGTATCGCCCCCCGTGCTCGGTACGTTCACCGCGTACATACCCGTCGCTTTCGCGGTGATGTAATCGTAGCTGGTGTCGGTATGCCACACGTTGCCGACTCTCACCAGCAGCGGCGATGCGGTTTTGGTTTCCTCGCCGGTGCGCGTATCGACGATGCGGTTATCCATCAGCAGCAGTTCGGAATAACGCGGGTGATGGGCCTTCTTCGTAATGTGCGGTTTAAGTTCGCCGAAGCGCGCGCTGAAATCGATGAACTGCTGTTCGCTGAGTTCTTGCCCGCGAATGACGATGACGATGTGATCCAGAAACGCCTGATAAACCGTGCGAAAGGTTGCGTCGTCAAGACTTTTGACATTGACGCCCAGAATCTCCGCGCCGATTTTTGGCGAGGCGGGTTCGATCGTTACCATCGAAATTTCTCCTTGAGTTAATTGCTGAATGTTTACCCATCCAGCCGCACACCGGCGGCCTTGATGAGTTTTTCAAACTTTGCGATTTCGCTGCGTGTATATTCCTGCATCGCCTCCGGCGTGCTCGGCGTCGGCGTGTGTCCGCCCGCGGTCAGCCTTGAAATCGTGTCGGGGTTGGCGAGCACTCTGCCGATTTCGCCGTTAAGTTTCATCACCAGCGTGCGCGGCGTTTTTGCGGGTGCTGCGATGCTGTACCACGTGACAACTTCAAATCCCGGGAAGGTCTCGCCCAATGTCGGCGTATCCGGCACCAATGGCGAACGTTTGGACCCGCCGATGGCCAGCATGTTGAGCCGTCCCGATTTGGCATGCGGCAGCGCGGTGCCCATGCTATTGAACAAAATATGTATTTGCCCCGCCACGAGGTCGGCCACCGCGGGCACCGCGCCCTTGTAAGCCACGTGGCGTATGTCGATGCCGGTGAGCATTTTCAATTGTTCACCGCCCAGATGCGCGGTGCTGCCCACACCTGCGGAGCCGAAATTGAACTGGCCCGGCTTGGCCTTGGCGGCATTCACCAGATCGGCCAGGGTCTTGGCACCCAGCGACGGATGCACAACCAGCGCGAACGGGCTCACCACCACCATGCTCACCGCTGCGAAGTCGCGCAACGAATCGTAGGCAACACCTTTTTGCACCAGCGGCGCGATGACCATGGTTGCACCCGATCCCAGCAGCAACGTGTAGCCGTCGGGGGCGGCGCGCGCGACGATCTCCGCGCCTATGGTGCCGGCCGCGCCCGCGCGCGTATCAACGACGACCTGCTGCCCCCAGGCTTCAGTAAGTTTTTGTCCGACGGTGCGCGCCACCAATTCGGCCGGGCCGCCTGCCGCACTGGTGTTGATGACGCGTATCGGTTTGCTGGGGTACTGCTGCGCCCACGCCACAGGCGCTTGATACAACAGCACGAGCACGCACAGCAATTCGAGTCTATTGTTGAAAGGCATCGACGTTCTACTCCGCACGTATGTCTGCTTCACGTGCCACGCGCTTCCATTTATTCATGTTCTCGGCAAGCATCGCGCCGAACTGCGCGGGTGTCCACGCGGTTACCTCCGCGCCCTCGGTGGCGAGTTGTTTCGCCGCATCCGGATCACGCAGTATCACGTTTATCTCCGCATTGAGCAGCGTGACGATCGCGGCGGGCGTCTGCGCGGGCGCAACCAGGCCCCACCAGACGGTGAATTCATAACCGCGCGCCCCGCCTTCGGACAGCGTGGGCACATGCGGCAGCCGCGGCGAACGCGTGGCACCGCCCACGCCCAGCGCCCGCAACTTTTCAGTGCGCACAAAAGGCAGCGCGAGCGGCATGGTCGAAAACATCAGCGGCACCTCGCCCGCCAACACCGCAAACGACGACGCGCCGCCGCCCTTGTACGCCACGTGCCCGAGATTGATGCCGGCATGGCGTTTGAACAACTCGCCGCCGAAATGGTGCATGCCCGCGATGCCGGTCGATGCGTAATTGATTTTGCCGGGCATGCTCTTGGCCAGTGCAATCAATTCGGGTAGCGTTTTCGCCGGCAGTCCCGGATGCGCCACCAGCATGTTGGGGCCGCGTCCGAACATCGCCACCGGAGCAAATGAGCCAAGCGTGTCGTAAGGCACCTTGCGGATCACCTCGTTCATGGTGTGCGAAGTCGAGGCGAACAACAGCGTGTAACCATCGGGCGTGGCACGCGCCACGATCTCGGTGCCGATCACACCCGCCGCGCCGCCGCGATAGTCGTACACGATCTGCTGTCCGAATTTGCTGGTGAGACGCACACCGATAAATCGCGCGATGAGGTCGTTGCTGCCGCCGGGAGGAAAAGCTATCACCATGCGGATGGGGCGTGATGGATATCCTGCCGCCGCCGACACCTGTGCGCACGCGGTTGTGCTTGCCATGCCCGCAAGCGCCGCACATAACACCAACCGGGTTCTTTGCCTTCTTGCCGATAAACGATGCCGCATCCGCACTCCCGATTCGTGTTCGCGTTCAAGCGCCCACGAGTATTTCGGATTTGGTGATCCCGGTCAATGCGCGGTTTCGCGTTGTGGATGTAACAGAAGCATGATGGGCAGCGGCGTGCATCGGGTTGAAGCGTGCGTTCAATTTGGAGTAACGTGCAACAATGGGCTGCCGGTTTGATTGAACATGGATTGCCGGGATCAGTGAACCTCGGCGGGAGAGCAAAATTGTGGAAGATGTTTGGGATGTAGACGTCGCTGTAGTCGGCGCCGGCAACGCCGCCATGTGCGCGGCATTCGCGGCACAGGATGCGGGTGCAAAAGTTGTTGTGCTGGAGCGCGCGCCCGAAGCCGAGTGCGGGGGCAACAGCGCGTTCACCGGTGGCGCAACGCGGTTTGCGTTTCGCAACGTCGATGAGGTGCGCGAGGTGCTTGACCTCACGGACGAGGAAGCCGCCAACACGGATTTTGGCACCTACACCGAGGAAGAATTCCTCGACGATATGGGTAGAGTCACCCAGTATCGTTGCGACCCCGACCTCACCGAACTTTTTGTGCGCAACAGCCGCAAGACGCTGGCGTGGATGAAATCAAAAGGTGTGCGCTTCGATCCGATGTGGGAGCGCCAGGCGCAAAAAATAGACGGCAGATACAAATTCTACGCTGGGCTGATTTGCGCCACCTGGGGCGCGGGACAAGGGCTGGTCGAGAGCCTGCACAAGATCGCGAAGAAAAACGCAATCCCGGTGATGTACGAGGCCACGGCTAACGAGCTGATTTACCAGGATGGCCAAGTACGCGGCGTCATCGCGGAACAAAACGGGAAAGTAATTCGTATCAACGCGCGCGCCGTTGTGCTGGCGTGCGGCGGGTTTGAATCGAACGCTGAAATGCGCGCGCGCTATCTCGGTCCCAATTGGGATCTGGCAAAAGTGCGCGGCACGCGATTCAACATGGGAGACGGCATCCGCATGGCGCTGGCGATCGGCGCAATGCCGTTCGGGCATTGGTCGGGCGTGCATGCGGTAGGCTGGGACTTGAATGCACCGCCGTTTGGCGAGCGCGAAATCGGCGATCTTTTCCAAAAGCACAGTTATCCTTTTGGCATAATGGTGAACGCGAACGGCGATCGCTTCGTCGATGAAGGCGCGGATTTTCGCAACTTTACCTATGCCAAGTACGGCCACGAAGTGTTAAAGCAGCCGGGTATGTTTGCATGGCAGATCTTCGATTCGAAAGTGAATCATCTGTTGCGCCACGAATACCACATCCGCAAGATCACCAAGGCCGAAGCGCCCACGCTCGAAGCGTTGGTGAAGAAACTCGATGGCGTGAATCCGGCGCGCTGTCTTGCCACCATCAATGAATACAACAATGCGGTGCGCCGCGACGTGCCGTTCGACCCGGTTGTGCTGGACGGCAAGGGCACAAACGGACTTGCCGTGCCGAAATCCAACTGGGCGAACGTGCTGGACACGCCGCCTTTCCACGCCTACGCGATTACCTGCGGCGTCACGTTTACCTTTGGCGGGGTGCGGGTTTCAACCAGCGCAGCGGTGCAAAGCGTCGCGGGCCGCGATATACCGGGACTCTACGCGGCGGGCGAAATGGTGGGCGGATTGTTTTATTTCAACTATCCGAGCGGCACCGGGCTGGTGTCGGGCGCGGTGTTCGGCCGCACCGCCGGAATGGAAGCCGGCAACTATGCACGCGAACATGCCGCGTAGCTCGCGCCTATGGTTACTGATTGCATTGCTCGGCTGGGCGCCGTTAGCCGCGGGGCAGGCGTACCCTGTGAAGCCGGTGCGAATAATCGTAGCGCAGGCCGCGGGCGGCGCGAGCGATATATTGATTCGCTTGCTCGCGCAAAAGCTCACAGAAAGTTTGGGTCAGCAATTCGTCATCGAGAACCGGCCTGGCGCGGGCGGCAATATCGGCGCCGAGGTGGCGGCGAGAGCGCCTGCCGATGGTTACGGTTTATTCATGGTT
Organism: Bordetella parapertussis; assembly: GCA_945901405.1. Lineage (GTDB taxonomy): Bacteria > Pseudomonadota > Gammaproteobacteria > Burkholderiales > SG8-41 > CAMDLH01. The sequence goes on along the minus strand of CAMDLH010000144.1, from coordinate 3,981 downwards.
TCCGCGCCGCACACGGTTGCGTCCAGCCTTTACAAGAAACTCGCGTATGACCTAATGCGTGATTTCGTGCCGATTACGTTGATCGGCTCCGAGCCGCTCGCCGCGGTTGTTCATCCATCGCTGCCCGCGAAATCCATTCCTGAATTTGTCACGTTTTTGAAGCAGCGCCCGGGGCAGGTGAGTTACGGCTCAACCGGCAGTGGCGCGGTCAATCATCTGGCGACCGAGTTATTCAAATCGCGGGCGGGGGTGGACATGGTGCATGTGCCGTATAAGGGCAGCGCGTTTGCCATACCCGATGTGATCAGCGGGCAGGTCCCCGTACTGCTTGCCAACGTCGGGCCGCTGCAACCGCACATCGCGTCAAACAGGCTGCGACCGCTTGCCGTGACATCGCGCACGCGCGTGCGGGCGTTGCCGAACGTGCCGACGATAGCCGAATCCGGTTACGCGGGTTACGAGGCAGTCAACTGGTTTGGCGTGATGGCGCCGGCGCGCACGCCGGACGAGATTGTTCGCAGGCTGAATGCCGCTATCCGGCAAAGCGTAGCGCTGCCCGAAGTACGTGAACACTATGAAGGGCGTGGCGCGGATTCGATGACGACAACGCCGGATGAAATGCGCGCTTTTCTGCAAAGCGAAATTGGCAAGTGGGCCGCCGTCGTGCGCACATCCGGGGCGCGCGTCGATTAGGCACGTATCGAATCCCATGAATCGTCGATACCCTGCCTGGGTCGCGCTGCTGGTATCAAGCGCAATGTTGCCCGTAATGGCACGCGCGCAGCAGCCCGGCACGGATACTGGAAAAACAAATACCACGCGCTACCCCGTGAAGCCGATCCGATTCGTGGTGGGGCTCGCTCCCGGCGGCGCGACTGATATCGTTGCACGGCAGATCGGGCAAAAGCTGTCCGAGGCGTTGGGCCAACAAGTGATCGTGGACAATCGATCCGGTGCTGCCGGGTCTATCGCGGGAGCCATAGTCGCCAAGGCGCAGGCCGACGGCTACACCTTGTTGTTTGTCTCCAGCAGCTTTGCGATCAATCCGAATCTGCATGCATTGCCGTTTGATGCGATCAAGGATTTCGCTCCGGTCATCCGCGTGGCGCAGGCGCCATTCCTGCTCATTGTCAGTCCGTCGCTGCGTATCGAGTCGGTGAAGGAGTTGATCGCTTTGGGCAAAACGAAGTCCGGTAAATTGCTTTTTTCCTCGGGTGGAACAGGCGGATCGGGCCATATGGCGGGGGAGTTATTCAAGAATTTGACCGATATCGCCGCTGAGCATGTGCCGTACCGCGGTGGATCGCCTTCCACGCTGGACGTTGCTTCCGGTCAGGTGCAATTTACGTTTTCCGCGATCATGGCCGGAATCGTCCATTGGAAAGCGGGACGGGTGCGGGCGATCGGGGTCACGAGTTTGCAACGTTCCAAAGTGGTGCCCGAATTACCAACCATAGCCGAAGCGGGCGTTCCGGGTTATCAGGCGCTGACATGGTACGGGTTGCTCGCGCCCGCAGGCACGCCTCGCGACGTGATTGGAAAATTGAATGAGACCGTGCAAAAAATTGTGCGCGTGCCCGATACGGCGGAAAAACTGCTGGCGGATGGCGCGGAGCCGGTCGGGGATTCACCCGTGGAGTTTGCGAAGTTTGTCGCTGAAGAGATCGAGCGCTTCGGAAAATTGGCGCGCAGCATGGGTCTTAAGCCGCAAAAGTTATAGTGGGTAATCGTTTGCTGTTACAAGGAGAAACTCATTGGATCAGATTCTAAAAAGTTTTGCGGTGCTTGCGAGTAGTTTGACGTTTCGTGATTTGCCCGCCAATGCCGTCACGGCAAGCAAGGAGCGCCTGCTTGATACCGTGGGCTGCGCGTTGGGCGCCGTCGATTGCGACACTGCCGAGGTGGGCCGCTCACTGGCCGCACCGGCATTACGCAAGGACTTGTCAGGCCGTATTCTCGCCTCGAATGATCTGGCGTCGGCGGACGCGGCGGCCTTCATCAATTCGTGCATGATCCGCAATCTCGATTTTAACGACACCTACCCCGGCGGGCACCCCAGCGACAGCTTGGGCGGGATATTCGCGGTGGCGCCGCAGATTCGTGCCTCGGGTGAGAAGCTGATTACGGCAACTGTAGTGGCGTACGAAATTTTCATCCGGCTGCAAATGAAAGCGCAGCTACGCGAGCGTGGATGGGATCAGGGCTTTGGCATCAGCGTGGGCGCTGCCGCCGGGCTGGCAAACCTGATGGGCTTGAGCGAAGAGGTTGCGCAACACGCCATCGCGATCACGGCGGTGGCCAATATGCCGATGCGCGCCAGCCGCGCGGGCCAACTATCAATGTGGAAGGGGGCCGCGACCGCGTATGCGGTGCGCAACGCGGTCTTCGGTGTGCAACTCGCCGCCGCCAGCATGACTGGGCCGGAGGCGCCCTTCACCGGCCGCCACGGGCTGATAGAGTTGATTTCCGGGCCTATCGAGTTGCCGCCGTTTGGGAAAAATCCCGATGATTTTTTGATTCCCAAGGCGAAGATCAAATACTGGCCGGTGGTCTACAACATGCAGGCGCTGGTGTGGGCTACCATCGAGTTGCGCAAACAGGTTTCGGCCGATCAGCTTGCCAGCGTCGATGTGCAAACATACTGGTCGGCCTGGCACGAAAGCGGCAGCGAGCCTGCAAAGTGGGACCCGACCACGCGCGAGACTGCCGATCACAGCCTGCCGTATATTTTTGCCTGGACACTGCGCCACGGCATGATCGATCATCAGGCGTTCAAGGAGGAATCGTATCTCGACCCGTCGATACGCCCCTTGATGAATCGTGTGACGGTATGCATCGACGACAAATTCGAGAAAGAATTCCCGCGCGTGGTCAGCATGCGGCTGGTGGCGAAAGATCACGGCGGCAAGTCGTATGAAGTCACCGTTGTGAATCCGCTAGGTCACGAGGACAATCCGGTTTCCAGCGCTGAACTGGCCACCAAATTCTTGCGCCTGTGCGAACCGAGATTGGGCGAGGGCCGCGCGAAAGCGGCCCTCACGTTGTGGCAGAACATTGAAACCATGGCCGATACCACGCCTGCATTCGATTCGCTTGTTGTATAGGAACAGGACCCGACATGACACATGCCCCCAAAACCACCATCCGCGTCGGCACCGGCGCGGGCTTTTCCGACGACCGCATCGAGCCGGCGGTTGATCTTGCCGAGCGCGGCGACATCGATTATCTGGTGTTCGAATGTCTCGCCGAACGCACCATCGCGCGCGAGAACCTCACGCGTCTGAAAGACCCCGAGCGCGGCTATACGCCGTATCTCGCGGAGCGTTTTCAGGCGGTGTTGCCGTCGTGCGTGAAAAACGGCATACGCATCGTCACCAACATGGGTGCCGCCAATCCGCTGGGCGCGGCGCGCGCGGTGCGGCGCGAGGCCAAGGCGCTGGGTATCGCGGATTTGCCCATCGCCGTGGTGACGGGCGATGACGTTGCCGACATCGTACGCGCGAATCCGCAACTGCCGCTGATGGAAGACGGCTCGCCGGTCGAGGCGCTGTTGCCGCGCATGGCCTCCGCCAATGTGTATCTCGGCGCGGATGTGATACGCGATGGTCTCGCCACCGGCGCGCCGGTGGTGATGACGGGGCGCGTCTCCGACCCGTCGTTGTTTCTGGGCACGATGCTGCACGGGCTGGGCTGGCGCTACGACGATTATCCGCGGCTAGCGGTGGGCACGCTTGCGGGGCACTTGATGGAGTGCGCGGCGCAAGTCACCGGCGGCTGCTTCATCGACCCCGGCAAAAAAGATTGCGACGATCCGGTGAACATCGGCTTTCCCTACGCGGACGTGACGCAGGACGGCAGCCTCACGCTGGGCAAGCTCGACGACTCCGGCGGGCGGCTTGATGTGATGACCTGCACCGAGCAGATTTTGTATGAGATGCATGATCCCACGAGTTACATCACGCCCGATTGCATACTTGATAT
>CAMDLH010000143.1 GCA_945901405.1 Bordetella parapertussis | reverse complement strand
GTCGGAAGGCGGCGGCAGGTTAGACAGGGATTGGGAAGGGTGGGCGGTCTATTCTCGGCTGACCGGACGTGTCCGGGCTAAGGGGAGAACAGCAACTTGGCCGGCTTGGGCACAAACAAACGCTCGGTGACGGTCTGCAACAACTGTTTGACCGGGCAAGAGCTCGGCAAATGCAGGATCACGCGGTCTTTGAACTGCCGAACCTGAACGGCGATCTTGAACAACTTGGTAATGACCGTTGAGGGCTGCGCGTGGGCCAGTTCCGTATGCTGCAGCGCTTGAGTGCGCAACTGCTGATGCAAAACATAGGCGGCGGCGTGTTCCAGCAGACGCATACAATTGGCCAGAAACGTGGCAGGGCCGGTTCTCGTCACTATTTCGTTATCTGCATGACTTAACATGAGTCTCTCCCAGATTAGTGGCGTATCGAATACGATGAGGCGCTATTGCACGTCTTTCTGCTACTAGATAAATTATAGCGATTTGTATCGGCGAAAGTGAACGACAGGCTCGGGGCGAAAGGATTTGGTTTGACACGAATCATGAAAACCTCAATAATGAGCATCCAACCCGTGCGCTACACTTTTTTGAAAGGTCGAAAATGATAGTTGGCCCGTTGCACGGCATGCTGTCAGTAGCAATTCTGTGTGTTTCGTTCGCCGCTGCGCCTGCTTTTGCGCAATCGTTCCCGTCCCGCATCGTGCGTATCATCGTACCGTCGCCCGCGGGGAGTACCGTGGATATGTTTGCGCGTCCGCTGGCAAGGGAACTGAGCGCGATATGGGGGCAGCCGTTGCTCATTGAGAACATTCCCGGCGGGGACTACGCCATCGGCGCTTCCAGGGCTGCCGCAGCCGCGCCCGACGGCCACACCTTGTTAATGACCAATCACCAGCCGGTGCTGGGCAACCGGTTTCTGTACAAAAACCTGCCCTACGATCCGGACAAGAGCCTGATGCCGCTCACCATGACGGCCCGCGGCGGCAGTTTTCTGCTGGTGCATCCTTCAATGCCCGTGAAAAATATTCGCGAACTCGTGGCCCTGGCTAAAGGCATGCCGGGCAAGATCGCTTATGCCTCCACGGGCAGAGGGGCGGCGGGGCAACTCACCATGGAAATACTGGCAAAGCGCGAAAGCGTGAGTTTTATCCATGTTCCCTACAAGGGGCCAGCGCAGGCATTGACCGCGCTGGTTTCGGGAGAAGTGTCCATGACCACGCTGACCCCGACAGCGGTGGGCGCGATGGTGAAAGCGGGAAAGGTGCGGGCGATTGCGATCACCAGCGCGAATCGCTCCAAGTTGTTTCCCGACGTGCCGACGACCGCGGAGGCGGGCTATGCGTATGTCACATACACATTCTGGATGGGGCTGTTCGCTCCCGCGGGCACGAGTGCGCCGATCGTGGAGCGTATCCATCGCGACGTAACCGCGATAGTAAAGCGGCCTGAGTTCGCAGAAAAATACATCACGTCATCCGGCCTTGACGTGGTGGCCAACTCGCCGGCTGAATTCGCCGAGGCCATTCGTGCCGACGTCGCTATCGTTGGCGCCATGGTGAAAGCGGCTGATCTGCGACCGGAGTAGATAGCCAAGGCAATTGCCGCGCTGGTGTTGCACTCACCCGCCGAGCGGCCCGGCAACTGCGTCGTAGGCATATTCCGCGCCCGGCTCGTTGCCTTTCAGACTTTCTGCATCGGGTTCACCGATGTAACGGTCGCCGCGCCGTGCTGCTTGTTCGGTGGCTGCCTTGACGCGCGGGCCGCGTGTCCGTTGATACAGCGCAAAGGCTTTTTCCGGCGTGGCTTCCGAAGTCAAACAGCGCGTAAGGATCATCGCGTCTTCAAGCGCGTTGGCCGCGCCCTGCCCCAGAAACGGAAGCATGGGATGCGCCGCGTCGCCCAGCAGCACGACCCGGCCCGAAAACCATTGTTCGAGCCACGGACGGCCGAAGAGGCCCCACTTGAATACCTGCCCGAATTCCGGCTGCGAAATGATCGTTCGTGTTCCTTCATCGAAACTGGAAAATTCCTCCAGAAATTCGTCGAGCGGTGCCGGGATATTCCAGCCTTCCGCCTCCCATTGATCCCTGTGTGCCACGGCGACAAAATTCAACAATTCGCCACGCCGCACCAGATAACGGTTGATGTGCCGCCCCTGCCCGAACGCCACTGCCGACTCGCACAAGCGGGGCGGCAACTTTGCGGTATCCACCAAGCCGCGCCATGCGACGAACCCGCTGAACACCGGCGGCGCGGGATTGAACAAAGCCTCGCGAATTGACGAGCGTATGCCGTCGGCTGCAACTACGATATCCGCGGTTTCCACGCCCCCACCGGCAAAGTGCAATTCAACGTTGGCATCGCGCGACACCAGTTTCTCGACGTGACAACCGAGCCGCAGCGCACCTGGCGCAATTTGCGCCAGCCGCGTGATCATCGCGTGCTGCAAATCCCAGCGATGCAACCGCAAATAAGGCGCGCCGTAAATCGCGCGGAAATCCTTCGTCATCATGCGCAAGAAGACCGCACCGGTGCGGTAATGCCGGTATTCGGTTTGCGGCGGCGTCACGGCGGTTTCTTCCAACGCCGCGCCCAAGCCCAGGTGATACAGCACGCGCGTTGCATTCGGCGCCAGCGTGATACCCGCGCCCTGATCAACCAGTTGCGCCGAGCGCTCATACACCGTTACCGAGGAGCCGGCCTGTATCATGGCCAGCGCCGACGCCAGCCCGCCGATTCCTCCGCCTACAATTGCGATTTGCATGTCTCTATTCCCCATCATCACTGCGATTCCATCCCTTTGATTTTATTACATTTTATTTAACAAGCGCATACCCTGAAAAGCTGCGCTGAACGTCCTCGGCGGTAAGGGGCCTGATTCGGATCGGCGCACGACATCGGGCAGGCCCGGCGCAATTGAGGTCCATGGTGCTATAAACCATACAGCGAGGCCATCGTATGCCTCGAGTCAGTGCTGTTGCCGGCCAAGGCCGATTCTGGCGGATACGTGAGACGCCGAACGTTGACTTTCGCGCAGGCGGCCGCGATTCAACGTGAAGCAGAAAGTTTGCTCGCCGGTTCGGAGTTCGAGATTGATTCACTCAGCGTACTTGAATTTGTGCGCGACAGCGATTGCCCGGCGTACGATTGCGAGTTCATTGCACTGGCCACCAGGCTTCAGACGAAGCTCGTGACGATGGATGGCAAGCTATTGAAGGCGTTTCCCAAGCATGCTGTTTCTCTAGCCACCGCTGCGTCCCCGTAATACGCAGCGATTCTTACGGGCTCGCTGCCCTGCGCCCTGCACAGTTACCCCACAATCGCCACCGCCTCGACTTCCACCATAAAATCCGCCCGCGCCAGCGCCTGCACTCCGATTAAAGTGCTGGCGGGCGGATTTTCTTTCGATACATTTTTCTCGCGTACCGATTGCAGCAGCGCGCGGTGTTCGGGTTTGTAGTTAACGACATAGACATTGAGCTTCACCACATCGGCGAACGTGGCGCCCGCCCCCGCCAGCGCGATGCCGAGGTTTTTGTAGACCTGCTCGGTCTGCGCAAGCAGGTCGCCCTTGCCTACCAGATTGCCCTCGGCGTCCTGGGATACCTGGCCCGAGATATAGATGGTGCGGCCGCCTTGCACGCTGATCGCGGGTGTGTATGCGCCGGGTTTTAGCAACCCCTCGGGGTTGATGAATTTCTTTTCCATGATGCCTCCTGTGAGTTTAGCGGTTCGTAGAGAAAGTCTACCCCATTCCACCGTGCGGAACACTTGGGCTTGCGTGCGCGCGTGTGCGCCGTTACATTGTGACTCCGCAGCGCCTTGCCGCCGCTCTATTTCCCATTTATAAAAGAGATACTCAGTCATGACAATCTGGACCAAAGACCAGATGGCGTCGATACACACGATGCTAAATCCTAAATCGCTGGCCATCGTCGGCGCAACGCCGCGCCAACAGTACGGCGGGCGCATGCTCAATGCCGCGCTGAAGATGAAAGGCCGCGTCAATGTTTACGCGGTGAACCCCAAGTACGACGAAATCCTCGGCGTGAAATCCTACAAGAGCATCACCGATCTGCCGGAAACGCCGGACGTGGTGGCGGTGGTGGTGCCCTACAACCATGTGCTCGCCACGTTGAAGGAAGCGCACGCCAAGGGCACGCGCGCGGCAATCGTGATTTCAGCCGGGTTTTCCGAGCGTGGAGTGAGCGACCGCGCCGACTTGCAGGCCGAGGTCGCGAAATACGCGCGCGAATCGGGCTTGCGCATCAGCGGGCCGAATTGCCTGGGGCTCGCCAACGTACGCGACGACATCTGGCTCACCTCGTCAAGCCGGCAGACGGCTGGCGTCATCGGCACGGTGGGTCTCGTTTGCCAAAGCGGCGCGACGTTGTTTGGGCCATTCCTCGCGCGCGCCACGGATTCGGGCATGGGCTTGAGCTACGTGGTGTCCACCGGCAACGAAGCCGATCTCGACTTCGCGGACTTCGCGCGTTATCTGCTTGACGACGCGGGCACCACCGTGATTGCCGGCTTTGTTGAAGGCTTCAAGGATGCGCGCAAATTCATCGAGGTCGCCAAGCTTGCCGCTGAACGTGGCAAGCCCATCGTGCTGATCAAGATCGGGCGCTCTGATCTGGGTAAACGCGCGGCGAGTTCGCACACCGCTGCTTTGACCGGCAGCGATGCACTCTACGACGCGATCTGCAAACAATACGGCGTGATCCGCGTGCCGAGCTACGATGATCTGCTTGAAGTCGCGCACCTGATGGCGCAATCGAAAAAACCCAAGCACCCCGGTGTCGCCGTGGTGTCGCACTCCGGCGGCATTTGTTCTTTGACTGCCGACATGTGCGGCCAGCAAGGCCTCGATCTGCCGGTGTTGAGCGACAATGCGCGCGGCGTGATCGACGGCATCCTCAAGGGTTTCGGCTGGGCGGCGAATCCGGCCGATGTCACCGGCAAGGCCAACAGCGATTCATTCCCCGCGATCATGGAGGCTATGATCAACGAACCTGGCGTGGGCACGCTCGCCATCGCCAGCGCGGGCAAGGAGCAGCAGGCCGATCAGATCATCGAACTCAGAAAGAAGACCGACAAGAACGTTGCCTACATGTGGACCGGCACGCGCGATGCCAGCACAAGTCTTAACAAATTAAAAGCCGCCGGCGTGCCGCTATTTTACACGCCGGATTCGCTGGCGCGCGGGCTGCGGCATCTGATCGATTATCACGCGTGGCACGAAAAGCGCATGGCGATGGGTTTCGCCAGTTCGCCCGCGATTTCGCCGGCGCAAAAAGAAACCGTCGCGAAGTTGCAGGCGTTAAAACGCAGTGCATTGTCCGAATCCGAAAGCAAACAACTGATCGCGGCATGGGGTGTAACCACGTCGATGGAAGTCTGCGCCAAGGATGTTGAAGCCGCTGTGAAAGCCGCCGAGAAGATAGGATATCCTATTGTTTTAAAAGGAGATTCTCCAGATATCCCACACAAGACCGAAGCCGGGGTGGTGCGGCTCAATGTGCGCAATTCCGATGAAGTACGTGCGGCTTACACATCGATACTTGTCAATGCAAAATCCTACGCACCCGATGCGAAGATGAACGGCGTGCTGGTGCAGGAGATGGTAAGCGGCGGCGTCGAAGTCATCGTCGGCGTGTCGTACGACGCGCAGCTCGGCCCCACGCTTTTGTTCGGCTCCGGCGGCGTGATGGTCGAAGTTTACAAGGATGTCGCCATGCGCCATTGCCCCATCACGCCCGCCGAAGCGCGCGAGATGATTGCCGAAGTCAAGGGTGCGAAACTGTTGCAAGGATTTCGCGGCAAGCCAGCGTGCGACGTCGATGCGCTGGCCGATGTGCTGGTGAAAGTCTCGCACCTCGCGGTAAATCTCGATGGCCAGTTGAGCGAGCTTGACATCAATCCGCTGCTCGTTCTGCCGCAAGGCCAGGGTGTGAAGGCTGTCGATGCGCTGGCCGCACTGAAAGGTGGTTGATATGCCCCTGCCCCGCCCCGTGGCTCGCAAACTCAACCACAACCGCGTCATCGATTGCCACGGTTACGAACGCGACGATGGCCTGTGGGATATCGAAGGCCATCTCACCGATGTCAAGGCATACACGTGGTTTAACCGCTCCGGCAGCCATGACCTGCCCGCCGGCGTGCCTGCCCACGACATGTGGGTACGGCTCACCATCGACCTCGACATGAAAATTCATGAGTGCGTCGCCGTCACCGACGGCAGCCCATACGCGCTGTGCGGCGACATCACCTCCAGGTTCGCGCTGCTCAAGGGCCACCGCATCACGCGCGGCTGGACCAAGGCCCTCAAAGACATTATCGGCAACGCGCACGGCTGCACGCATCAATGGGAGCTGCTCGGCCGCGTCGCCGCCGTCGCGTATCAGTCGACGAACATGGCACGTCAGGCCACGCGCAAACACGTGCCCGGCGAGAAGCCGCGCACCTTCAACACTTGTCACATGTATACACCCAACAGCGACGAAACCCTGCGCCGCTGGCCGGAGCTCTACGCCGGCCCTAAGAAGCGCGACTTGCTGCCGAAGGTTTCATAAAGGAATGCCATGTCCAACCCCCATCTGAATCATCTGCTGCAACTTTCCGGCCTGCCCGCGTCGGCGGCCGACAACGTCGAAATCACCGGCAGCGATTTGTTGTTGCCCACGCCGTATAAATTTGTCTCACCCGGCGCGGCGTGCATCGCGGCCACCGGCCTTGCAGCCGCTGAACTGTGGAAGCTGAAAACCGGGCGCGCGCAAAAAGTAAGCCTTACCATGCACGCCGCGGCCGCCGCGCTGCGCAGCCCGCGTTATCTCAAGATCGACGGTAAAAAAGTCGAAGAAGATTCCGCCAAGATCACCGGCTTTTATCAATTAAAAGACGGCCGCTGGATTTATCTGCATTGTGCGTTTCCCAATGTGCGCGACGGCAATCTCAAGGCGCTGGGCGTGGCCAACGACAAAGCCGCGGTCACCAAGGCGGTCGCGCAACGTGACGGGTTGGAGCTTGAAGACGCCATATTCGCCAATGGCGGCTGCGGCGGATTCATCCGCAACGAAGCCGAATGGGAAACCTGTGCACATCAGAAAAGCGCAGCGCAGATTCCCTTATTTGAAATTGTGAAAATCGGCGATGCGCCGCCGCAGCCTCTTCCCAAGGGCGACCGTCCGCTGTCAGGCATACGCATGCTCGATCTCACGCGCGTGCTCGCCGGCCCTTCGTGCGCGAAGGCATTCGCCGAGCACGGCGCGGATGTAATTCGCGTCACGCGCAAAGACCTGCCCGACTTGGGGCCGCCCTCGGATGTCGATACCGGCATCGGCAAGATACAGTCGCACATCGACCTGCGCGATGCGGCGCAGGCCGAAACCATGCGCGGGCTGGTGCAAGACTGTGACGTGTTTTTGCAAGGTTATCGCCCCGGCACGTTGGCCGGGCGCGGTCTTTCACCCGAAGCGCTGGCCGCCGCGCGACCCGGTATTGTCTACGTGACCTTGAGCGCATGGGGCCACGCAGGCCCTTGGGCCATGAAGCGCGGCTACGACACCGTGGTGCAATCGTTCAACGGCATGGCGTGGCGCCCGAACAACGAAAAGCCCGCGTTCCTGCCCGGCTCGCCGCACGACTACATCGCAGGCTATGTGCTGGCGTTTGCGAGCATGGTCGCGCTGCATCGCCGCGCCACCATCGGCGGAAGCTGGCTGGTGCGCACCTCGCTCGCCGGCGCGGGTGAATGGTTTCGCGGCATGGGCCGTTTTTCGCCCGCTGAATATCAAAATCTGCCGGGGGAGTTCCCGCCCGAGATATTGAAAGACCTGTTGATGGAACACGACTCGCCGTGGGGACGTGTAACTCATCTCGCACCCGCCGTGCAGTTGTCCGAGACGCCGGGACGCTGGGTACGCCCCGCCGCGCCGCGCGGGTCGCATGCGGCTGTTTGGCCTACGCGGTAGGCTGCTAACGTCAAGGGCTTTTAGCCGCGGATTTACACAGATGAACACAGATTACCCGCCTGTCGTTCCCGCGCAGGCGGGAACCCATAACATAGTGCCACTTGAGATCACGAATGGATTCCCGCCTGCGCGGGAATGACAGCCTTGGGTTAATCTGTGTTCATCTGTGTAAATCCGCGGCTAAAAAGGTTTTGAGTTTCAAGTTCCCGTAAGCAAGCACCCATGACGATCAAACTAAGAAAACTCTCCTACGGCCTGGGCGCAGAGGTCTGCGACATCGACGTCGCCGCACCCATGAGCGAATCGGCATTCGGCGAAGTACATCGCGCGTTTTTGGATCACGGCATCCTGCTGTTTCGCAATCAGAACATCACACGCGAGCAGCATTTGAATTTCAGCCGGCGCTTTGGCGAGCTGGATAAGCACGATGCGTTTCCCAGCGACCGCCATCCTGAAATTCCGGAATTGATGCTGGTCACCAACGAGCCGCAAGCCGACGGCACGCCCTCCGTGTCGCGCTACACCGGGCGGCGCTGGCACACCGACATGTCGCACACGCTCGTGCCCTCTCTGGGCTCGCTGCTGCGCTGCTGGAAAATCCCCGGTGTCGGCGGCGACACCATGTTCGCCAACATGACTCTGGCGTACGATGCCTTGTCGCCCGGTATGCAAAAGCTGATTGCAAATTTAAATGCAATTCACTTCTCCGGCGGCCGCAAACTCGACACCACATCCGCCGACAAAGCGCATGCAGACGAACAAAAGAAAATCAGCCCGCCGGTCGCGCACCCGGTGGTGCGCGTGCATCCCGAAACCGGACGCAAGGCAATCTACCTCGGCGAAAAAGTGAAACGCTTCGACGGCATGACCGAAGACGAAAGCAAACCGCTGATCGAATACCTGAACCGCCATTCGACCAAACCGGAGTTTGTCTACCGCCACCAATGGCGCGAGAACGACATCGTGCTGTGGGACAACCGCTGCACCATGCACATGGCGCTGGCGGATTTCGATCAGGAACAGCGGCGGCACATGGAGCGCACCACCGTGGTGGGGACGCCTTCGGGTTATGTGGTTGCGATTGCTTGAAACGTCAAACCCCTTTTTTGACGCAGATTAACGCAGATGAGCGCAGATTATGTCCGAGGTTAATCCGCGTTCATCTGCGTTAATCTGTGTCAAATGAAGTTAAGTATTTGTTTTTAAAGGAATTTTATGATTATCGATTGCCACGGCCACTACACCACCGCGCCGCGTGCGCTGCGCGAGTATCGCGAAAATCAAATTGCGCGATTCGATGCTAAGCAGCCCGCGCTCGCGCCCGATCTCAAGGTGAGCGACGATGAAGTCCGCGAGACGATAGAAAAAAACCAGTTGCGCATCCAGCGCGAGCGCGGCGTCGATCTGACGATTTTTTCGCCGCAGGCCGGCGGCATGGCGCATCACATCGGCAACGAGACGACGAGCAAGCACTGGACGCAGGCGTGCAACGACATGATTCACCGTGTCTGCACGCTGCATCCGAAAAACTTCGTCGGCGTGTGCCAGTTGCCGCAGTCGCCGGGTGTCACGCCGGCCAATTGCGTGGCGGAACTGAAGCGCTGCGTCGAACAATTGGGCTTCATCGGCTGCAACATCAACCCGGATCCGACCGACGGTTACTGGACCGGTAAGCCGCTTACCGACAAAAGCTGGTATCCACTGTACGAGGCAATGTGCGAGCTCGACGTGCCCGGCATGGTGCATGTGAGCATGTCGTGCAACCCGAATTTTCAAGGCACCGGCGCGCACTACATCAACGGCGACACCACCGCCTTCATGCAATTCATTCAGGCGGATTTGTTTAAGGATTTCCCGACGCTGCGCCTCATCATCCCGCACGGCGGCGGCGCGGTGCCGTATCACTGGGGCCGTTATCGCGGCTTGGCGCAGGACATGAAGCGCCCGCCGGCCACCGATCTGTTGAAAAACGTTTACTTCGACACCTGCGTGTATCACCAACCGGGCATTGATTTGCTGTTAAAAGTAATCCCGGCAGACAACGTGTTGTTCGCCTCCGAAATCGTCGGCGCGGTCAAAGGCATTGATCCCGAAACCGGCCACTACTTCGACGACACCAAGCGCTACATCGAAGCCGCGGCTATATCCACCGAAGCGCGCGGCAAAATTTTCAGCGGTAACGCGTTGAAGGTGTTTCCGCGACTGAAACAGCATCTTCAGACGGCCTAACCCCGCCATGCCGGCATGGGCGCGACAACTGCTTGCCATTGTGCTGCTTGCCAGCCAGCACGCTATTGCGCTGGCCGCGCCTGACGAAGACAAACTCGGCAAGGCAAAAGGTTATCCGGTCGGCACGGCGCGCGACTGGTTTTTTGATGAAGCGGTACGCATCGGGTCTTTCACCAGCCAGGGTGAAATTCCCGGACTCTTTAACGGCAAAGCCAATGTGCTTGAACCCGCCAGCGTACCCATGGCGCTGCCGCGTGCCGAACGGGAACCGCGCTTTCGCTGGAACGCGGAACACCTTTCCAACCTGACGATAGACGACTATCTCGTGCGCCAGCGCATCATGGGGTTGATGATTATCAAGGACGGCGTGGTACAGGTGGAACGTTACCAATATGACCGCACACCAGCACACCGCTTTGTGTCGCATTCCATGGCGAAGTCCATTACCGCCATAGGCATCGCGCTGGCGGTAAGCGAAGGAAAAATTTCGTCACTTGATGACGCTGCAGAGCGATACGCCCTCAAACTTGCCGGTTCGCTCTACGGCCAGACCAGCATCCGCAATCTGCTGCGCATGGCATCGGGTGCGAAGTTCGAGGAGAACTACGATGGGCAAGACGACCTTGCGCGATTTGGCATCGCCAATGCAAAAGACGGAATCGAGGCCGCCGCGCACGTCGTTACCGAACGCGCGGCGCAAGCGGGCACGAAATTCAACTACGCCAGTTCCGAAACTGCCATCTTGGGCGCCGTGCTGCGTGGCGCAACGGGCATGAGTGTGTCCGACTATCTGACACCCCGGCTGTGGCAGGCGATGGGCGCGGAAACGTCCGCGCTGTGGCGCGCCGAACGCACCGGATTGGAAGTCGCGAGTGGCAATCTAAATGTCACGCTGCACGATTATGCCCGTCTCGGCATCCTGCTCGCCAATGACGGTGTTCGTCCCGATGATCCCGGAAAAAAACAGATCATTCCGCGCGAGTTTCTGCTGGAGGCCACGGACTGGCGGCGCGTACCCGAAGCGTTTCGCCCGCGCAATGCGACGCCCTACTACGGATACGGCTACCAGTTCTGGCTATTTCCAGGCGACAAAAGGCGCTTCGCGCTGCTGGGCGTCTATGGGCAGATGATTTTTGTCGATCCGGGGCTGAGTCTGGTCATGGTGCAGACAGCCGCAAACGCGACCGCCCGCGCGGGGCAAACCTCGCTCGGGCGCGAGGCGGACGCATTCTGGCGCGGCGTAGTGCGGCACTATGGTTATTGGTAAATTAATCACACATGCAATTCAAACTCGCCGTTAATCTCAACGGCGATGCCGCGTGGCAGCGACACCTGCCCCACCGCCGTGCGCGCGTGTTTGCCGAATTCCGGCCCCCACAGTTCAAAAAACAAATCAGACGCGCCGTCGATCACCCACGGATGCTGCACAAAATCCCCTGTGCAATTGCACATGCCGAAGAGCCGCAGCACGCGCTTGACGCGATCCAGATCGCCGCAGTGCACCTTGATGGTTGCAAGCATGGTGAGCGCCACCGCGCGCGCGGTGGCGTTGCCCTCTTCGACGGTGATATCGACGCCGAATTTTCCGGTCTGGCGCACCTTGGGCAGCTTCGGCAGTTCAAGGCCGTGGCCTGATAGATACAAAATATTGCCGGCCTGCGTGCAGCCGGTACGATTGTTCTTCGGGAATACGAATGCCGGCGGCAGGTCGTAGCCCATCTGTTTCAGGCGCGTTTCTATGGTTCCCATGACTTACCCCAAAAATCTTTGACACGGATTTTGACAGATGAACACAGATTTCAAAACACGTTCAGCCCCTTCGGGCCGCGCCACAACCTGGGTTCCAGCTTCCGCTGGAGCGACGGTATTGGTTTTTAATCTGCGTTCATCCGCGTAAATCTGTGTCGAAAAGCATTTGACGTTTTACGTTCTACTCAGCCTTGATCCCAACCTCATCACCCAGCTTGCGCATGGTCACGATGTAATCGCGCACCATGGTTTCAAACGGCGCCGACGCACTGGATACCGGCTCCGCGCCCAGCGCGAATAACCGTTCGCGCATCTCCGGCAGCTTGAGTATGCGTGCCATTTCGGTTGATACCTTTGCGCGTATCGCCATCGGCGTCGCGGCCGGCGCGAACACACCGAACCAATCGTCACCTTCGTAGCCCGGCAAGCCGGCCTGCGCGATGCTGGGGATACCCGGCAAGAAGCGCGCGCCCGCGGGCGATGTCGTCACCAGAATCTGCAACCTGCCGGCGCGCGCCAGCGGTATCGCATTCGGCCCCGGCGCAAAGGTATACAGCACCCGCCCCGCCATCGCATCGAGCACCGCTTCGGGCGTGCCGCGAAACGCCACGTGGTCAGCCTTGATTTTGGCGAGATGCGCCACCGCCGCGGCGTGCATGTGCGCGGTGCTGCCGACGCCCGCCGAACCGTAGAGGATTCCCTTGGGTTCTTTTTTCGCGTAGGCGATCAATTCTTTCAGCGAACCGAAGCCGTGCGACGGCGACACCACCATGAAGCTCGGCGAGCGCGCCATTTGGCCCACACCGGTGAAATCCTTGTTTACGTCGTACGGCAGATTGCGGTCGATGGCCGCGCGCACGGCAAACGCGCTCGCCACCGCGAGAAACGTGCGTCCATCGGGTTTTTGCTGCATGACATGCTGCGAGCCCACCACACCGCCGGCGCCGACGCGGTTCTCGACTATCACGCTGACTTTCCATGCTTCGCCCATATGTTTGGCGACCAGGCGCATGATGACGTCGGTGCCGCCGCCCGCCGAGAATGGGACGACGAAACGCACCGGTTGCGTGGGGTAATTCGCAATGGTATCGGTTTGAGCGCAAGTCAACGCAGGCACGCCCAAACCAAACACAACCAGCGCCGCACGTAAGTTCATTTTTATCATTGCACTCCTCACTTTATTAACCAAACCTGCACCTACCCCCAACTCCTCACGTCCCTCAAGGCACATATACCCACAAATCCAGCATCACCACCGCGCCCGGTACCGCCAGCGCGGGCACTTCGATGGCGGAAAACGGCAAGTGTAGCCCCGGCAAATGGCGATTCCACACCTGCCATGCAGCATTGAAATCCGCCAAGTCGGTATGAAACTGCTGCGCGCGCACCACGTTGGCGAGTGACGTGCCCGCCTTGCGGCAAATGCGCTGCGCTTGCGTGAGCAACTGCTCCATCTGCAATTGCACCGCGCTGCCGAAGTACGGCTGGCGCGGATCGATCTTCACGCCGGCAGCCAACGCACCATCGGCACCCACTGCCATCAATCCGGACAAAAACAACAAGTCGCCCGCGCGTATCGCCTGTACATGCCCCGCAAACGCCGTGGGCGCGCCGGCATCGACAACCTGCTTTTTCGTCTTCCCGCCCCGCCGCACGCTGATGGTATTGATCTCAATGCGCCCCACCTCGCAGATAAAGCCAGGGTTCGACGTGGTAATAATCGACGTCGCCGGCGGCGCTTTGGGGAAATGTTTCGCCCACACTTCGTTGAAAGCGGGCACGTCGTCGATGTCGCGCAAATACACCTGCGCTTTCACCACGTCTGTCAGTGTGTTGCCGACGCTCGCCAGCGCGGGTTTCAGTTTGCGCTCGATGATGAAATCGGTTTCCAGTTTGATCGGCGTGCCTTTCCACAGATGCCCGGCGGGCATGCGCGCGGCCGGATCAATCGGCCCTTCCTCGGTCTTGAATGCTTCCGCGGTCTGCCCCGCCACGAATACAAAGTCGCCGCAAGTCAGCACAGGGCTGTAGCTGGATGTGGCATGCACCGGCAGATTCGCCGGGCGATGTTGCGCCACCTCGAAATCCTTGCTGGGAACCACCGCCATCATCTGCACTTCCATGTCCTGCCCGGCAAGCAGGAATTTCTGGTGCAGGTTTGACGTGCTCGGCGGCACGTGGCCGCCGAAAAAATCGCGCCGCACTTCGTGGTACGCGGGCACCACTTGGCCGCCCGTGTAATACTGATCCACGCGCACCACGTGTTTGCGGCTGCTGCCGCCCGCTTTCAACACCTTGTCGAAATTGGCGAAAATGCGCCGTGCCTCTTTTTTACTTTTCGGCACGTCGTGACGCGGCGCGCCTGCGTCCAACACCTCCGGCGCCATGCCGTTGATGAAATCAGCCGTGCCTTTGTGCCCTGTTGCAAATATCCAGCGGCCCGCGCGCACGCCCGGCGCGTAGCGAATGCCACCCGGTTCGATGGTTACCGGCAGCAGTGGAACCACCTGGGACGTATTGCGAGCAGGCATCGGATGAAACTCTCTTGCGGAATTTGCAGGGCGCTCGAATTCTACATCCACGGGCGTAAATTCCGGCCGCCTGTCAACACAAGTTAGCCATTGAATTTGCTTGTCTTTCCCAGCCAAACCGGGCAGAATTTTGTACTCGAACCAGCCTTGTAACTTCGTCCCTTCGTTCCAATCAATTCCAACAACTAAACACCTGCGGAACTGTAGCGCCGGAGTACTTCAAGTATTTGTTTTTATTGAGTTTTTTAACAATCCAAAAGTCCAGCAACATCAGGAGAGTGTAATGGCAAACGTCGGTATGGTAGGACTCGATTGGCAAGAGCGGATTAACTGGGACCGGCTGCGCAAGCACCGTCTGGAGCGCGCGCGTGAGCGCATGAAGGCGCACGGGCTGGGCGCGATGCTGCTGATGTACGACGAGAACGTGCGTTATGTGACCAGCACCCTCACCCCCGGCTGGAACCGTCTGAAACCCGGCCTGCGCTACGCCATGTTGTGCGGCGACGATGCGCCGGTGCTGTTCGAACAGGGCGACATCGGCGTGCACATCGCCAAGCATTCGCCGTGGATCCCCAAGGAAAACATTAAATACTCATACGCCTGGATCAAGGGCGCCGCGGGCGCGGCCTCGCTGCAACAGGTCGGCAAGTTCGTCAAGGGTGTGAAGCAGGCAATGAAAAAAGCCGGCGTCGAAGGGCAGAAACTCGGCGTCGATTTCATCGACATCAATATGCTTCAGGTGTTCAAGGACAACAAGATCGACTGGGTTGACGGCATGACGCCAATGATGGAAGCGCGCGCCGTCAAGAACGAAGACGAGCACGAGTGCATGCGCCAAGTGGGCGCCATCGGCGACGCCGCGCACTGGGAGTTCATGAAATTCCTCAAGCCCGGCTTGACTGAAAACCAGTTGACCGCGCACATCATGAAGTTCCTCTACGACATTCCGGGCATGGAAGACGTGGAAGACGTGATCGTGTCCTCGGGCCTGAACACCTGGCCGAACTGGCGCAACTTCTCCGACCGCATCATCAAGCCGGGCGACATGGTGTTCATGGACCTCGCCGCGTTGACGTGGAACGGCTACAAGTCGTGCTACTACCGCACTTACATGGTGGGCCGCGAGCCGAATCAGGAACAAAAGGATGTCTACCAGGAAGCACTCGGCTGGCTGTACGACTCGATCAAGGCGGTGAAAGTCGGCGCGACCACGCGCGACATCGCGCTCAAATGGCCGTCGGCGAAAGACACCTGGGGCTACGAGGAAGAAGACCAGGCGGCAGCCAACCTGTGGGGCCACGGCCTCGGCCTCGCACAATACGATCAACCGGTGATCTCGCGCATCTGGTCGCTCGATCACCCGATCGAAATCAAGGAAGGCATGGTGTTCGCGCTCGAAACCCAGCACGGCCGCACGCATCAGTGGGGTGTGCGCATCGAAGAGATGCTGATCGTGCACAAGAACGAAGTTGAAATCGTGTCGAACTTCCCGGTCGAGCAAATTACCGTGGTGGATCCGATGCCGGGTTATTGCAACTTCGGCAAGCGGCCGGGGCAGTAAGCAACGCACTAATCACCACACAACAAGGACCAAAACATTTAGCCACAGAGTATCCCAAACCCGCGCGCGGGTTTGGGATACTCTGTGGCTAGTTTTTTGGATTGTGTAACAGGCCTACATGACT
>CAMDLH010000142.1 GCA_945901405.1 Bordetella parapertussis | reverse complement strand
CCTGAACGTCGGCAGCAGTTCGTAGAGCGAAGGCACGTCCGGCAGCAGCAGCGAGCGCTTGGGCGTCACCACCGCCAGCGCGATCAACCGTCCATCGCGAATCATGCCCAGCGCGGGCCCGAGGCCGGGCACGCCCCAGTGCACGCGATTGGCGAGAATCTCGATCAGCATTTCGGGCTGCCCCTTGAAAGCGACATGCGTGGCCTTGAAGCCGCCGGACATGCGAAAGCGTTCAGCCGTTAAATGAATGCCGCTACCCGCCCCCGCCGAGCCGAAAAGTATCTTGCCGGGCCGCTCGTTCGATAACGCGATCAACTCCTTGATCGTCTTCACCCCCAGCGAGGGATTCACCACGATCGCGCCGGTCGAATAACCGATCTGCGCGACACTGGTGAAATCCTTCAGCGGGTCATAGCCCTGATTGGGACGCAGCACCGCGTTGATCGCAAACGACGCGGAGATCAACAACAACGTGTAGCCGTCCGGCGTGGCCTTCGCCGCAACCGTGGACGCGATGCTGCTGCCCGCGCCGGAGCGGTTTTCAATCACCACCGGCTGGCCCCAGATATCCGCCAGCTTGGGTGCGACCATGCGCCCGGTGATATCCGTCGCGCTGCCCGGTGAAAATCCGATGATCATGCGCACGGGGCGCTGCGGCCAGTTTTGAGCGGGCGCTTGCGCGTGCACCGCTTGCGCCAGACTCGCCACGGCCAGCGCGAACGCGCAAATAATTTTTTTCTTCATTAATTCTCCTTGAGGATGCACCTTGCTGTGTCGCAGGATTGCAGCCGATTATGAGTCAAGGCTTTAACGTCAGCCCCACCCGTTCAACGTTCGCTTTTTCTTCGTCGTACCAAACCTTGACCTGGCGCGCGTAGTCTTCGGTCGAAAGGTAGTAGTTTTCCTGATCGAGACGCTCGAGTACTTTCTGGTAGCCGGGGTCGTCGATGGCTTTTCGAATCGCATCGTGCAGGATTTTCACGTGCTTCGGATCCATGCCGCGCGGCCCGGCGATGCCGTACGGCGAATTAGATACGATGTTGTAACCCAACTCTTTTAACGTCGGCACATCGGGCCAGCGCTTGGTACGCGTAGCGCCCCATGTAACCAGCAATCTGAAGCGGCCCGATTGAATATGTTCGGCCCAGCCGAACGAATCGGCCGAGGCGACGATATGCCCGCCCATCAACGAGGCCGTGGCATCGGCATTACCCTTGAACGGCACGTGTATCCACTTGATGCCTTCTTTCGCGCCGATTTCTTCCATAGTCATGTGCAGCGATGTGCCGGGACCGGGCGTGCCATAAGTGACCTTTTCGGGATTGGCTTTCGCATACGCGATAAATTCCTTCCATGTCTTCCACGGTGAATCGGCGCGCACCACCACGCCAAACGAGTAACCCGTGATGCCGATGATCCAGGTGAAATCCTTGAACGTATCCCAACTAACCTTTTGCATGTGCGGATAACGCATGATGGTGATGGGAATTTGCGCGATAGTGTAGCCGTCGGGCCGCGCGTTGGCGGCCATGCCCGCGGGGCCAATGGTGCCGCCCGCACCCGGTTTGTTTTCAACGATGAAGCGCGTGTTCATCTGCTTGCTCAACACATCGGCCAGCGCGCGCATGGCGATATCGGTGCCGCCGCCGGCGGGCCACGGCACGACAAAATTGATCGGACGCTCCGGATAAGCTTGCGCCCACGCATGCGAACACGCCACGAGCGTGAAGATCAACGCACTACAGATATCGCGCAGCAATCGAAAGGTCATGGTAGCCCTCCATATCAAAAAATCAATTGCGCCTGAAGAACAAAGCTCTTATAAATCATTGTTTTTATTGATGTTTTTATCTATGCCGCCGAAGCCTGCTGCGCGCGGCGCGCGGTGACTTGTATCGACGAGAATGCCGGGCGGCCGAACTCACGTTCGAGATCGCCGAGGATTTCGCACGTCGGCAATTGCGAGCAGCCGATGAACATCGCTTCGCAATCATCCGCCATGGTTTCGCGCGCGAGTTTGGCAACCTGATGCGCTTGAATGCTGCCGAGCTCGTCGGTGTTTTGCGCATAAAAACTATTGAAGCGTTTGACGTTGATGCCGCCGTCGGTCAGAAATGCTTTTAACTGAACGTTCACCGAGTCGAGATAAGGCGTCACCAGCGCGATGTTTTTCACCCCGGCGTCCTGCAACGCAAGCACCATCGAGCGCGCGGTCGTCACCACATTTTTGCCGGTGACGCGTGCGAGGTCTGATTGCAGCGCCGCATCACCCGCCGGGCCGGAGATGAAGCCTGCCGCCGTGCAGCCATAAGCAACCACATCAACATCGGGATTGTTGAATGCCCGCGCCAGACTCAACGCCTGCGCGACGTATTCGGGCAACACTTCTTTCGTCAGCATGCCCTTGCCGCGCGGAATGCGCAGCGTGTTACAGGTCGAGCCCGTTGGCAGCCACGCGAGCAATTCGCGCTCCATGGTCGTGTTGTTACTTGGCACCATCAAACCTACGTGCAGCGCTTCCGGCATGTCGACTCCTTCGCGATAATCGTTGAAACGGCCATGCTATCCTACCGCGATTCAAACGATGAGGAAATGAAATGAAGCGAACCCTACTTCATGCGCTGGCGGCTGGACTTGTGGTTATTAGCGGCGCCGCCAGCGCGCAAAACTGGCCGCAACGCCCGGTGCGCATCGTGGTGGGGTTTCCGCCCGGCGGCGGCATCGATGTGGTGGCGCGGCTGCTCGGCGTGCGCATGAGCGAGAGCCTCGGCCAGCAAGTCATCGTCGATAACCGCCCTGGCGCCAACGGCATCCTCGGCACCGACATCGTGGCGAAATCCAACCCCGATGGACACACGCTATTCATCGGCACCACCGGCAACCTCTCCGTCAATCCAGTGCTGGCAAAAAATCTGCCGTTCAATATCGAGCGTGATTTTGTGCCGGTGATGCAGACTTCATCGGTGCCGTTTCTGGTTTACACGCACCCCAAGGTGCCGGCCAGTTCATTCGGTGAACTCATCGCGCACATCAAGGCCAATCCCGGCAAGATCAACTACTACTCGTCCGGCAACGGCGGCCTGCCGCATCTGGCGAGCGAACTTCTAAACAACCTCGCCGGCATCAAGGCCGTGCATGTGCCCTACAAAGGCAGCGCGCCGGGTTTCAATGATTTGTTGGGCGGGCAGATTCAATTCGGCTTTGACGCCGTGCCCATCGGCCTGCAGCACGTCAAGGCTGGCCGCGTGCGCGCGGTCGCAACCACGGGGCCCAAGCGCTTGTCGATTCTGCCGGACATTGCAACTACCGCTGAAACGTTAAAGGGCTTTGAAGTCGTCAACTGGTACGGCCTCGTCGCGCCAACCGGCACACCGCAAAGCGTCATCACGCGGCTGCACGGCGAAATCGTCAAGGCGATGAGTCACGCAGAAACGCGCGACAAACTCATCGCCCAAGGCACAGACCCGGTGGACAGCAACCCCAAGGCGTTCGGCGCTTTCATGAAAGCCGAATCGGCCAAGTGGGCGCGTGTCATCCAGCAGGCGAACATCACGGCGGATTGAGAGGCAATCCGCTCAATCTGGTTTCACGCCGGCGCGCTTTACGACATCCGCCCACTTCAGCGTGTCTTTCTTGATTTGCGCGGCGAATTGTTCGGGCGTGCCACCCACGAGATCGCTGCCAAAAATAAAATACTTTTCTTTCACGTGCGGCAACGCCATGGCAACGTTTATTTCCTTGTTCAGCCTTGCCACGATCGCTCGTGGCGTGCCCGACGGCACCACGATTCCTCCCCATGACACGGATTCAAAGCCCGGCACACCAGCTTCAGCAATTGCCGGCAGATCGGGGAATGATGCAACGCGCTTGCCGCTGGTGACCGCGACGCCCTGAAGTTTGCCCGACCGCACGTGCTGGCCCACGGAGCCGATGTTCTCGAACATCAGGTGCACGCGCCCCGCGATGACATCGGTAAGCGCCATCGTCGCCGCCTTGAACGGCACATGCGTCATCTGGATACCGGCCATGAATTTAAATAACTCACCCGTCAGATGCTGGCTTGCCCCGCTGCCGGTGGACGCAAACAACAGCTTATCGGGATTAGCCCGCGCATGATCGATAAGCCCCTTGACCGTTGTCACCGGCAGCGACTTTGAAGTTGCAAGCATGTTTGGAGTAGCCGCGATTTGCACCACGGCCTGCAATTCGCGGTCGGGATCGTAGGGCAAACTTTGTATGCTGCGTTGAATGGCAATCGGCCCTATGGTGCCATAGCCGATGGTGTAGCCGTCGGGTGGAGCCTTCGCCATCAGTGTTGTCCCCAGCACCGAACCGGCGCCGGGCCGATTGTCCACCACGACCTGCTGCCCCATTTGCTTAATTAACTCCGCCGCGAAAATGCGTGAAGTAGTGTCGGGCGTGCCGCCTGGCGCAGAGGAGACGATGAGGCGAATTGGCCGCTCGGGGTAGGCCGCCAGCGCCACCGGGGCGCCTTGCAACGCCAGCACACTCGCCGCTACAAGCATTTTTTGCATGACTGCCTCCAATTTTATCCAACGGCAATTTTGCCCACTTTCGCACCATTGTCCAACGGTTCGACGAAGCTGCATTTCGCGGCTACACTTTGCACAGTTCGAAATCACCGGGAGAAATCATGGTACGCAACTTCGCGCTAGTCATTGTCACTGGCCTTGCCGCCAGTATGGCCGCATTACCCGCGCACGCACAAGTCTGGCCTGCCAAGGCGATACGCGTGATCGTACCGTATCCGTCGGGAGGCACGTCCGACATCCTCGCGCGGCTGGTCGGCCAGAAACTGACCGAGGCCTGGAGCCAGCAAATCGTCGTCGATAGCCGCCCCGGCGCCAACGGCACCATCGGCACCGATATCGTGGTGCGCTCACCCGCGGATGGATACACGTTTTTGCTCACGGACGTGGGCAATTTGATGATCACGCCGTTGACGCTGCCCAAGCTGCCGTTTGATCCGGTGCGCGACCTCGCGCCCATCGGCACCGTGTCTTACTCGCCGCATCTGCTGGCGGTGCATCCGAGCGTGCCGGTGAAAAACCTCGCCGAACTGATCGCGCTGGCGAAAAAGAATCCCGGCAAACTTAACTTCCCGACCGGCCTCGGCGGCGCGCCGCACATGGCCGGACTCGCCGTGCAAAACCGCACCGGCGTGAATTGGGTCTACATCCCCACCAAGGGCGGCCAGCAGTCACTGATGACAGTGGCCACCGGCGAAGGCGACGTGATGTTTCTCGGCATGCTGCAAACGCTGCCACACGTGAAAAACGGCCGCATCAAGGTGATCGCGATCTCCAGCCAGAAGCGCGATCCCGCGCTGCCCGACACGCCGACGGTCGCGGAGACGCCGGGCTTCGAGGGATTTCACACAGGCTCGTGGCAGGGCATCCTCGGCCCGCTGAAACTGCCCGCCGAGATCATCGGCAAATTCAGCGGCGAACTGAGCCGCGTGCTCGCGATGGCGGACGTGAAAGAAAAGCTCGGATCGCAGGGCACCGTTCCGCTCGCGATGACGCCGCAGGAAACCGCAAAATTCCTGGTTTTGGAACGCGACCGCTGGGCGAAAGTGGTGAAGGAAACCGGCTTCAAATTGGAGTAATCGATTTGCCTCCGTGCCGCGATTGCAAAACCGTCAGCCGCGATACGCCTTCGACAGCCTGACCGTCCGTTCGGCGGGCGCATACCACCCCTGCTGCGAATAATCCGTTGTGTGCAAATAGCACTGGATACGAACGTCGCTGCAGCCTTCGTAAAACGTAACCAAGCGGCTCATCGGGAACAGCGAACGCGTCTTGTGGCCATGATGGCGCGTCATCGCGGCGACGTTGACAAACGTCACGCCCCAGCGTGATTCAATATGACTCTTGTTGCCAAAGCGGTCGTCCGGATGGGTATGCGTGTGCCCGCCCAGCCACAAGTCGATTGCGCCAGGATGCGCGGCGAGGTAATCCTGAAACGCGGTGGAGTCGGTTTCCTCGCCCACCCAATACAAATACGAAGCGCCCTCGGCATCGTCGTATTTGCCGTGATAGCCCGATTGAATACCTTCCCAGCGTCCGGAAGCAACCGTGGTGTCACGCAATACGTGGTGCGCGCAAGTGACGATGATCTTGTCCTGATTGGCCTCGACCATCTGCTTCCACCACTCGTAGGTTTCGCGCATCACCGCGCCGGCAGGCCAGCCACCGACATCGGAGCGTCCGCGCGGCGGACCGACATCGTTGCGATCGCTCATCATCAGAAACAGCACATTGCCTGTGGTGAAGCTGTAGCGCTCCCAGTTGCCGTCGAGGGGATACGGGCGGCGGGCGTTGTCCACTTTTGAGTGCTGCGTGTTCACACCCTCCGGATCGACCCATTTGCGGAACCACCACTGCGTTTCTTCATTCACGCCGCTGGCGTCATGGTTGCCGATCACATGATAAATCTGCTCGACGCGATGTTTTCGCGCCGAGTTAAGCTGCTCCATCACCGGCGGGCCGTCGGCATCCACCGGCGGCGTCTGCGTGCCGGAGATATCACCCAGATGCAGCATAATGTCCCATTCAAATGGCGGGCCGCCCTCGGCGCCACCGAATTCGCTTTGCGCGATGGGCTCCGCGATACTCTTGCGGCCTTCTTTCAGATCACTGTGTATGTGCGAGCACGCGGTGGCCCAGACTCGAAATTCTTTCATTGCATGACCCTCCTACTCAAGAACGATGTTGGAATCCTTGATGACTTTTCGCCACTTGGTGATGTCGGCACGCAAGAAACCCGCCATCGCCTGCGGGCCGGACACCGCCAACTCCGCTCCCTCCTGCGCCAGCGGCGCCTTCAGCGCGGGGCTTTCTCCCGCCTTGCGAAGCTCGCTGAACAGCCGCTCCGTGATGGCGGTGGGCGTTCCCTTGGGTGCGAAGATGCCGTACCACTGCACCGACTCAAATCCTGAATAGCCCGACTCGGCCACGGTCGGCAATTCCGGAATCGCGGACGAACGTTTGGCGCTGGTCACCGCAATCGCACGCAGGCGCGATGCCTTGACTTGCGTAATCAGCGTGGGAAGCGCGGTGATAATCAACTGCACATGCCCGCTCACCGTATCAATTACCGCTGGCGTGCCGCCTTTGTACGGCACGTGCGTCATGCGTATGGCGGTTGCATGGCTAAAAAATTCCGTGGTCAGGTGGCTGAAGGACAACTGCCCATTGGACGCATAGAACAACTGATTCTGTTTTGCCTTGGCAAGACCGACAAGGTCTTTTACCGACTTGACCGGCAGCGCTGGGTGCACCGCAATCATCATGGGGGAGGTTGCCACCATGGTGATTGGCAGAAAGTCGCGTTCCGGGTCGTACGGCTGTTTTTTTAACCACAAAAGGCGCAATGGAGAATCCGCCACCGGTGGCAACCACCAGGGTATAACCGTCCGCAGGCGACGCCATGGCAACTTGCCCCGCCATCACGCCCCCGGCGCCGGGCCGATTATCGACTATGACTTGTTGCCCCATTTGTTCGGTCAGGCGTTGCGCAATGGGACGCATGATGACATCCGCGCCACCCGCTGGCGGGCCGGGCAATACCAATCGCACCGGCTTGGCCGGGTAGCCCTGGCCGCTTGCACTTGCGCACGTCCATAGCGCAACCGCCAGCGCATGGATCACCGTTGTTTTCCGCATTGTTTTCATCTGTCCATCCTTTGCTCGAGCATTCTCTGCTTGGTAAAAGGTCATGCATTGCCGGCATGGCGATATTGACGCTGCGGCCCGATTCCTGCAATCATCCAGCACTCATCACTTGATAACCATGGGTTATTGCAATGGAATCCCGCGATCTGCAATATTTTGCCGTCGTCGCCGAGCACGGCAACCTGCGGCGCGCAGCCGACGCCATCGGCATCAGTCAACCCGCGCTGAGTAAAACCCTGCGCCGCCTGGAGAAATCCGCCGGCACGAAAATCGTCAGACGCACGCCCAAAGGTGTTGAGATGACTGCCATGGGCAACGCCTTGCTGTCTCACGCAAGGCGTCTGCAACTCGCCATGGACGACGTGCTGAAGGAAGTCGCCGATCTTAACGGCGGGCGCTCGGGCCTGCTGCGCATCGGCGCCAGTTTCGAGGCCGCGGAGCTTTTACTGCCTTCGGCTTGTGAAATTTTCGGTCAGCACTCGCCGCAGGTCGTCACCAAGATAACCGTAGCCACCAACGAAGCACTGATCCCCGCGCTGCGCAACGCCGAGCTTGATCTCATCATCAGCGGCATTCCCAAGGCCGTGGACAAGGACTTCGTACAGGAGCGTTTGTGGGATGAAGACTTTATCGTGTGCGCGGCGGCAAGCCACCCGCTTGCACGCAGAAAGCGCGTCGCCATCGGCGATCTTGCAGGCGAGCGCTGGGCACTGGCGTCGGCAACCACGCTTTCCTGGCAGCAGGTCTACCGCGCATTCGCCGACAATGGCATGGCGGCGCCTCATGTCGTCATGGAAGCCAATTTCAGATTGATCCGGCTGCGGGCGATTTCGAAGTCAGGGTTGATCGGGTTCATGCCGCGCTGGGAATTGCAACAAGCCGCGCGCCAGCTCAACCTGATTGAAATTCCGGTGAAAGAACTCGCATGGAAACGCACACTCGGCGTGCGCTACCGCAAAGATGCCTACCTGTCGCCCGCGGCGTGCAGATTCATCGCAATACTCAAGGCGGAGGCGGAAAAACTGCGCGCGTGATGGCCCGCTACGCCTATTCCGCCTTGATGCCCGCATCCTTGATCACCTGCGCCCAGGTCGCGGTTTCCGATTTGATGCGCGCGGCGAGTTCCTGCGGCGTGCCGGGTTCGGGCTCCAGCCCCTGGCGCGTCATGGCCTGCTGCACGTCGGGCAGAGCGATCGCCCGATTCATTTCAGTACGCAGCCGTTCGACGATGCTCATGGGAGACTTTACCGGCAGCAGCAGCCCATACCAGGAACTCACGTCGAACCCAGGGAAACCCTGTTCGGCAAGCGTAGGCAACTCAGGCGCGACCTTGGTGCGTTTGGCGCCCGTGGAGGCAAGCGCTTTCAAGCGGCCTGTTTTGACATGCGGCAGCGACGAGGCCACGCTGCCGAACAACACTTGCGTTTCGCCACCCAGCACCGAGGCCGCCGCCGGCCCGCCGCCTTTATAAGCAATATGCGCCATCGTCACACCCGTGCGCTTCTGGAACAACTCGGATGCCAGATGCAGTGGGCTGCCCACGCCCGCCGAGGCGTAGTTGTAGCCGCCGGGCTTGGCCTTGGCCACGGCGATAAATTCCTTAAGTGAATTTGCAGGCACGCTCGAATGCAGCACCAGGATGTATTGCGAAGCGGCCAGCATCATCACCGGCTGCAAATCGCCCTCCATGCTGAACGGCAGCCTGTAGAGGCTGGGGTTCACCGTGAGCACGGTGCTGAAACCGAGAAACGTGGTGTAACCATCGGGGGCCGCGCGCGCAACGATTTCCGCCGCGAGATTGCCCGCCGCGCCGCTGCGGTTATCCACCACCCACGCCTGCCCCATCGCCTCATGCAGCTTGGGCGTGACGATGCGCGCCAGCGTATCCGCGCCGCCGCCAGGTGCAAAAGGCACCAGCATGCGGATCGGGCGCGCCGGAAAAGTATCGGCAGCGAGCGCTGGAGCCGCAAACGTCACCGCAAAAAATAATGAATAAAAACAATTAGTTACTTTCATATCATCCTTTGCAAAAACGTAGGGCGCAATCGCCGCAGGCATTGCGCCGATCCGGTATGGACACACCAAACGGCGCAATGCCCCTTCGACAAGTTCAGGCTTCGATTGCGCCCTACACCACCGTCATACGCGGAATCTCGCCGGCATTGGCGATGTCTTCCATCTTCCACAAACGCGCGAGCATGGCGTCGATCTTCGCATCGGGCAACACCTTGCGCGCCAGCGTGCGAAATTTCTTTTCGAGTTCGGCGTCATTCATCGGATTCTTCCAATGCCCTTTGTGATGATCGACCAAGGTGCTGAATTCGGCGCCTGACTTGGTTATGAGTTTGAAGTAGCAGCGCATCGCATGCGGCATGTGTTTATCGGCATCGGCGGAAGGTTTGATCTTCACCTTGCGCGTGAGCGCCCTTATCGCCGGGTTGAACACGTGCGCGTCATCGAAGTGTTCCTCCTGCACGTCCCCATGAATCAGCGCGACCGCCACGGTATACGGCATGCTGTGGTCTGCGGTCTCGCGATTGGGCGGCTCCCATTTCTCCGGCGCGTCCGCCATCAGTATGCACGCCGTGGTCACGGTTTCAATCTGCACTTCGGCGATGTCGTCCGCCGACGCAACCTTCTCGCGCATTTGCAGCGCGGCCTCCACCACCGTCTGCGAATATTGCCCCAGCGGAAAACGCTTGATGAGACACTCCTTGATCCTGAACGGCGCATTATTTTGCCCGCCCAGCGTATCAAGCGTAAACGACTTGCGTGCCACCGCTTTGAAATAACCGCCCACGCCCTCGAACACCGGCGACGGCCCCGTCATGCCGCGCGCCGCCAGCATCGCCGCGAACACCGCGTTGCGCGAGGCGTTCGCATACGCACAACCCTTCCACATCGACACATTGCCGATGCGCGTCTGATACAGCGCGTTGTTGGGCGCGATGCCAAGCTGCATGCAATGCTCGAACTGCTTGCCCTTGAAGCCAAACAGCCAAGCGGCGGCGGCAACACTCGCCATGCCGCCGACGGTCACATGGTCGTAACCCATTGGCTTGAGATCGACCTCGTCGCAGATGCGGCAAAACATCTCATACGCCAGCACGGTCGCGACAATCACATCCTTGCCCGACCGCTTGTTGATCTCGGCGGCAGTCAGCACCGCCGCGATGCTGTCGCTGGGGTGCCCCGACTCACCGGTACTGGTGTAACCGTCGTTGTAATCCAGAAATCGTATCATCACGCCATTGGCGAACGTCGCGAGATCAGGGCTGGTTTTCAAGCCGCTCACCATCACCGTCGCAGGCTGCCTGCTGCTGGTCATGTCGGCAAGATCGCGCGCGATTTTCTCCGGCTCGCTGTTGAAACCGCCCAGCGCGCAGCCGATGGAATCGATGATCACCGTCTTCGCCAGCTTGACGACATCGGCGGGGAGGTCTTCGTAACGCAGACCGGTTGCGTAATTACTGATTTGTTCAACGAGAGTCATGGTAATTCCAAAGTTGGTTTTTGTAGGGTGGGTTAGGCGCGGGGTGTGCGCCGTAACCCACCGCCCCGCGTGCTTGTCCATACCGCTCGGTGGGTTACGGCG
The DNA here is from genome assembly GCA_945901405.1 of Bordetella parapertussis. Classification (GTDB taxonomy): domain Bacteria; phylum Pseudomonadota; class Gammaproteobacteria; order Burkholderiales; family SG8-41; genus CAMDLH01. Next base: position 5,050 of record CAMDLH010000142.1, on the reverse strand, counting down.
ACAAAAACGTCGCCTCACCCACCCTACAACAGCTTCACTTGATCAAAAAATCCCGCACGCTCTTCTCATCCCGCAAGCGCCACACGCGCGCGATGATCTGCTTCATCTCCGGCTCGCCGCAGCCGCCGTTGTAACCTGCAAGACGGATCGCCTTGTCTTCCAATTCCGCGCGCGACAAGGTGTTGTCGGGGTCGCCCTTGGGCGAGGACACACGGCCTTCGAGGGTGCGTCCGTCGTTGGTCACTGCGGTCACACGGCCCAGCCAGCGTTTGGGATACGCGCCATCGACTTCGGCGTCGAGCACCATTTTCACTTTGTCGTGGAATGCACGCGTCGCATGGTCTTTCAACGAAGCCTCGGTGAAATCCGCGAGGCCTGCGCGGCCATGCAGCGCGGCGAGTGCAAGCACGAAGCCCATGGAGAATTTGGATTGGTGAATGGTCTGCGGATCGGTCACCGGGCCGAGCACGTCGATGGCGCCTTGATGCACATGCGCGGTGACGCTGGCGATGTCGCTGGCCTTTACATTGTTCTCGCGCATGAGTGCAAGCAGCGCATCCGCCGCCGGATGCGTGTGTCTGCACGAGGCATGAAACTTGAACGAGGTTTCAGCCAATCCCCAGCGCGTGCCAAGGCCATCGGTGAGCCGCGTGATATCCGCGTCACTCGACATGCCTGCCGCCATGCCTTGCTTGCCTTCGAGTATCTGGTTGGCGCCCGTCAAGCCGTCACGCGCGCAATACGCGGCGAGCACGCCGTCAGCAGCGGCTTTCGCGGTGTGCAACTGCTTGGAGTCCGCTGCATCGCGCAGAAATTCCCACAGGCCCGCCGCCATGGTGCCCGCGCTGCCGATGCAGTGATGCATCTTGTTCGCGTCGAGTTTTAGGATGTGCGCCACACCCGCCGCCGCCGCGAGTTTGCCCGCGGTGCCGGTGGTATGAAACACCTTGTAGTGCGAACGGCCCAGAAACTCGCCCACGCGCACGCCGCATTCGTAACCCGCCACTGACGCGGCAATCAAGTCCTTGCCCGATGCACCAACATCCTGCGCGGCGGCCAGTACCGCAGGAAACACCACCGTGGCCGGGTGATACACCGAGCCGTTATGCACGTCATCTTGCTCGACCACGTGCGAGGCCGCGCCGTTGATGAGCGCAGCGAAGAAGGGGGAGGTGCGCCGGCGTGTGGTGAGCACCTCGCACGGGCCATTCAGCGGCCCCATCGCGGCGGCGAATTGCTCGAACGCCACCACCGGGCGTGCGCCCTTGCCGGCCAGGCCTGACGCCAACCAGTCGAGGAAAAAATCCTCGGTGCGCGCAACCACATCCTTGGGCAGTGACTCGTAGCGTATGGATGCGAGACATTCGCACAGCGTTTGCGTGGCGCTTTTTGTGCTGATGAGGGAGTTCTTTTCGGTCTGGTCCATGGAAAAACCTCCTTGTTAACACGTCAATTGTAGACCAAAGCTACCCTGAACTTGCACGCGTTGCACCCAAAATCAGCGCCTGGCGGCGAAGGGTTACGCACTGGATTCCAGCCTGCGCTGGAATGACGGAACCGGGACTCAACGTATGCATGTCACGCCTTACTCCGCGCGGATGCCGCCGGCCTTCACCACCCTGCTCCACTTTTCGTGTTCGTTCCTGATATACGCGGCAAATTCGGCAGAACTGCTGCTGGTGGCGTGCAGGCCCGCCACGAGATATTGCGCGCGCAGATCGGGCAGCAAGAGTATGCGCACGAGCTCAGCGTTGAGTTTTTCAATCACCGGCTGCGGCGTGCCGGCGGTGGCGAGCACGCCATACCACGAACGCATGTCGTAGCCGGGCACGCCTGATTCGGCAATCGTGGGCAGATCGGGAAACTGCGGATCGCGCTTATCAGCCGTGGTGCCCAGTGATCTCAGGCGTCCGCTTTTCACGTGTGGAATCACCGGCGCCATGCTCGCGAACGCGAGTTCGAGGCGCCCGGTGATGAGATCGATGGTGTATTGCGGACTGCCGCCTTTGTAGGCCACGTGTATCATCTGCGCGCCGGTCATCGAGGTGAAAAGCGTGGCGGCAAGGTGCGGCGTCGAGCCGTTGCCCGACGAGCCATAGGTGAACTGGCCGGGACGCGTTTTCGCCAGCGTGGCAAGCTCTTTCGCGCTGCGCACTGGAATCGACGGATGCACCACCAGCAGGAGCCCCGCGGTCGCCGCGAGTGTGATGGGGGCGAACGCGCGTTGCGTGTCGTACGGCACCTTGGCATAAATAAACGCGTTCACCACCAGATTGCCGGTCGCACCGATCAGCAACGTGTAGCCATCCGGCGGCGCTTTCGCCACCACCTCGCCCGCCACGCCGCCGCCCGCGCCGGTACGATTGTCCACGATCACCGTGGCGCCCCACGCCTCGGTCAAACGCATCGCCATCGGCCGCGCCACGATGTCGGTGACGCTGCCGGCGGGGAAAGGCGTCACGATCCGTATCGGTTTGTCGGGATAGGCGGCAAAGCCATGCGTACAGGCGAGCGCCGCCGCAAACACGCACGCGCACATGCATTGAACGAAAAATTTCAACAAACGTTTAGCCCTCATCGCATTGCATGGCAAAATCCCGCATCAGAAAGGAAACCCCATGCAAGGCAAAACCATTGTTTACGACACCATCACCGTCAAGCGCGAAGGCGGCATCGCCTTCGACACGTGGCATCAGAATCATTATGTTCCGTCAGTACTGGCCGCCGGTCAAATGCTCAATGTGCAGTGTTACGGCAGCCCGCTGCGCGCGACTTACGTAGCCGTGTTTGAATCGAATGCGGACGCGGCGGCATTGCACGGCGCGCTGCCCGCGCCCGCGCATGAATCCATTATTTCCAGCGAACGCCATGTCGCTGCGTTCATGAATCAGCAAATCGCCCCCGGTGCCGGCGACCCGTTTCACGAAGTGCCGATACTGTATCCGGTGTTGTTCAGCATTCCACCAAGTAACGAAAATGAGGGCGAAAAGGATTTCAACGCCTGGTACGACGAAGAACACTTGGGCATCTTATTAAAAAGCCCGCACTGGCCGATGTGCCGCCGTTTCAAAGTTCATGCGCCGCAGGCCGGCGGCTGGACGCACATCGCGCTGCATTATCTGCGCGATCTGCGCGCGCTGGAATCAAAGGAACGCGACGAAGCGCGCGCGACGCCGTGGCGCGCGCGGCTCGCGCAACATGCGTGGTTTAAGGGGGATTACCGGGTGCTGTACAAAATTGGCGCGAGAACGGGCAATCGGAAAATAGATAGATCACCTTCACCGGTCCAACGTTTTTAATGCGATCACAATTAAGGGTTGCGACCTTAGAATTCCGGCTGTCGTGCTCGCTCTGCGGCCTCGCGTGGTTTCTGATTTTGGCGGTACGCAGCGGTTTTAATAACAATCCTACCGGACTCGCCCAGACGTTCGTAATCTACAGGGACATAATATACATTAAGGCTCGGCAAATCCCACTCCAACTCGTTTACCGACCTCGACGCACCGTATTGGTTTTGATACGTTTTGGGAATCGTCCTAGTAGACAAGCAGGGCTGATCGACGCACACTTTACCAATCTCCTTTCAATACTGATGCGGAATCCTGCGATATGTCCTCCAATGCTTCTGCTACCACTGCCAAGCTGTCGCTAATTGAAGCCGCCCGCGAACTCGTGCCGCTCATCAGGAGCCACGCCGATCAGATCGACGCGGACCGCGAGCTGCCGAAACCGCTCTTCCATGCACTCGCTGACGCGGGCTTTTATCAAATGGCCGTGCCGCGTGCTATTGGCGGCCCGGAAGTCGATTTCCCGACTTATGTGCAAGTCCTCGAGGAGCTTGGCAAGGGCGACGCCAGCACCGCGTGGACAGTCAGTCAGGGTGCGAATTGGGCGACATACTCGGCGCGAATGTCGCCAGCGGCGGCACGCGAAATCTGGACCGACACCCCACGCAGTGTTGTGTCAAACACCCCGGCGCCAACAGCGACGGCGGTGGTGGCGCCGGGCGGGTTTCGCGTCACCGGCCGGCAGCCGTTCAGCACCGGAATTAAACATGCGTCGTGGGTGGCGGCCCATGCGCAGGTCATCGAAAACGGTTTGGTGCGCCAGCGCAACGGCAAGCCCGAAGCCCGTTATTGCCTGATCCCGAAAGAACAAGTCGAACTCATCGACGCGTGGCACACCAAGGGGATGCGCGGCACGGGTACCCATACATTCGACGTGAAAGACGTGTTCGTCCCCGAGGAGCGGACCGTGTTTCCGTACGGTGCGCCGGTTGTGAGCCCGGGTCCGCGCTATAAGATCCCCATCACGCTCGGATATGCCGCGGGCGACGGCATGGTCGCGCTCGGGCTTGCACGCAACTGCCTGGAGGCGTTTTTCGAGGTCGCAGGCTCCAAGGCCCCGCGCAATATGACGGGTCTCCTGCGTGAGCAGTCGATTACCCAGTTTGCCGTCGGTCAAGCCGAAGCAGCGCTACGTTCCGGCCGGGCGTATCTCCTGTCAGCGGCGCACGAAATCTGGCAGTCGGCAATATCAACCGACGCGCCTACTGCGAGTTTGGAGTCGCGCATCAACCTGCGACTTGCAGCTACGCATGCCATACGGCTCGCCGCGAAAGTGGTCGATGGTCTTCATCCGCTCTGCGGCGCCACGGTCGTGTTTGACGGCAATTTGATTCAGCGCCTGTTTCACGATATGCACGTGATCGCACAGCATGGCCAAGGTCGCTTCCAGAATTACGAAATCGTAGGCAAATATTGCGTGGGCTTGGAAATCGACGAAGGGCGGTTGTAACGTATTGATTCGATGGTGCGCGCGCCGACGCGCAACCTGACTCCTGCATCAGGAGTGGAACATGGGCCTTGATGAAGCCATCGAAGCCGAAGCGCAGGCCATCTGCAAGCAGACGCAGGATTTTCACCGCGCGTATCACGCGTTTGCGAACAAGCAGAAGCCGGTGTTTGAGGGGGATTGACGAAACCGCGCCTTTCGTAGGTCGGAACGCGCAGCGGTTCCGACGCATGTGCATCCTCGGCGCCGCCGATTG
>CAMDLH010000141.1 GCA_945901405.1 Bordetella parapertussis | reverse complement strand
CTTGAGAGTACCGAGTTCTCTGCTACTTTTTCTGGTCCTTTTTCTGGTCTTCCGCTCGCCTAGCCTGCTCAAGGCGTAACTGCGATAGCGTGAGGGCGAGCGTAACCCACTTCTGCGTGAGTTCCCTGAACCGCTTGTAGGCGGCCAGTTCCTTTTTGATCTGCGGTACATACCCCGGACGAACGAACCGGGTCGTGCTCTTGCCCTGGTGGCTGTAGCTCAGTTGGTAGAACGGCCCGTGTTTCTTGGGGTTGACCGGATCTACGCAGGCGCAGCCTGGCTTCTGGCACGCGGCGTATTGGCGCGAGAGTGTGCCTGGGCGCATCGGCCCGAGCGCGCCCAGATCGCGCTGGATGCGCGCAATCTGTTTTTCAATCACTTTTTCTTGCATGGCGTAATGATATCAGGTAGTATCAGATAGCCGCTAGCGGCTATCTGATAGGAGACGACGCCATGTCACTCTGGACTCAGTGGTATTGGGTGCTCGCGCCCCTGCGCGCCGCGTGCTCCCGCACCCGAACTTTTTTCTGGCTACTGGCCGCCCTGGCCGGGCTCTGCGCCCGCGGCGACTTGTGGGGCGTCACCAGCATCGTGCGCACCCTCGGGCTCGCCCAGCAATGCTATGACCGGCTGCTCGACTTCTTTCATTCGCCAGCGATAGACGTGGCCTGCTTAACGCGCCTGTGGTCCCAGCGCGCCCTCGCGCTCTTTGCCGTGCACCGCTTCGCCGGCCGGCCCGTGCTTTTGGGCGACGGTATCAAGATCCCCAAGAGCGGACGCAAGATGCCGGCGGTCAAACTCTTGCATCAGGAGTCTGAGAACAACACCAAACCCGAATACATCATGGGTCACAGTATCCAGGTGATCTCGTTGCTGGCCGCTGCCGGCGCCTCCTTCTTCGCCGTGCCCCTGGCCGGACGCATCCACGAGGGCGTGAAATTCACCAACCGTGATCAGAAAACCCTGCCCGAGAAGTTCGGCGATTTGCTCGAATCTCTAGGTATCGGCGAGCCGTTCTACCTCGTGGCCGACGCCTATTACGCTTGCCAGCAGATCGTCTCGCGCCTGCGCTGCTCAGGCAGTTATCTGGTCTCGCGCGTGCGCCGTAGCACCAGCGCCCACCTACCCGTGCCCTTGAGCAACGCACCACGCAAACGCGGGCGTCCGCTGTTCTACGGCCAGAAAATAAAGCTCTGGAAACTGTTCGACTCCCCCACCCAAGTGTGGCAGTCTGCCGATAGCCCCGTGTATGGCGAGCGTGGCGTCACCCTTCGCTTTGTCTGTCTCGACCTGGTGTGGCGTCCGCTCAGGCAGCTCGTGCGCTTCGTGCTGGTCGATCATCCCACGCGCGGTCGAATGATCCTCATCAGCACCGACGTGCTGATGCCCGCAATCGACATCATTCGCCTCTATGGCCTGCGCTTCAAGATTGAGTTGTCCTTTAAGCAAGCCTTGCGCGTGATCGGCGTCTACGCCTATCACTTCTGGATGCGTGACATGCCCAAAATCGCACGCGCTTCAGGCACCCAGTATCTGCACCGCAAGACCGATCAATACCGCGACGCCGTGCGCCGCAAACTCGGCGCCTATCACCGTCACATCCAAATCGGTCTCATCGCTCAGGGCACCCTGCAGTATCTGGCTGTGAGTTATCCGCGCCTGGTGTGGGCTTCTTTTGGCTCCTGGCTGCGTACCATTCGCCCCGGCATCCCGCCCTCCGAATTCGTCACCGCCGCAGCATTGCGAAATTCGCTGCCGGAATTTCTCACGGAACGTGATACTGCCCCATTATTCAAAAAATTCCTTCAGCAACGTATTGATGTAGGCAACTACGAGGCGCTGCGCCTCGCAGGATAGTCTAGAATTCGGTACTCTCAAGTAACGTTGGCATCGCGATTTTGAATCGTAGCATGCATTGATTGAACGGGCCACGCACGGCCTGCCATGCCCAAGCGCGGCCAGTTTTAATGAAATCTAAAAAATCAATTAAATCAAATGGTTGCAAAGGCTTCTTGCTATCCGTCCTTTCGCGTCGGTCGGAATTAATATAGCGCATTCTGTTGCGCGGAGTGATAGTCTTCGCAAAAATTCAAACAGGTCAATCATGAAACTCTACGCCTCCAACAACTCCGGCAATTCATGGAAGATTCGCATCCTGCTCGCACTGCTTGAAGTGCCGTGCGAGCGCATCGATATGGATTTTTTCAACAAACGAGAACATAAATCACAAGAATTTCTAAAAATCAATCCGCGCGGGCAGGTGCCGGCGATGGAGATCGAAGGCAAATATTTCTGGGACTCCACCGCGCATCTCACGTACATCGCGCGCAAGTGGGGCGGCGAGCAATGGCTGCCTACTGACCCGCTTGGCATGGCCGAGGTGATGCAGTGGATGGCCTTCGCGCAGAACGAAATTTCATTTGGTTTGCAATGGGCGCGCGGTTACATCAAGCAACTCAAAGGCGGCAGCGTGCTCGACGCGCAACTCGCGGGCCGGCGCGCGCTGGAGATTCTGACGCGGCAGTTGCAAACAAGCGACTGGCTCGCGGTCGACCGCCCGACCATCGCCGACATCGCGTGTTATCCCTACGTGGCGCTGGCGCCCGAGGCGGGATTCATGTTCGAGGATTATCCCGCAGTGCTGGCGTGGGTGCGGCGTTGCGAGGCGCTGCCGAAATGGCCGCAACGCAAGTGAGGCCTCGATGTGGAAGGGTGAAATCCAGCAATACATCGGCGCTTCGAGGTCCGCGCATCCTACGGTTTTTTAAAAATAGGTACGGCCAACTCATCGCGCACCATCGCAGTCATGCGTTTGGGCTCGGTTCCCGGCGGAAAGAACAGCACGTACTTGCCCTGGCGGTCGAGCAGGAACGTATACGCGGCATGGTTGATGAAATAGGTTTTCGAATCGGGCGGCGTCACTTTCTCGTAGTACACCTTGTATGAGGTGGCCACGCGGCGGATTTCGTCCTCGCCGCCGGTCAGTGCGACGATGCGCGGATGAAACGCCGCGGCGTAATCGCGCAGCAGTTCGCGCGTGTCGCGCGCCGGATCGAGCGTTATGAATATCGGCTGTACTTGATCGGCGCTTTTTCCGAGGGACTTGAGCGTTTGCGCGATGGCGAGCAGATCAGTCGGGCAGACATCGGGGCAAAAGGTGTAGCCGAAGTAAAGCAGCACCACCTTGCCGCGAAAATCGGCGAGGCTCACGCGTTTGCCGTGCTGATTGGTGAGCGTGAACGGCGCTCCGACGGGCGCCTTGCCCAGCATCAACTCGTTCATGAATTGCGCAGCTTGCGCGCGCCCATCTTCGCGCGGTGCATCCGCGCCTCGTGCTTGCGCTTGCATCACCCACGATGACGCGCATAAAGCGAGCGCCGCCTGAACCCACCGTGCGCGCATCACGCGCCGAAGGTGTACTCCGTGCCGGTGGTGGAGGTGACCACGCGGTCGGCAAGTTCGGTGCGCAGCAGCGCGATCAGCCCGGGGCCGGAGCAATGCAGCGGGACGATCACATCCGGATCGAGCTTTTTCAGCTCGTCGACGGTCTGGCGCAAATATTCCGCGGGCGCCGGGAACAGATGAAAGCCGCCCAGCGCGGCATGCACTTTGTTCACGCCGGAAACTTCCATCGCCTGGCGCACGCTGTTGACGATGCCGACGTGACCGCAGGAAGAGACCACCACGAGGCCGCGATCTTTCACATTAAAGCAGGTGGCGTGCTCGTGGATGTGCGTGTCGGCCACGGGCTTGCCGCCGGCCTTGGCGTTGGCGTCGGGCATTTCGCAGCCGACGTTGTTGCGCTTGAAGTACTCAACCATCGTGTTCGGCAATATGCGTTCGAAACTGCGCCGCTGGATCATGCCGGTGGTAAATGCGTGGCCCATGACGACAGTTGGCTGTTCGCACGACACGATTTTCACACGGTGTTTTTCAAGGTCGCGGCGGTCGATCACGCCCGTGTCGGTGAACTGGCCCGATGCGCCTCGTGGCGCCACGCGATTGCAGAAATTGTCTTCGCCGCCCACATAGAGCGTGAGATCGTCGGGCAATTTATCACGGAATTTTTCCAGGAAACCGAGCAGGCCGCCGAAATGGTCGTTATGCCCGTGGCTCACGATAAGCCCTTGCATCTTCGTGCCGTCGATACCCATGAATTCCATGTTATTGAGCATCGCGTTCGGCGTGTAGCCGAAATCGAGTAACAGGTTGCGCGTGTCTGAACCGATGCGAGATTCCAGTGCGAGCGACAAGCACCATTCGCTATGCAGCGTCTTGCGCCAGTCCGGCAGGTTTCTGATCCCGGCGCGGCGGACTTTTACCCACTTATTCGATCCTGGTTGGGGCGTGTCGTAGCTGCTGTCGGTGATGACGCGGATGGTCAGGCTGTCCACCGCTGGCACGCTGATGCGCGGCGCCTGCGCGCGCGCAAGTTGCGAGCCGGAAAGCGGCACGAGCGCGGCGGCGCTGGCGGATGCGAGTACGAACTGACGGCGGGAGAGATCGATCTTCATGGCATACTCCTTCGCGGTAGTGTTGGCGCACATTATGCGCGTGTTTGCGAATTCAAGGTGTGGCGCGGCGCCATCGGTGTCGGATATCCGCCAACCGCACGCGCGATTTCGGATAACATCGCATCTGGCTGCGATTTTGCCTAGACGAATAATCGTTTAAAAACAATAACTTATATATCATATACTTTCATGCAAGGAACCCTGATGGCACAAGCACCGATCGGCGCGGGCACCAACCCGTCGCAAACACTTTCGCTCAATTTCAAACTGCTGTCGCACAACACGCTCGATGGTTTCGGCGGTGTTGGCGAAGGCATGGGGATGCAGAAGACCAAGGATGGCCGGCGCATCATGTGGCTGGGCCACGAGGCCGCGCCAAAAAATTTCACCGGCGTGGATGTCACCGACCCGAAGAACCCGAAGGTGTTCATTCAAACCGAGTTGCCGCATCACAAGATGCGCTCCAATTCGCTGGAGGTGTGCGGCGACATGCTGTATGTCGCGCATCAGATACGCGGCGATTTCGGCATGACGCCGGCGGGCTTCGACATCTGGGACATCAGCACGCCGGAGAAGCCGCGGAAGATCACACATTTCGATTGCTCCGGGCCGAAATCTCTGGGTGTGCATTGCGTGTGGTGCGTGGATAACGAATATGTGCATATGTCCTCGGGTGCTGCCGACTTCACTCCGCGCAACGACAAGGACTACCAGTTCTATCGCATCATCGACGTGAAAAACCCTTCCAAGCCGGTCGAAGCGGGCCGCTGGTGGTATCCGGGCCAGCGCGACACCGACAAAGAGCCGCCGATGAAGCGCCATCCCAAATTCGATAGCGGCTTTCGTCCGCACAACACGCAGTGGTACCCGCAGCGCCCGGACCGCGCCTATCTCGGCTATCTCGACGGCGGCATCGTCATCCTCGACATCAGCGACAAATCCAACCCGAAAATGGTGTCGAACTACAACTACTCGCCGCCGATGAACGGCTTCACCCACACCGCGATGCCGCTGTTCTCGAAAGAGTTGCTTATCGTTGCCGACGAATGCACGCAGGACGACGGCAAGGACTGGCCGAAAATGACCTGGGTGGTCAACATGGCCGACGAAAAAAATCTGGTGCCGATTTCAACCTTGCCGTTGCCGCCAGCGGAAATCTTCACCAAGCGTGGCGGGCGTTTCGGCTCGCACAACCTGTATGAGAATTACCCGATGGACGTGGCGTGGCGCTCGGACAACATCATCCTCGCCACGTTCTTCAACGGTGGCCTGCGTGTGTATGATCTGGCGAACCCCTATCAGCCGCAAGAAGTTGCCTACTTCGTGCCCGGCGCGCCCGCGCTGTCACCCAAGGGCTCGGTGCAGATCAACGACGTGTATGTCGATGACCGCAATCTCGTTTACACGGTGGATCGCTTCACCGGTGGCTTGTATATTCTTGAGATGAATATCTGATTTGGGGGATTGGTACTGTCCGATGGCCGTAACCCATCATCGTCGGTGGTGAGGCGCCGATTGTGATGGGTTTCGCTACGCTGCACCCATCCTACGGCTACACCGCCAGCGCCTGCCCCAGCACGCGCAGGTAATTTCGCCCCAGCATGTTGGCGATGTCGTTGGCCTTGCCGCCGCGCTTCACAAGCAAATTTTCCAGCGCGGGGTAGGCTTCGTAATCGGGCATGGGTGACTTCAGCAGACTCGGAATGTCGGTGGCGGCCGCCACATGATCGGGGCCGAGGTCTTCAGCGGCATCCATCAGCGCGGCCGCGTAGGCGTCGAGCGTTGGGTAGAGATTGCCCAGCGGCCAGATGCCGATCACGCCGCCAAGCTTGGCGATTTTTTGCGCCAGCGGGCGATGTATGGCGCGTGCACGCGTGTTGCCTTGCGTGTAGTAAGGGTTGCCCGACACCACATGGCCGTGCGAATACACCACCGGTTTCGTTGACAGCGCGATGGCCTGATCGATCACCTCTGATGTGCCGTGCGCCACGTCGACCAGGATGTCCAGGCGGTTGCACGCAGCGACCACGTCCTTGCCGAACGCCGTCAAACCAGTATGCACGGGGCGCTCGGTTGATATGTCGCCGAGTTCCGACACGCGGTAGTGCACGAGCTGCAAGTGCACGATGCCTTGTTGACGTGCCGCTGTAAGGCGTTTGATATCGCCTTCGAGAAAATCGCCGCCTTCCACGCCGATCGCCACCGCCGGCTCATTGAGGCGCAACGTGCGCTGCAGGGCCGCGGTGGTGGCGACCTCCGTGAGTTTTTCGTTGTTGTGCTGCGCCTTCAGATTGGCCAGCGTCGCCTCGTAGCGCTTGAACAACTCGCCCGGCGCCGGCTCGCGTATCATCTGAAAGCCCTTGCCCGGTATGCGTTGTATCACCGCGCCGTCGCCGACGATCTTGCGCATGATGAGCAGCACGCCGTTCTTGATCATCGCCTCGCGCACATTTTGCGTGTCGCGATACATGCCGATATGCGTGTGCATGTCGGCAAAACGCAGCGGCTGCGACTGCGCGCGTGCCGCGAGCGGATGCAATGCCGCCGCCGCGGCCAGAGCGCCGGCGGACTTGAGCAGGGTTCGCCGGTTCAAGTTGCCACGCGTGTCAATTCGCCTTGATCCCCGTCTTGCGCACGACTTCGGCCCACTTCTCAAGATCAACGCGTATCGACGCCAGCGCCTGCTCCGGCGTGTTGGCGATGATCTCCGCGCCTTCGGCTTCGAGGCGTGGTTTTACTTCGGGCGAGGTCACGGCGCGCACCATTTCCTGATGCAGCCGCGCGACGATATCTTTGTTCACACCCGTGGGCAGCCACATCGCGTGGCCGCCGACATCCTCCAGCCCGGCGACGCCTGATTCGGCGAATGTCGGAAGATCAGGCAGCCGTGTCGCGCGCTTCACACCACTGACAGCCAGGCCGCGCAGGCGGTTTGATTGCACGACCTGCATGCCGGCAATCAGGTTGAATAGTCCCACTTGCACTTGGCCCGCGATCTGGTCGGTCATCGCGGGGCCAGTGCCTTTGTAGGGCACATGCACGATGTTCAATCCGGTGCGCAGCTTGAATAACTCAAACGCCATTTGCGGGCCGGTGCCGGTGCCGCCCGAGCCGTAGTTGAGCTGGCCGGGGCGCGTTTTCGCCAGCGCCATGAATTCCTTGAACGTCTTCGTGGGCAGCGACGGATGCACGCACAACACGTACGGCGCGGCGGCGAGTATCGACACGGGGAACAAGTCCTTGCGCGGATCGTACGGCAGCTTGGAATAAATATTCGCGTTGATGGTGTAGGTGGCCGCGGCAACCAGCAGCATGGTGTAACCATCGGGCGCCGCCTTGGCCGCCATGTCGGTGCCAATGGTGCCGCCAGCGCCGGTGCGGTTATCGACAACGACGGTTTGCTTCAGACCCTCGGTCATTTTCGCCGCCATCGCGCGCGCGAGTATGTCGCTGGGGCCGCCGGGAGCAAGCGGCACGATAAGTCGGATCGCTTTCGATGGATACGGCGCTTGTGCGAGCGCCGCGTTGCACGCCACCAGAGCGCCCAGTGTCGTCAATAAGCGAAAGGCAATGTTCACAACGTTCTCCTCTGCATTGTTGAATGTTTGTGCGATTTCAAAAACACTTTACGCTAACGGCGCCATTGCAACAACGGCGGCAACAACGGCGGCAGCAATGCCAGCGGCGGCGCACATGATGATGACTGCCGGGCATCTAACGGCTACAATGATGCTTAATACTCGTTGAAAAATAGTGTTTAAAAACAATTACTTACATCTGTGCGTTGTGTTGGCGTTGATGCCCATGCACGCGCTCGCGCAAAGCGATGCGTTTCCAAGCAAGGCGCTGCGCATCGTAGTGCCGTTCGCGCCCGGCGGCAGCGTCGATCTGATCGCGCGCATGACCGCATCGAAGATGAGCGAGCTGCTCGGCCAGCAAGTCATCATCGATAATCGCGCCGGTGCTTCGGGCAACATCGGCAGCGAGATGGTGGCGCGCGCCGCGCCCGATGGCTACACGCTGTTGATGAACACTTTGCCGTTCGTGGTGAACCCTGCTATTTTTCCGCGCGTGCCATATCACCCGATCAACGATTTCACGCCCGTGGGGCTGGTGTCGACTTCGCCTTCGGTTTTGACCGTGCATCCCTCGGTGCCGGTGCACAACGTCAAGGATTTGCTGGCGCTGGCGAGGGCGCGGCCAGGGCAGATCAACTACGCCTCGGCGGGCATCGGCACCAATCCGCACATCGCGGGCGAGCTGTTTAATTTTCTTGGAAAAACCACTCTGGTGGCCGTGCACTTCAAGGGCGGCGGGCCGGGCCTGATCGCGGTGATGAGCGGCGAAGTCACCGCGACGTTCACCAACATCGCCGAGACTTCCACGTTCATCCGCGCGAAAAAATTGCGCGCGCTGGGCGTATCAAGCGTTAAGCGCTCGGCGGCGTTTCCTGAGATTCCGACCATTCACGAAGGCGGCCTGCCGGGCTACGATTTCATGACTTGGTTCGTGCTGGCGGCACCGGCGAAAACACCGCGCGCGGCGATGACGCAACTTAACGAGCAGTTGCGAAAAGCGCTCGCCACGCCGGAAGTGGCGAGGCTCTTCACCGATCGCGGACTGGATATCGTCGCCGGCACATCCGAGGCGGCGAGCGATCATCTCAAGAAAGAAGCCGAACGCTGGGCGCGCGTGGTGAAAGAGCGCGGCATGCGCGCGGAGTAGAGACCCATTTTGCTCGTTTGGCCCATTTCACACGAACACATGACGCAGCATCATTCGGAGACATCATGAATTTGGATCAGGCATTTACCGGGGTCAAGGTGCTGGCGGTCGCGCGCATAGTCGCGGCACCCTTCGCGGCGTATCAATTGGCGATGCATGGAGCGGACGTCATTCATATCGAGCAGCCGGGTGTCGGTGACTCATCGCGCACTTCGGGCAACCTGCAAACGCCGTTTCACGCGGCCGAGATGGCGCATAATTTTCTTGCCTACAACGCCAACAAACGCTCGATCACGCTGGCCATCAACACGCCCGCGGGCCAGGAGGTGTTTCGCCACATGGTGAAGACCGCCGACGTGGTGATCGAAAATCTGCGCGGTGGTACCATGGCGCGTTACGGTCTGGGCTATGAGGATTTGAAGAAAATCAATCCGGGGATCATCTTCTGTTCCGTCACGGGTTACGGCCAGACGGGGCCCAAGAAAAGCGATCCGGCCATTGATGGCGTTATCCAAGCGGTCAGTGGCATGATGAGCATCACCGGCACGCGCGAAACCGGGCCGCTGAAGACGGGCTCCACCATCATTGATTACACCACCGGCTATGCGGCGGCGCTGGGCATCGTCACCGCACTGTTTCAACGCAGCCGCACCGGCGTCGGCCAGGCAATTGACGTCGCCATGCTGGAGACGGCGGTCACCATGATGGGCGGCGAAGTGCTGCGTGCCATCACCGCCAACGAAACACCGCCGCTGGTGGGCAACGCATCGGGCAAGGGCGGCTATGTCAGCGACACCTATCGCTGCAAGGAGGGGCACTTGTCCATAGCCGCGGGCGCGCCGGGCCGCCGCGAAAGACTGTGGAAGGCCATCGATGGCATGGACATCCCCCAGGACCCGCGCTTCGCCAGCGATGCAATCGTGGCCAAAAACATGGCGGCGCTGAACGAAGCCATCGAGCGCAAGCTCGCGCTGAAAACCGCGGCCGAATGGGAAAGGATACTCAATGAGGCAGGTGTTGCCGCGATGGAAGTCTTGCCGCTTGCGCGCGCGGTGCATCACCCGCAGCTTGAGCATCGCAAATTTTTCCACAAGTTTCACGACAGCAGCGAGACGGGGCTGCCGCCGTTCGCCGTGCCCACCGCGCCGTATCGATTGTCGGCAAGCCCCGCGCAAATTCGCTCGATGCCGCCGCGCCTGGGGCAACACACCGATGAAGTGCTCGCCGAACATGGATACTCGAAAGAAGAAATCGCGCAACTGCGTGCCGATGGCGTGTTGTCGGCGCAGGACGTGAAATAGTAACCACCGGCACGCGCGTTCAGTGCGCGTAGCGCTTGATGCCGCCATCCACCGGGATCACCGTGCCGGTCATGTAGTTGGTGCGTGGCGAGGCCAGAAACGTCACCAAGTCGGCGAGTTCTTCCGGATTGCCGAAGCGGCCCACGGGAATATTCTCCTGTGCGAACTTGCGCCGCGCTTCCTCGGCGGGATCGTGCGCGACGATCTGCTCGCTCATGATGCGCCCCGGCTGCACGCAATGAATGTTGACGCCGAATTTGCCCACGTCGCGCGACAGTCCTTTTGCCCATGCATGCACCGCGGCTTTCGCGGGGTTTGCGACGTTCAGCGTCAGCGGCTCCGAAGTGCCGGTGAGCGTGATGATGCGGCCCCACTTGTTTTCGATCATGCCGGGCAACAGCGCATGCGCGAGATCGCGTGCGGCGTAGAAATTAAGCTGCATGCCCTCGTCCCATTTCGCGCGCGGCGCATCGAGCGGCACTTCGCGCCGCCCGCCGGCGGCATTCACCAGAATATCCACGCGCCCCAGCGCCGCGCGCGCCTGTGCCGCAAGCCGCGCGGGCGTGTCCGCATCGTAAAGATCAGCCGCCAGCGGCACGGCAGTGATGCCGCTTTCGGCCTTGATATCCAGCGCGAGTTGCTTGAGCGCATCGATGCGCCGCGCGGCGATGGCAACGGTGACGCCTTCGCGCGCCAGCGCCATGGCGATGGCGCGGCCACAGCCGCTGGTACTGGCGCCGGTGATGAGCGCGGTTTTCCCGCTGAGATGCAAATCCATGCGTTTTCCTTGCGCGTAAAATAGCTCCTTGTGGTTTTAACACGAAAGAAAAGCGGAGGGAGGGTTGATGCCGAAGCAGGGTGTCGCAGCGCGAGCGGTTTGCATGCTGATGTTCGCCATGGGTACTAATGCGGCGCTGGCGCAGGGGTATCCGGTGAAGCCCGTGCGCATGGTCACCGCGGAAGTCGGCGCCGCAGGTGATCTTGTCGCGCGCATGGCGGCCACGGGGCTGTCCGAGGGCTACGGCCAGCAGGTCATTGTCGATAATCGCGGCGGCAGCGGCGTGATTCCGATCGAGATCGTGGCCAAGGCCACGCCGGATGGTTATACGCTGCTGGTATTCGGCAGCGCGTTCTGGCTGTTGCCGTTCCTGCAGAACGTCGGCTACAACCCGGTGAGTGATTTCTCGCCGATCACGCTGGCGGTCACCACGCCGCTGTTGCTGGTGGTGCATCCATCGCTGCCGGTGAAATCAATCAAGGAACTGATCGCGCTGGCAAAGGCGAAACCGGGCGAACTCAATTACGCATCGGGCATTGCCGGCTCGGCAACGCATCTGCCTGCCGAACTCTTTAAGTCTATGGCGGGGGTGAACATCGTGCGCGTCGCCTAAAAGGGCGGCGGACCTGCGTTGAATGCCATCCTCGGCGGCGAAGTGCAGGTGATGTTCGCCACCGCCAGCGCGGGCACGCCGCAAGTCAACGCCGGCAGGTTGCGCGCACTGGCGGTGACCAGCGCGCAGCCCTCCGCGCTGTTTCCGAATCTGCCCACGGTGGCGGCGTCGGGCCTGCCCGGTTACGACGCGGCATCGACCATGTGCTTTTTTGCGCCCGCGAAGACACCACCGGCGCTGGTGAATCAGTTAAACCGCGATATCGTGCGCGTGCTGACGAGGCCGGAAGTAAAAGAGCGCTTCATCAAGGCCGGCTCGGAAGTTGTCGCCAGCTCGCCCGAACAATTGGCGGCCGCGATGAAGGCGGACATGGCGACGATGGGCAAGGTGATCAAGAGTGCGGGCATACGCGCGCAGTAGATTTCGCAAATTAGTGGCTCACGCTACGGAGTGAATCATGCTTTTCCGGCAGCTTTTTGATCCGCCGTCTTCGACATATACCTACCTGCTGGCCGACGAGGCGACGCGCTGTGCAGTGCTCATCGACCCGGTGTTCGACCAGGCGCGCCGCGACGCGGCGTTGATCGAGGAGCTTGGCTTAAAACTTCAGTGGACGCTGGAGACGCACGTGCATGCCGATCACGTCAGTGCCGGGTGGCTGCTGCGCGAGCGTCTCGCCAGCCGCATCGCATTGTCGGCCAATGCCGGTGTCGAGGGTGCCGACCGTTTGCTTAATCATGGTGACCGGGTCGAGTTCGGCAAGCGTTGGGTTGAAGTTCGCGCGACACCGGGCCACACCAACGGCTGCGTCACCTACGTCGTCGATGATCAAAATTCCGCGTTCACGGGCGACACATTGCTGATCCGGGGTTGCGGGCGCACGGATTTTCAGCAAGGCAGCGCGCAGCGGCTGTATGCATCGGTACACGAGCAGATATTCTCCTTGCCTGATTCGTGTCTGCTGTATCCGGGGCACGACTATCGCGGACTGACCGTCACCAGCGCGGGTGAAGAAAAGTTGTTCAATCCGCGTCTCGGCGGGCAGATACTGCGCGACGATTTCGTGGGTTACATGGAGAACCTTGGTCTTCCGCACCCGAAGCAGATGGATGTGGCGGTGCCCGCCAATCTGCGCTGCGGCAAGCCCGATGTGCCGCCCGCGGCGGCGCAGGACTGGGCGCCGCTCACCTACACCTTCGCCGGCATCTGGGAGATGCAGCCGCAATGGCTGGAGGAGCACCTGAACTCATTGCAGATCGTCGATGTGCGCGAGCAACATGAATTCACGGGGTCGCTCGGGCATGTGCCAGGCGCGGTGTTGATACCGCTCGGCTCGCTCACTGAAGGGTTGCAAAAACTGTCGAAGGATCGCCCGATAGTTACCGTATGCCGCTCTGGTGCGCGCTCGGCGCAGGCCGCGGTGCTGCTGCAAAAAGCGGGCTTCGTGAGTGTGGCGAACCTCGCCGGTGGCATGCTGCGCTGGCGGGCGCAGCGCTATTCGGTGGAGGGCGGCGCGGCGTGATGGTTCGCGGCGGCCGAAGCGGTATCATTTCACGCTGCCACACGATATGTTTGTCACGCTCAAGGGCGGCATAAGGATAGCGCCATGAAAGCCAATCGTTTTCACGTGGTTGTGTTGTCGTCATTTCTGTTCGCGGGCGCCGCGCAAGCCGCCGACCCAGCGGTGGATTATCCGCGGCGCCCGGTGCGCATCGTGTCGGGCTTTGCACCCGGCGGCAGCACGGATTTTTTGATGCGCGTACTCGCGCCCAAGTTGAACGAACGCTTCGGCCAGCCTTTCATCATCGAACACCGGCCGGGTGCGGGTGGGGTGATCGGCGCCAATCTGGTGGCGAAGGCCACGCCAGACGGCTACACGTTGTTGTCGATCAGCGGCGCGTTCACCGCGCATGCGGCGTCGGTGCAAACGCCCTACGATGCGTTGAAGGATTTTTCGTGGATCACCACCATCGTCACCTATCCATTTGTGCTCACGGCACGCAACGACACGCCCGCGCGCAGCGCCGGAGAGTTGGTGGCGTTGATGAAAAAATATCCGCGCAAACTCAACTACGGCTCGGTGGGCGTGGGTTCGGTGTTTCATCTCGCGGCCGAGCTGTTCAACTCAATGGCCGGCACGGATTCCGTGCATGTTCCGTATAAGGGCGGCAACGACGCGCTGACCGACATGATCGGCGGGCGCATCGATTACATGTTCATGACGTTGACCGGCGCCTCGTCGCACATACGCGCCAACCGCATACGCGGCATCGCGATCTGCTCGAAGGAACGCTCGCCGCAGATGCCCGATTTGCCGCCGGTGTCGCAGGTGTTGCCGGGTTTTGATGTCACGTCATTCGCTGGCATCGGCACTACTGCCGGCGCGCCGAAGCCGGTGGTTGAGAAACTCAATCGCGAACTGCGCGCGATCATGGGTACCGCTGAAGTGATCAAGCTTTTCACCGAGGCCGGCGGAGATATGTACCCCAACAGCCCCGAAGCCACCACGCGCCACATCGCCGAGGAAATCGCCAAGTGGCGGCGTGTGGTGAAAGAGCGCAAGATCGAAGTATTGTGATTGCACATCCGCGAACATGAGCGTTGACATATCCGGCACCAGCGTTTGGCAGCGCGCGCAAGCGCTGTGTGACGCGCTGGAACTTGAGTTACGCCGCCTCAAAAGCTGGAGCGATGCGCCGCTGACGCAAAGCGCGTTCGAGAACATGGGCGCTTTCGGCGCCAACACCATGCGCTTCGAGCAGTGGCTGCAATTCGTGCTGGTTCCCAAACTGCGCGACATCGTGTCCGAACGCGGGGAATTTCCGGCGGGGACCATGCTTGCCGCGTACGCCTCACGCGTGCTGGACAGTAATGCCGTTGAGTTGCACAAGCTGCTCGCTCGGATCGATGAGTTGATCAATACCGCGCCAGAATTGGAGCCGGCGGAGCAGCAGCCCCCGGTGGCGGCGGAGGCGGCAAGCGCACCCGGCGAGGTTTCCGCGCAACAGGGTTCGCAGACCATCACCTTGGGCGACACCACGTTGCCCTCGGTGGTGTACACGTTGCTGAATGTGTTGCCACGGCACGCGTTCGAGGATATCGAAAGCCACTTGCAGACATTCGATGCGTTTCTCGACGTGTTGTCGCCCAAGGTCAGGGCGCGATTGGCGGACCTGCTGATGAAAACCGCGCCGCAGTGCAGCGACGTGCGTTGCAGCGCACGCATCGAAACCGCCGCGCGCTCGATAGCCTGGGGCCGGCGCGCGGCCGAGCCGTACGATCATGAACAGGCGATGCTGCGTTACATCGCCGCGCACCGTGATGATTTCAGGAAAAGCGAATGATGACTCCATTGAACAGGATCGATGTTTTCGCGGCGATGACAGCAGCCGCGATCGCGTTGCCGGCGGCTACCCACGCGCAGGCCGCGGAAACATGGCCGCAGCGTCCGGTGCGCTGGATACTTTCCTTCGGCGCGCCCGGCGGCGCGCCCGATCTCATGGCGCGGCTTGCCGCGCCCAAACTGTCGGAGATGTGGGGAAAACAGGTGGTGATCGATCCGCGTTCCGGCGCGGGCGGCGTGGTGGGCACCGAGATCGGCGCCAAGGCGCCGAACGACGGCCACACGATATTGCTGGTGAGCCCGGCGCACGCCATCAACCCCGCGCTCAATCGCGGGCTGCCGTACGATTCGGTGAAGGATTTCGAGCCGGTGATCAAGCTCGCCGAGGTGCCCAACATCCTCACGATTTATCCCCAGCTCGGCGCGCGCAATCCGCGCGAAGTCGCGGCGCTGGCAAAGGTAAAACCGGGCGCCATCACGTTCGGCTCGGCGGGTGTCGGCTCGTCGCAGCATCTGGCGGGCGAACTGTTTCGCAAGATGGCGGGTGTGAACATCGTGCATGTTCCGTTCAAGAGCGGCGCCGCGGTGGTCATCGATCTCGTGGCGGGGCGCGTGCAAATCACCTTCGGCTCGGCGACTTCTCTGCCGCATATCCGCGCCGGCCGCCTTAACGCGCTGGCGGTGACCACGCTGAAAAGATCATCCGCGTTGTCAGATATTCCAACGATGGATGAATCCGGCTATCCCGGTTTTGAGGCGGCAGCATGGTACGGCATGCTTGTGCCCGCGCGCACGCCGCAACCCATCATCGCCAGGCTGCACCGCGACTTTTCGACCGTGATGATGCTGCCCGAAGTGCGCGACGCATTGTCACCCAACACCATCGACACCACGCCCTCGCCGTCGCCCAAACACTTCGGCGCGTTCATAGCGGCGGAGACGGCCAAGTGGGGCGCGCTGGTGAAGGAGACCGGGGCTAAATCAGACTAGAATGATGCCCGTGGCGTGGATTCCCGGATTGCGCCGCATTGGTAATTACCTGGGGTTGTAAAAAATGCTTCGTGACGGGTATTTGTGGGTGGTTTTTCGGGTTTTTGGGGGAGTCACCTCGGCCAAAAGGTTATCCACGGGGGTGCGGCCCGCCGCCTCTTTCAGGCGGGAGGCGAGCACCCCGGTGGGTAACCTGGGATGAGCATGAGGCTT
>CAMDLH010000140.1 GCA_945901405.1 Bordetella parapertussis | reverse complement strand
TCCAAAGCCCAGACTCACGGCTTCATTGGCGGCCATGATGCGCCGCGTGCGCTCGTCCAACAGCGTCCACACAGAACGGAACTTCTGCCTCAACTCGGCAAGCGTGCTCATGTTCTGGAAGCATACCACCGCTACTTATCAATTGATACCTTTATTTATTTACGCCGCCTAACGCAGTGTAACGCTACGCCGCGACAAATTGGCGCGCGAGTTTTAATTGTTCGCTGCCGGGGAATCTTGTTTCCAGAACGTGCAGAAAGCGTTGGCTTACCGCCCGCTCGCGTTCGCTGCCAGCGCGGTGACTCGCAACCGTCAACGCCAGCGCAACGTCGGCCAGACTGGCGCTACCCAACTGCTCCGCGGGCAGTTTGAGCAAATCATCCGCCAGATTTGCCGCGAGCTCGCGTTGTTCACTCTTGGCGAGCATTTGCGCGTAGCGCGCGGCGTCTTCGCTCGCCAGACGCGATGAAGGCGAGGCGGCCTTGCGGTATTCGGCAATGGTTTTCGCCAGCAAGTCGGTGGCGCCCGATTTCGCCGCAAGCCGCATCAACTGGATCGCGCCTTGGTGATAACGCTCCGACGCGGGCGCGCTGCGCGAGCTGGTATAGAGCTGCCGCGTGTATTCGATGTTGCCGGGCTGGTGTTGCACAAGTTGTGCGAAATCGCGCGCGGCCGCCTCCCACTGCATTTTTTTGAGTGACGCGTACGCGCGCGTGTGCAGTTTTGAGAGGCCTTCCTCCTGTTCAATCGACGGGATATTCGAGCTGTCGAATTCGAGCGCCGCTTTTTTTCGCAACACGATCGCGATCGCGGCACCCGCAATCAGCCCGCCTACATGTACCAGATAAGCCACGTTGCTGACGTTGCGCAAGGTGAGCCATTGCCACAACTCATTGGCGAGCCACACCGGCAGCACCACGATGGCGGGCAAGACGATGAAGTCAAAATAAAACACAAGGTGATAGAAAAACCGCACACGGCGCAAACCGTAGAGCACCGCGCACGCCCCCATCATCGCGGCAATCGCCCCCGAGGCGCCCACCGTGCCGGTCCAACTGCCCGAGGCAAACACAAGATAAGGCGCCACCGCGCCCAGGCCGCCCACCACATAAATGGCGACGGTGCGCAGCGCGCCGACGGCGGGCTCCACCAGCAGGCCGATCAGCATCAGCATCACCATGTTGCCGATGAGGTGGCCAAAGCCGCCGTGCATGAACATGTGCGTGAACATCGTTTCCACGCGCCCCTGGGCGGGCACAAACACATAACGCTCGGTGAAATTTTTCTGCCAGATGCGGTCCACGTCGGCGCGCCGGCTTTGCCACAGCGCATACGGCGCGGGCGCGAGGGCTTTTTTCATTTCAGCGGAAATCTCGTTCTGAAATTTGCGGTCGTGCTGAAGCGTCAATCCGCCGCGCGTCTGATATTTGAGATTGGCAAGCTCCTCCGCGGTTGGCGCGGGCATGTCCTTGCCATTAGCGGAAAGCCACGCCGCGTAAACGGGAAGCTCCTGCCGCGCGAGACCGCTCTTCACATAGGCGTCGGCGAATTCTCGCATCACGCGCGCGTCGGGCAACTGCAATGCGAAGAAAACAAATACGTTCACCGCCAACAGCAGCGCCGTCATGAACGGAAACGTTCCAAGACTTAACTTGCGCGGAAGCGGAACGATGAGCATGTGGGTATTTGCCGGAAATTAAATAATGTAATAAAAACAATAAGTTACGTTCTTAGTGTAGTAGCGGCCTGCGGTTTCAAGCTGATGATAAGCACGCCCGCCAGCACCAGCGCCGCGCCCATCAACTGAATCAGCGTGATGTGTTCACCCAGAAAAATCTGCCCGAACACCATGGTCGACAGCGGACCGATGCAGCCGACAAGCGCGACCTGGTTTGCGCCGATGCGCTTCAAGCCCTCCGCCATCAGCCATAGCGGCGTTACCGTGGTGAAGATCGCCATGATGAAAACCAGAATATACACATCGTTGGAGACCTCCAGTTGCGCCGGCCCGCGCATCGCCATGAAATGCGCGATGACAAAAAAACAGGCTGATGTTGCCGCATAGGCAGTGAAGCGCATCGACCCCATGGTCTGCACATAGCGGCTGCCGGCGATGAGATAAATCGCATACGCGACGGCACTGGCGAATACCAATGCCGCGCCGAGCAGGATCAAACTCAAATTGTCGCCGAGGCGGATTTCCTCGTTGAACACCAGCGCGATGCCGCTATACGACAGCAGCAGCGACACCACATGGCGCTTGCGTATCGGCTGCTTCAAAAACAACGCCGACATCAACACCACGATGGTGGGATACAGATAAAGAATCAGCCGCCCCATCCCCGCCGAGATGTACTGCAACCCAGCGAAATCGAGATAACTGCCGAGGTAATAACCCACGAAGCCCAGCGTGACAACGGCGAGCCACTCGCGCGGCTTCAAGTGCGTCGCACCGGCAAGCCACGCCATCGCCAGGAAAAACGGCAATGAGAACAACATGCGCAACGCCAGCAGCGTCAGCACATCGACGCCGTGCTGATACGCGAGCTTGACGATAATGGTCTTGCCGGAGAACGCGATGGAACCGAGGATGGCGCAGGCGACGCCGATGTAGGCGCCGGTGTTGCCTTGGGCGCCGGAAGGTAAGCTCACGGGGTTGGTTTTTGTTCGACTGAAGGTAGCTCTGATCTTAACCGAGTACCCGTGTATTCATCGCCTTCGCGAGTGCAGGTATCTACACATTGCCCCCTTGCGGGGGAAGGTGGGGATAGGGGGGCTATTGCGTGAACCACCCCCATCCTAACCTTCCCCCTGCAGGCTAATCTATGCACACATCTCCACACTCTGTCCCCTCTCCCCGCAAGCAAGCGGGGCGAGGGAGCCGTGACGTGGAGATGTGTGCATAGAGTAGCCCTGAAGGAGAAGGAACTATCCGTAGAGCCATGCAGTCCGTGTGCTTGGACATCGGTTTGAATCACACCCGCGCGCTGTCGAACACTTCCGCCGGACCAGGAATCTGAGCGACAATGACGGGGCGACACAGATACATTGACATCGGCGCCCGGTTATCAACCGAGACTGATAATTCTTGCCCGAACGAGGTGGTTCATGAACGACAAGCTTCACTCACCCGCCGCCGCACCGGCGATCCTGCCCGCCTACGACAAGGACGGCTACTACTTTCCGTGCGACGTGACCAGCGAAGCCGAGGCAGCCGCGCTGCTCGCCGATCTTGAAGCCGCGGAGGCCGAATGCAAGGATGACCGCACGCGACTGTCGCTGTTGCGCGGCTATCCCTCGCAACTGTTGCCTTCGTTCGCCGGGCTGATCCGCCACCCGCGCATTATCGATGCCGCGTCACAGATCATCGGCCCCGATCTACTGGTGTGGAGCGCGGGGTTTTTCATCAAGGAAGCGGGCTCCAAGAGCTTCGTGAGCTGGCATCAGGATCTCAACTACTGGGGGCTCGATGGCGAAGACGAAGTCACCGCGTGGGTCGCCCTCACGCCGGCGACGATAGCAACCGGCTGCATGCGCTTCGTGCCCGGCAGCCACCGCGAGAAAGACGTGCCGCACGTGGACAAATTTGCGCCGGACAATCTGCTCACGCGCGGGCAGGAGATCGCGGTGGAGGTGGACGAAGCGAGCGCGGTGAATGTGCTGCTGCGCGCGGGCCAGGCCTCGTTTCATCACGGACACATATTCCATGCATCAGGCCCCAACACAACCAACGCGCGCCGCGTCGGCGTTGCCATCCGTTACGTCGCGCCGTCGATGAAGCAGGTCTCCGGCGACAGGCTGCTGGTTTCACACGTCAGCGGCGAAGACCGCCACGGACACTTCGAGCACATGCCCGCGCCCGCGGGCCGGCTGCTGGCCGAAGACTGGGAACGCGCGCGGCGCAATGCCGAGATGAAGAAGGAGATTCTTTACAAGGGCGTGAAGGCCGAGATGGTTAAGGTGAATCGCAGGGGATGAGAGGCAGGTGAAGAGAGGCGTAACTATTTTGGCTTGCCAGGCTTTCGAGTGAGTGATAAACCACCACTGTAGTTCCCGCGAAAGCAGGAACCCATAACACAGTGCCACTTGAGGCATCGCATGGATTCCCGCCTGCGCGGGAATGACACGGCTGCTCTTACGTTCTATGATGAACGTCGTGGCATACAAGTCTTTACCCATGCGAGTGTCCGACGAACCATTGTTTTCAGATCAACATGACACGCATTAGACCATCGGAGGAACCATGGAAACGCTAGAGACACGAATCACCATCAAACGCCTGCATCCACTTTTTGTTGCCGAGGTGACGGGCATTGATCTGACGGCGCCCGTGCCGCGCGAGGATTTCCGCACGATCTGGGACGCGTTCAACGAGCATCAGATCCTTGTTTTTCGCGATCAGCATTTTAACGACGCCTCGCAAATCGCGTTCAGCAGCAACTTCGGCGAGCTCGAAACGATGATCGCGCACCCCGGCAACGACTGGAATCCGGGGCACATCTCCGTCATGACCAATCTCGGCAAGGACGGGAATTTCCTGCCCCCCGACCACCCGTCGATGCGGCACCGCGAGCGCAATGAAGAGTGGCACAGCGACAGCTCGTTCAAGCCGGTGGCGGCGCTCGCGTCGCTGCTCGCGTCGCGCATCGTGCCGCCGGTGGGCGGCAATACCGATTTCGCCAGCGCGCGTGCGGCCTACGCGGACTTGCCTGCGGAGCGCAAGGCCTCGCTCGAAAGCCTGACGGCGCTGCACCGCATGACGTATCGCGACATGACCAACGACAAAGGCTACAACGAGGAGGACAAGAAGCGCCATGTCGTCACGCACCCGGTGATCCGCGCCAATCCCGTCAACGGCCGCAAGGCGCTCTACGTCGGCGCGCACGCGCAGGAGATCGTCGGCATGCCGCCGGAAGAAGGCGCTCGGCTGCTCGACGAGCTGACCGCGTTCGTCACACAGCCACAGTTCGTCTACAGCCACCCCTGGCGCGACGGCGACGCGGTGATGTGGGACAACCGCTGCACGTTGCACCGCGCGACGACGTTCGACAAGACAAAGTACAAGCGCAAGCTGCACCGCACGACTATTGCGGGGAAGACGCCGGATAGTGCGTTTGCGGTGATGCCGTGACGGGTATGAAATTGGAATTGCGAGCCGCGATCACTCTGGCTTGCGTGCTGTCGGCGTTTGCTGTTGGCGGTCCGGCGTGGGGCGCCTATCCGGAAAAGACCGTCCGGGTGATCGTGCCCTCGCCGCCGGGTGGCGGCAACGATGTGATGGCGCGTCTGGCGGGTCAGAAGCTCGCCGAAGCCTGGGGTAGACAGGTCGTGGTGGACAACCGCGCTGGCGCCGGCGGCGCCATTGCTTTCGAGATGGCGGCGCGGGCGGCGCCGGACGGATATACGCTACTGCTCGGAAGCACCAACCTGACGGTGCTGCCGGATATTCAAAAGGTGAATTTCCATCCCATCAAGGACTTCGTGCCCGTCTCGCTCATGGCGAAGTCGATGAATATTCTCCTCGCGCATCCCTCAGTGCCGGCGAAATCGGCGAAAGAACTTATCGCGCTTGCCAAACTGCGTCCGGGCAAGCTCAGCTATGCGACCACTATCGCGACGTCGGTGCATCTCGCGGCGGAGCTGTTCAAGGCCAACGCCGGGGTGAATATCTTGATGGTGCCGTACAAAGGCATGGGCCCGGCCCTGATGGACCTCATCTCGGGCCAGGTGGATATCGCGTTTGCCAACCCGGCCGCATCACAGGAGTACGTGCGATCGGGCCGGATGCGGGCGCTGGCCGTCACCGGCGAAAAACGTTCCGCCATGCTGCCGGACGTGCCGACAGTAGCGGAGACGGTGATCCCGGGATTTGAAGCGAGCACCTGGTGGGGCATACTGGCGCCTGCGGGCACGCCGCCCGTCATCGTCGCGGAGATCAATGGAAAACTGACAGTCGCGCTCACTCAGCGCGACATGATGGATCGCGTCGCCACCCTCGGCGCGGACTTGGTCGGCGGGGCACCGGAACGACTTGCCGCGCACCTGAACGCCGAAATCCCCAAGTGGCGCGACGTCGTTCGCGCGGCGAACATCAAGCTGTAGAACCGTCATCTATTTCATATACAGGAGGACATCGAAATGAGCATCGTGCGTCACGATATCAGCGGGCACCTGAGCAAGGTGGTTGAGCACAACGGCACCGTCTATATTGCCGGCACGACGGCCGTGGACAAGTCGGTCGGAATGAAGCAACAGACCGAGCAGGTGCTGGCGAGGATCGACGGATTGCTTGCCAAAGGCGGCACCAACAAGTCGAAGCTGCTGGCCGCGACCGTCTATATTTCAGACATGGCGCAAAAAGCGGCGATGAACGAAGCGTGGCTCGCCTGGATCGACCTTAAGAATCCGCCAACGCGCGCCTGCGTCGCAGCGGAGCTCGGCAGTAAGGAGACGCTGGTGGAAATCGCCGTCACGGCTGCCAAATAGCGGCTGCCGGCTGCGCGAGACAGATCAATAATCGTGTAAGTAGGTCACGGAATCGGCAACCTACGCACCCGACCATCTCGGACGACTGTTCTGTAGTACCACGAATCATTGTCTGCGGCGCAATATCCCGAGTCCGACAGGCTGCTAGCCAGAGACACCTTTAGGATACTTGTGTTTGCAGTTATTTACGCACGAAGGGACAATGGAAGGTGGGATCGGAGTAATTTTCGCTAGTCGATAAGATTGAGTCAACTATGAAGAGTGACGATCTGCACCTCTGCAACATCGAAGACCTCCGGCAGAAGGCCAAGAAACGCCTGCCGCGTCCGATATTCGAGTACATCGACGGCGCCGCGGAGGATGGCATAGCCAAACAGCACAATCGCGAGGTGTATCGGTCGCTCAAGATCAAGAACCGGGTTCTGAAGGACGTGTCCAAGCGCTCGACCGCGACCGAGATTTTTGGCAAGAAGCTCACCATGCCCTACGCGATTTCGCCGACGGCATCGGCCGGTCTGATGTGCGAAGGCGGGGAAGTGGCGCTTGCCAAGGCGGCGGCCAGGATGGGCGTGCCGTGCACCGTCGCGACCAATGCGCTGACCTCGCTGGAGGAAATCGTCGAAGCTGCGGGCGGCAACCTCTGGATGCAGCTCTATATGTGGGTGGACAAGAAGCTGCGGGCGGATTTTGTCCAGCGCATCAAGTCGGCCGGATTCGACACTTTGCTCGTGACTGTCGACGGCTCGGTCGGAGCCAATCGCGAGCACGACCGCAAAAACGGCTACACCATGCCGCTGCGCTACACGCCGAAGCTTATCGCGGGGGTGCTGGCCAATCCGGGCTGGTGCCTGCGTGTCCTGGCGCCGCAATACCTTAAGCGCGGCGCTTTCACGAAGGCAAACTATCCGCCGGAAATGTCGAGCAAGCTCTCGGACAAGCCCACCGACCACGAAATGACCAAGCCCGACACGCAGTGTTGGGACGACATCAAACGCATCCGCGACACCTGGCCGGGCTACATGCTGGTCAAGGGGCTGCAGAGCTGGGAGGACGTCGTGCTCGCCGCTGATAACGGCATGGACGGTGTCGTCCTGTCGAACCATGGCGGCCGCTACCTGGACAGCGCGCCGGCGCCTCTTCAATTGGTGCCGGAGGTTCGCAGGGCCGTGGGCGACCGGCTCAAGATCATTATCGACAGTGGCGCGAGGCGTGGTTCCGATATCGTGAAGGCCATCGCCATGGGGGCAGATCTCGTCATGTCCGGCCGGCCTACGCTTTATGGCGCCGCCGCCTCCGGCGAAGCGGGCGCCTACCGCGCGCTCGAGATTTTCCAGACGGAGATGGACCGGGTCATGGCGCTGCTCGGACTCAATCGCATCGATGAAATCAGCCCGCACATTTTCTGGGACCCGCCGCACTGGGTTCCCAAGCCTGGGGCTGCCGGGGTTACCGGGCAGATCGGCACTTGCGTTTCCACAGCATTCTTGGAATCGGGGGCGACCTAGCGCAACGCGCTGATTTCAACAAACGATAATGTCACTCCGCCCGCTTTATCGAGTTCGCAGGCCTGACCGCGCTGCACCGCATTACATACAGGGACATGAACAACGACAAAGGCTACAACGCCGAGGACAAGAAGCGCCATGTCGTCACCTCCCCGCTGATCCGGACGAACCCGGTCAACGGCCGCAAGGCGCTCTACGTCGGCCCGCACGCGCAAGAGGTCGTTGGCATGCCGCCGTCGCAAGGCGTCAGGCTGCTCGACGAGCTGACCGCGTTCTGCACGCAGCCCAACTAAGTGTACCCCTGATACTTCTGGAGCGCCAACATAAGGGCAACTTGACCGAACAAAGAAACTTGCCTACGTCTGTTTCTTCTGTGCAATAGAAAACTTAAGAATCATTCTTTTTACGCAAAAACCTAAAGCCGCTAAGCAAGAACCCATATCCATGTTTGCTCCCCTTTAGGTTGTGGTGCCAATACGGTAGTTTACGGGATTATCGCCGCTTCCCTCCCCCAAGTATCCCCCCCAGCACCCCCCGCAATATCTCCTTTCCCACCTGCGTACCAATAGTGCGCACCGCACTTTTCGCCGCAGTCTGCACCAGCCCGTCGTGCTGGCCGCCGCGCGGGCCGGTGGTGCCGAATAGAATGTTTTTTAATCCGCCGAAAAGTCCGCCGCCGCTTTCTTCCTGTGCGGGTTGCCGTGCGGGCGCGCCCGGCGGGGCAGTTCCAGCGGCGGGCGCAGTGCCTTCCACAGTCGCGGCAGCACCTGCCACGCGCCCAGTGAGTTTTTCGTAAGCCGATTCGCGATCCACGGTGGTGTCGTAAATGCCCGCGACTATCGAATCTTTCATGATCGTCGTGCGTTCTTCGGCCGTCACCGGCCCCAGGCGGCTGCCGGGTGGTGCTACGAAGCCGCGTTCGACCACGGTGGGCCGGCCCTTTTCGTCGAGGAATGAAATCAGCGCCTCGCCCACGGCAAGCTCGGTGATCGCGGCCTCGACATCGAGCTTGGGGTTGGCGCGCATGGTGGTTGCCGCGGTCTTCACCGCCTTCTGGTCGCGCGGGGTGAAAGCGCGCAACGCGTGCTGCACACGGTTACCCAGTTGCGCCAGCACGGTGTCGGGCACATCGAGTGGGTTCTGCGTGACGAAGTAAACACCGACACCCTTGGAACGTACCAGCCGCACGACTTGTTCGATTTTCTCGAGCAATGCCTGCGGCGCGTCGGTAAATAGCAGATGCGCTTCGTCAAAGAAGAACACCAGCTTGGGTTTTTCCACGTCGCCGACTTCGGGCAGTTGCTCGAACAGCTCGGAGAGCATCCACAGCAGGAACGTCGCGTAGAGCTTGGGCGAAGTCATCAGCTTGTCGGCGGCGAGGATGTTGATGATGCCGCGGCCCTTGCTGTCGGTCTGGATGAAATCCTGGATGTTGAGCGCGGGCTCGCCGAAGAATTGATCCGCGCCCTGACTGTCGAGTTCGAGCAGGCCGCGCTGGATCGCGCCGATGGACGCCGCCGACACGTTGCCGTAGTTGGTGGTGAATTGCTTGGCGTTGTCCCCCACGTACTGCAGCATCGCGCGCAGGTCTTTGACATCGAGCAGCAACAGGCTGTTGTCGTCGGCGATCTTGAACACCATTGTCAGCACGCCTTGCTGTGTGTCGTTCAGATTCAACATGCGCGCCAGCAGCAGCGGCCCCATTTCCGACATCGTGGTGCGCACCGGATGGCCCTGCTTGCCGAAGGTGTCCCAGAACACCGCTGGGCACGCCTCGGTCTTGAAGTCTTCGAGCTTCAATTGCTCGACGCGATCCTTGACCTTGCCTTTTAGTTCGCCCGCCTGCGACAGGCCCGCTAAATCGCCCTTCACGTCGGCCATGAACACCGGCACGCCGATGCGGCTGAACGATTCGGCCATGCGTTGCAGCGTCACCGTCTTGCCGGTGCCGGTGGCCCCCGCGATCAGGCCGTGCCGATTGGCGAGCGCGGGCAGCAGGCATAAATCAATCTCACTCTTGGCGATTAATAAAGGGTCGGGCATGGCGCTCTCCGTGATAAAATTTTCCGCATTGTAGCCGCAAACTCGGGGATCACATGGCAGGGCATTCGAAGTGGGCGAACATCCAGCATCGCAAAGGCCGGCAGGACGCCAAGCGCGGCAAAATTTTCACAAGATTGATCAAAGAAATTACCGTCGCGGCACGCATGGGCGGCGGTGATCCGGCGCTCAATCCGCGGCTGCGTCTGGCGATGGACAAGGCCTACGCCAACAACATGCCCAAGGACAACGTCGAGCGCGCGATCAAGCGCGGCACCGGCGATCTTGAGGGTGTCAATTACGAAGAGATACGCTACGAAGGCTACGGCATCGGCGGTGCCGCGGTGATGGTCGATTGCATGACCGACAACAAGACCCGTACCGTGGCCGACGTGCGCTTTGCCTTCACCAAGAACGGCGGCAACATGGGTTCCGAAGGCTCGGTCGCGTTTTTGTTCAAGCACTGCGGGCAGATGGTGTTCGCCCCCGGCACCAATGAAGACAAGCTGATGGAAGCGGCCATCGAAGCCGGCGCCGAGGACGTGGTGACGAATGACGACGGCAGCATCGAGGTTGTCACCGCGCCGAATGATTTTCACGCGGTGAAAGCCGGCATCGAAAAAGCCGGCTTCAAACCGGAGGTCGCCGAAGTCATCATGAAGCCCAACATGGAAAACGCGATGAGCGGCGACGACGCGGTGAAAATGCAAAAGCTGCTCGATGCGCTGGAGTCGCTGGATGATGTGCAGGAAGTCTATACGTCGGCGGTGATCGATGCGTGAGGCGTGAGGCGTGAGCCAGGTTCACGCTATACGAATTCTCGGCATCGATCCGGGGCTGCGTGCCACGGGGTTTGGCATAGTCGATAAATCCGGCGCCAAGCTTACCTATATCACCAGCGGTTGCATCAGAACCGCAACGGGTGAATTGTCGTTGCGCCTGAAAACCATATTGGATGGTCTTGCCGAAGTGATCGGTGACAACGCGCCAGTACAGGTCGCGATTGAAAAAGTATTCGTTAACGTTAATCCGCAATCGACACTGCTATTAGGACAGGCACGCGGCACCGCGATCTGTGCGG
The DNA here is from genome assembly GCA_945901405.1 of Bordetella parapertussis. Classification (GTDB taxonomy): domain Bacteria; phylum Pseudomonadota; class Gammaproteobacteria; order Burkholderiales; family SG8-41; genus CAMDLH01. Next base: position 5,457 of record CAMDLH010000140.1, on the reverse strand, counting down.
CGGTCATGCACAATCTTCCGGTTTCGGAATACACTGCGCTGCAAGTCAAACAGGCCGTGGTCGGCAACGGTCACGCCAAAAAAGAACAAGTGCAGGAAATGGTCAAACGGCTGTTGAAACTCGCGGGCGATCCAAGCCCGGACGCAGCGGACGCACTCGCATGCGCCATCTGCCATGCGCACGGCGGGCAGGGCATGGGCCTGCTGGCGACAGCGGGGTATCGCATGAAGCGTGGGAGGCTGGTGTGATCGGGCGTATCAGTGGCAAGCTGCTGTCAAAGCACCCGCCCCAAATCGTGGTGGACGTGCAAGGCGTCGGTTACGAAATCGACGTGCCGATGAGCACGTTGTATCAGTTGCCCGCCGCGGGGGCGGAGGTGACGCTGCTTACGCATCTGACCGTGCGCGAGGATGCGCATCTGTTGTATGGCTTTGCCACCGAGCAGGAACGCACGGTGTTTCGCCAGTTGCTTAAAATCTCTGGCGTCGGCGCGCGCACGGCGCTGTCGGTGTTGTCGGGTCTGAGCGTTGCCGATTTGCACGCGGCGGTGAGCACGCAGGATAGCGGACGGCTCACCAAAATACCCGGCATCGGTAAAAAAACCGCCGAGCGCCTGCTGCTCGAGCTGAAAGACAAGCTCAATATCACCGTCACCCTGCCGATCGCAGGCGTGATCAACTCAAGCGCGGACATCATCAACGCGCTGCTGTCGCTGGGCTACAACGACAAGGAAGCCTCATGGGCGGCCAAGCAATTGCCGGCGGGGGCGAGCGTTAACGATGGCATTCGACAGGCATTGAAGCTGCTTTCAAAATCGCAGTAAATTGTGATTGCACGTCCGCATCAGCGGTGGTTGCTGCTACGCCGGCTCGTCCACCACCGCATTCGTCAGCACGCCCACGCCTTCGACCTCTGATTCGATCACATCGCCCGCGTTGAGCAGCCACGCCGGATTCGCCAGCGCGCCGCCGCCGGGTGAGCCGGTGGCGATGATGTCGCCGGGCATCAGGGTGATCTGCGACATGTGCGCGATGAGTCGCGGGATGCTCCAAATCATGTCGCGTGTGTTGCCGTCTTGCCGTGTTTCGCCGTTCACACGCGTGTGGATGCGCAGATTCATCGGCTCGGGAATTTCGTCTCGCGTCACCATCCATGGCCCCATCGGCGCGAAGGTGTCGTAGGTTTTGCCGAGGAACATGTGGCCGCCTTCGCGCTCCAGCTTGCCCACGTCGCGCGCGGTGATGTCATTGATGATGGTGTAGCCGGCGATTACGTCGTAGGCGTCTTCAGCGCGCACGTGTTTGCATTTCTTGCCGATGATGACCGCGAGTTCGGTTTCGCAATCGAGCTCGCGGCAGGCGCGCGGCTTCAGGATGTCGCGCCCCGGCCCGGTGATCGACGAGGTGGTTTTGATGAACCCTGCCGGTATCGTGCCGCCGTGCTTGCCGACATTCTTGGTGTAGCCGGGGTAGTTGCGGCCGATTGCGATCAGCTTCGACGGGCGCACCGGTGCGTAGAGCCGGCATTCGTCGAGCGGTATGAACAGTTGCTCGCCGCCCAGCCCGGCCATCAGCGGATTGCTTTGCGCGAGATCGGATAGATAAGTAAATGCATCGCCCAGCGCCAGCCATGCCGCTTCGCCCATGTGCAGAAACTGCGCGATGTAGGGCGGCATGTAAATCGCCGCAAGCTCGCGCCCCTTGGGATTGCGCAAATGTTCAACCATGTAAAGCGCGTAGCCCGCGCGCAGATCGGCAACCTGGTTGCCGCCCACCATCACGCCCATCCGAGCCTGCGCCGCGGGTTCGTGCTTGCGGCTGTAACGCATCAATCGCATTGTTCACTCCGGATTTTGTCAGGCGCGCAGTGTAGCACCGTGCCGAATGATATGTAAGTAATTGTTTTTATGAGTATTTTTGTATATTGGCATTGAGAGTGTGCGCTAACACCCTGAATATTCACCGTTGTTTTCGAGGGCGTGCTATTTTGCGCGGCGCGTTATCTTGTGCGCGGGTGTAACCACTGCACGGGAACTGCGTTAATGGAAACTGCACTAAGTGTAATCAGCAAACAACTTGGTGCATGACAAACCCGGCAAAGGAAAAGCGATGATCAAAAGAATCAAAACAATATTCGGCGTGTTGACATTCGTAGCCGCCAGCGCCGTGCTGGCGCAGCAAGTGACCGCGCCCGACGTGCTGGTGAAAACCACGGTGGATGAAGTGCTCGCCGTGATCAAAAGCAACAAGGACAAAGGCGCGCTGAACGATCTCGTTGACAAAAAAGTCGTCACGCATTTTGACTTTCAGGCGATGACACGCCTGGCGGTTGGGCGGCATTGGCGCGAGGCGACACCCGCGCAGCAAAAGTCACTCGAAGCCGCGTTTCGCACGCTGCTGGTGAATACCTACACCACTGCACTCAACAGCGCCGGCAAGGCCGAGCACTCGGTGGACGTGCGCCCGCTGACGGTGAAGCCCACGGACGACGACGTGACCGTGCGCACGTTTGTGAAGGAATCTGGCGCGAAAGCGATCGAGATCAGCTACCGCATGGCGAAGACCGCGGGCGGCTGGAAAGTCTACGATGTCGTGGTCGAGAACCTGAGTCTGGTAACTAACTATCGCGGCTCGTTCAATACCGAGATCACCAAGAGCGGCATTGATGGATTGATCAAATCGATCGAGGGCAAGAACAGGCAGAACGCGGCGGGTTGATGCGTTTTGCCGGCCGGCTGAGCGCTGTGGCGCTTAGCCGGCGAACACCGCAAAACACTTGTTGGAATTGAATACGTAGCTCTCGACGTAATCTAGGACTTCCGCTTTTTTCCCCAGCCCGGCCATCGCGCCAGCAAGTGCTACCCAGTTGAGAAACTCGTGCTGGCCGGCGTCTTCAAGCTGCGTGCGCTTCAGATCACGCCAGCAGGCAAAATTGCCGCTACGCAACTCCGCCAGGCGTGCGCGGTCGCTCGCGTGGTCAGGGAAAATATTGTTGTTCTTGGGCGTCAAGAACGCATGCGACCAACTCGATGAGCCGACTATCGCCGCGCGCCACGGCGAGGCGGCCAGCGCCCGGCCTATCGCGCGCCCCACATCAAAACAAGCCGCCGCGGACGGCGCCGGGGGATCGGGTTCGTTGACGATCTCGGAGGGCGCGATTCTTCCGCCGTGCGAGCGCACCAGCGCGCCGCCGTAGCAATTCACATGGATCGGCGCCACCGGATACGGAAACCCGCTGCGATCCGCATCAAGAAACAGCAGCGTGTTGATAAACGCGTGCGCCAAGCCGCGCTCAAAGCGCAATCGATAGGCGTAGGGCAGCGACATGCCTTCTTCGTTCAGCCGGTTCGCGATGAATCGCGCGGCCTCCGCGTGCCCGCGATGCGTGAACACTTTGTCGAGCGGTTCGTTCCAGATGTTTCGCCTGGGCATCGGTGATGCGGGCGGCACATCGAAGGGACGCGATTGCATCTCATCAACGATGTAAATACAAAACGGCGGCACGATGTCTTCGACGAAATTCTCGTACTGGTCGTCGCCGAAGATCACCACCACGTCCGGGCGAAACGCATCGAGTCGCGCGCGTATCCGCCGTGTCGCCGCAAGGCAGCGCTCACGATGCTCGCGCCCGGCGCGCACGCCCTCGTCGTCGCCCCACTCGTCCTGCATCGCCTTGGGCCAATTGCGCGGGTCGCGCAGATGCCCGGGCATGCGCTTGCCCGCGAGCGTGCGGCGCAGGAACACGGGCATGTCCGCCTCGTGCATGTACAGCCCCGGATAGTGCGTGAGGCCCAGACCGAGTATTTCCGCCATGGCGTGATTCGATTTCGCTTTGAAAAAGAACTATCAATCCAGCCGCGCGCCGGAATCCTTGATGACCGCGCCCCATCTTTCCGACTGCGCTTTAACGAACGCGGCACAGTCCGCCGGCGATCCGCCCAGCGGGTTCGATCCGGTATCAAGCAGGGATTGCAGGATGTCGGGTGATTTCAGTGCGGTGTTGGTTTCACGATTAATCAAGTCGATGACGTGTTTAGGCGTTCCGGCGGGTGCCATCACGCCATTCCAGTACACCATTTCGAATCCCGGCAATCCTGCCTCCGTGAAAGTCAACAGCGCCGGCAGCGAAACGGGGCGGCTGGGGCCGGAAATCGCCAGCGCTTTCAGCTTTCCCGCCCTGATCAGCGGCAGCGGCAGCGGTAAAGCGTCGAATGCCATGGTGATTTGCCCGCCGAGCATGTCCGTAATGCCCTGGCCTAAGTCCTTGTAATGAATTGCCCTCAATTTTGAGCCAGTCAGCATATTGAAGCGATGGCAAGACAGATGATGTCCGGATCCGTTGCCTGTTGATACGCAGGTCAGGTCATCCGGCTTCGATTTGGCAAGCGCAATCAGCTCCTTGACGGAGTTCGCCGGCACTGTAGGGTTGACATAAAGCCCAACCCACGCGCTGTTGAATCCGGCCACGGGCGTGAATTGTTTTGCCGCATCGTAAGGCAGTTTATGATAGAGAAACGGATTAATTACGAGCGCGTGAAAGGCCTGCAATAGCGTGTAGCCGTCCGCAACCGCGCGCGACGCCACCTCGGTGCCGATAATCGAGTTAGCCCCCGGCCGGTTGTCCACGATGACTTGTTGCCCGAGGCTGGCAGAGAGTTTTTGCGCGAGCTGACGCGCGCGGTAATCCAGATTGCTGCTGGCGCCACTGGGGGCGATCAATCGAATCGGTTTTATTGGATACGCCTGCGCACCCGGTGAGGCCGCGCCAAACGCCGGTGTCGCCAGGAACAAAAGCGGGGTTGTTGACACGATCCCCCGGATTGTTTGTGCTACGTCACGCATGACAGGCTCCCTATGACCGTGGATTTGCAGGCATGTTAGCAGCGCGTCCGTGCAATGTAAAAAAGTCGATGACGGCTCAAGGGCAATGCGATGTTCGTGACATTTGTAATGAGTGTTTTAGTCTATTTAACAACAATTGATCAGGCTAATCCCTGAATATCCGCGCATGCTCACCTTCGCGGGAGTCACGGACTTGCGAGTTGCTTGCGCCAGGCACTCAAGGCCTCAGCGAGATCAACCCGGCCATAATCTCTGAGGCGTATTTCGTAGTCGTCGAGAAAAATCCGGTAGATGGGCAGCAGCCCGCGCTCGATTACGTCCAGCGTGGTCTTGCTTTGCGGCTCTGGCGGAGTATGACGCCAGCTCAGCGCGGTGCGCGCGAGCGCTGCCGCCGGCCCCGTGGTCACCCGCGTAAAGTATTCAACGGCCGAGTCGTTTCTGCCTACTTCGCCCGTTTGAGACGTAAATAGTGCTTGATTGTAATCCTCGGCTGCCTCTATAGCAGCGCGGGTTTTTAGGGGTATTTTTCACCACGAAGATTTGCGCGGAATCGTAGTTTTTTGCGCAAGCGTGGGGCATAGCTGGCATTTTCCCTGAAATCTTCGCACCAAAATGC
>CAMDLH010000139.1 GCA_945901405.1 Bordetella parapertussis | reverse complement strand
ATCACTGCGGCTGTATCTTCGCGTCCTTGATAACCTTTCCCCACTTCACGATCTCGGCGCGCTGGAACTTGTCGAATTCCTCTGGCGTGGTGTAGACCACCTCCGCCCCTTGCAGGAGCATGGCGTCGCGCGTTTCGGGCAGCTTGAGTATGGCGGCGACTTCGCGGTTTAACTTGTCGATGATGGAGCGCGGCGTCTTGCCCGGCGCGTAAAGGCCGAACCACACGTAGGACTCCAGGCCCTTGAAGCCCTGCTCCAGCGCGGTGGGAATATCCGGCGCGCCAGGAAAGCGCTTGTCGTTGAGCAGAGCGATGGCTTTTAGCTTGCCGCTTTTGATCTGCGCGTTGGTGGTGGTGGTCGAGAGAAACGCCGCCTGTACTTCGCCGCTTAACAGCGCTGTGATGGTGAAGCCCGCGCCCTTGTACGGCACATGCACAAGGTTGATGCCGAGCATCTGCGAGAAAAGTTCGCCGGTGAGGTGGCTGCTGGTGCCGGGCGAGGCCGAGGCGTAGAGCAGGCCATTGGGGCGCGACTTGGCGAGCGCGACGAATTCCTTCAGCGTGCTTACATTAATCGACGGCACCACCGCCACCACCAGCCCGGAATTGGTGATCAGCGATATCGGCGCAAAGTCTCGCAACGGATCGAACGAAATTTTCTTGTAGAGCAGCGGCGCGCTCACCTGCGTGTTCACACCCGTGACGTACAGCGTCTGGCCGTCGGGCGGCGCATTGGCGACGATCTCCGCGCCGACGATGCCGCCCGCGCTCGCGCGATTGTCGATCACGAACTGCTGCTTCAAGCGCTCGCCCAGCTTGTGGCCGATGAAGCGCGAGGTGATGTCGGCGGTGCTGCCTGGCGAGCCGGACACGATGCGCACCGGGCGCTGTGGGTAATTGGCGGCGGGGTCGGCGGCATGGGCGAGGGAGGCAGTGCCGCACGCTACGGCGCAAATGACGTGTTTGATCTGCATATTGGCATCCATTGGTCGTGAGTGATTAGTTTTGAGTGTTTAGTGTTGAGTTAACTGCATTCGTGGCATGGCGCCTTTAACTCAACACTCAAAACTCCCTATTCAGCCTTCGCTCCGGAATCGCGCACCACCTTCGTCCACTTCGGAATCTCGCTGCGCAGATACTTGTTGAATTCCGCCGGCGTGCCGGGGCGCGGCTCTATGCCCTGCGAACCGAGACGCTCGCGCGTGTCGGGCGCGGACAGCACGGCGTTCAGATCCGCGTTGATGCGCGCGACGATGGCATCCGCCGTCTTGATCGGCACCACGATGCCGTGCCAAGTGGTCGCCTCGAAGCCCGGCAGCGCGGCCTCGGCAACCGTGGGCAGATCGGGCAGCGTGGGCGAGCGCGCGGCGGAAGTTACCGCCAGCGCACGCAGGCGGCCCGCTTTTATATAAGGGATCACCGATGCCGCCGTGGCGAACAGAAACTGCACTTGTCCGCTCATGGTGTCGATCACCGCCGGCCCGCCGCCCTTGTAGGGAATGTGCGCGTAGCTCACGCCGGCAAGGCCCTTGAACAATTCGCCGATCAGATGCCCGGCGGTGCCGGTGCCGGTCGAGGCGTAATTCAATTCGCCGGGACGCGACTTGGCGAGCGTAATGAGATCGCGCACGGTTTTCACCGGCAGCGCGGGGTGCACCACCAGCACGCTGGGCTGCATGCCGACCAACCCGACGGTGGCGAAATCGCGCAGCGAATCGAATGGCATTTTCGTGTAGAGCGCCTGATTGGTGGCGAGGATGCCGTTGTTGCCGAGCATCCAGGTGTGGCCATCGGGCACCGAGCGCGCGGTGATTTCCGCACCGATGTTGCCGCCCGCACCAGGGCGGTTGTCAATCACCACTTGCTGGCCGAGCCGCGCGGCAAGCGGCGCGCCGAGTATGCGTGCCGTGGCGTCGCTGGCGCCGCCGGGCGGATAGCCGAGGATGAAGCGGATCGGTTTTGTCGGATAGGCGGGGTCGGCGGCGAGCGCGGTGCACGCGTAGGCCGCCGCGGCGATTGCAGTTAGAATCGAATGCGTTGATGTGCGATTCATACCTGAGTTCTCCCCTTTGTTGTGTGCGTATTCTGCCTTGATTCGATCTACCATGGCGAGTGATTGTAAATATCTGTTTTTAAATAACTTTTTTGAGGCGCTCTCTTTGGGACTGCTGGCCGGTGCGGCGGCCGCGCAAGCGCCGCAGTTTCCGTCTAAGAACATACGCATGATCGTGCCGAGCGCGCCCAGCGGCGGCACCGATCTGATCGCGCGCTTTACCGGGCAGAAGGTCGGCGAAGCGTTGGGGCAGAGCGTCATTGTCGACAACATCAGCGGCGGCGCCACGCGCATCGGCATCATCGCCGCGGCCAAGGCGCCGCCGGACGGCCACACGTGGCTGATCTCCACCGTCAACTTCGCCTACGTGCCGGCGGTGTATGCGAAGCTGCCGTACGACCCGGCGCAGGATTTCACGCCCGTCATACACATCGCCAACTCAGCGAGCGTGCTCGTTGTGCATCCGGTAGTGCCGGCGAAAACGGTGCGGGAGTTTATCGCGCTCGCACGCGCGCGGCCGGAGGAAGTGCGCTACGCATCGGGCGGCCCCGGCTCGGTCGGCCATCTGGTGAGCGAGCTTTTTCAGATGCAGGCGAAGGTGAAGCTGCTTAACGTGCCGTACAAAGGCACCGGCCCCGGCGTCAACGCCGTGATGGGCGGCGAAGTGCATATGTTCATCGCCAACATGGCGACGTTGCTGCCGCACGTGCGCGCGGGCCGCGTGCGCGCGCTGGGTGTCACCACGGTGACACGCGCAAAAACCGCGCTGGAAATTCCCACGCTCGCCGAATCGGGGCTGCCGGATTACGACTACAGCGGCTGGTACGGCCTGTGGCTGCCGGCGAAATCACCTGCCGCGGCGGTGCGCCGCATCAACGACGAATACAATCGTGTGTTAAACGATGCGGGCGTGAAAGCACGTTTCGCCGATTTCACGCTGGAGGCGGTGGGCGGCACGCCGGAGAAATTCGGCGCGTATGTCGCTGCTGAGATTTTGAAGTGGGAGAAAGTCGTCAAGGACGCGGGCGTGAAGCTGGACTGATGCCATTCGGTGAATGTTAATATTTTTTCATAAGTATTTGTTTTTATTGATAAATTTCAATTACTCTAATTGGCAGGCAACTTGCATTTGTAGCGTGCGCAGGCGCGGCGTAGCATCGAGTTGGCCATCTACGATGGGGGGACGGAAATGCAAAAGAAAAAATCAATTACAGCGGCGCTGAGCGTTGCATTGATGTTTGGAACAAGCGTCGTGCAAGCGCAAGTGCCACAGTACCCAACCAAGCCGGGAAGGCTGCTCGTGGGCTTCGCGCCCGGCGGTGGCGTCGATATCGCCGCACGCATCGTCGCGGCCAAAATGAGCGAGCTGTGGGGGCATCATCTGATCTTCGACAATCGCGCGGGTGCTGGCGGCACCATCGGCACCGACATCGCGGCGAAAGCGCCCGCCGATGGTTACACGCTTTTGTTGTGCGGAATCTGGTCGCATGGTGTAGCACCTTCGCTCTACAAAAAATTGCCGTACGATCACTACAAGGATTTTGCCCCGGTGTCGATGATCGGCACCACGCCCAATGTGCTGGTAACCCATCCGTCTGTGCCGGTAAAAACCGTCAACGATTTTGTCGCGCATACCAAGGCGAGCAAAGGCAAGTTCACCATCGCGTCACCCGGCACCGGCAGCTCACCCAACATGACGATGGAGCTGTTTCGCCTTACCACCGGCATCGACTTCGTGCACGTGCCCTAAAAGGGCGCAGGCCCCGCGATCGTCGATCTGCTCGGCGGCCACGTGCAGTCGATGTTCGACAACATGTCATCGCAACTCGCGCACATGAAAGGCGGACGCACGCGCGCCATCGCGGTCACCTCGCCCAAACGCAGCGTACACATGCCCGAGGTGCCGACCATGATCGAATCGGGTGTCAACATCGACGTGACAGTGTGGTACGGCCTGTGCGCGCCCGCCGCCACGCCCAAGCCGATACTCGCCAAGCTCAACACCGATCTGCACAAGGCCCTGGCCGCGCCCGACACACAGCGCCGTCTTTTCGAAAACGGAATCGACGCCGCACCCTCGACACCTGAACAATTCGCCGCGTTCATCAAGGTGGAAACGGACAAATGGGCGCGCGTGGTGCGCGAGGCCAAGGTGCCGCAGCAGTAGGCGTGTCGTTTTTTACGTCTACGAGGCCGCCCACAGTTTGATGGGGCAATGCGCTGCCATGTAGGTGAAATCCTTGTCCGTCGTCAGCAGTGTCAATGAATGCCGAATACAAATCTGAGCGAGCAGCGCGTCAATGGTTCCGGCTTGCACACCGTTACGGCGGCAGTTGTTGCGCAACTCCGCGGCATCGATGTGGTCTTGGCGATCAGGACTGATAATCGGCAGCGCGCCAAACCGGTCGATGATGTCCTTGCGCGCCCGCGGCCCGGAAAAACCCTGTAGCAGTTCTTGTAGGATCAACCCGGTGGTAACAACAATGTCTCCACCTTCGATAGCGTGGCGCAGTGCGCTTACTTCGGCTGAAGCTGTCTCCGCGTCGCGGCGAAGCGCAAGCGACCAGACGCTGGTATCGACCAATAAAGCCACTAGCGTGAGCGCTCGGCCTTGTAGTCAAAGGAGGTATCCCACTCCAGCTTGCCCATCAGTTCAAGCAGACGTTTTTGCTTGCGCCGCGCGATGAACTCCTCGAGCGCGCGGGTAACCGCCGCTTTCTTGGTGCGTTCACCGCTTACTTCGAGCGCCCGCTCGATAAGATCAGGATCCAGTGATAGATTAGTGGCCATGTGTCACTCCTTACACATTACTTTACACAAAACTTTCACCCAGCGCAAGGACGTCGCAAATGCACGAGGCCGATTGACACCTAATCGGCCGTCACGTAATTCACGCCCGCGTCACCACCGGCGCATCATCCGTCCCCGGCTCGGGTGTTGCGACCACATGCGTTTCATCGGGTGGCGGCGCATCGGGCAGGTCGCTCGAAGTTTCGGTCGCAATCACATCGCCCGCCAGAAACCCGCCCGACTGGTGCCGCCATAATTTTGCGTAGTGCCCGTCAAGCCGCAGTAATTCGTCGTGCGAGCCTTGCTCGATGATGCGACCCGCGTCGAGCACGATCAGCCGGTCCATACGCGCGATGGTGGATAAACGGTGCGCGATGGCGATCACGGTTTTGCCTTCCATCAGGCCGAGCAATTGTTCTTGAATCGCAAGTTCAACTTCGCTATCAAGCGCGGAAGTGGCCTCGTCGAGCACGAGTATCGGCGCGTCCTTCAGCACCACGCGCGCGATGGCGATGCGCTGGCGTTGCCCGCCTGACAATTTGACGCCGCGTTCGCCCACGTGCGCATCGTACCCGGTGCGCCCGGTCCAGTCTTGCAGGCCAACGATGAAGTCGTGCGCCTGCGCCTTGTACGCGGCCTCGCGCACATCGTCGATGGTGGCGCTTGAGCGGCCATAACGAATGTTGGAGGCAATCGAGCGATGCAACAGCGACGTGTCCTGCGTCACCATGCCGATGGCCGCGCGCAGGCTCTCTTGCGTGACGTTGCCAATGTCCTGTCCATCGATGCGAATTGCACCATGTTCAAGGTCGTAAAAACGCAGCAGCAGGTTCACCAGCGTGGATTTGCCCGCGCCCGAACGGCCGACAAGTCCTATGCGTTCGCCAGGGCGAATGGTGAAACTCACGTGATCGAGTACGGGCCGCGCATCTTGTCTGCCGTAATCGAACGAAACATCCTCGAAGCGCACTTCGCCTCGCGGGGTTTTGAGTTCAGCCGCGCCGGGGCGATCAACGCCGCTGTGCGGCACTGCAATCGTCTGCATGCCTTCCTGCACCACGCCGATGTTCTCGAAAATGCCGGTGACCTCCCAGCTCACCCAGCCCGCGACGTTGGCGATCTGCCACGCCAGCGGCAGTGCGGTGGCGACCACGCCAGCACTTACCGTGCCCTCCACCCACAGCCCGATTCCGATGGCCGCGGTGCCGGTCAGCAGCAGCGCATTCATCGCCGACAGGCAGAACATGAATTGCGAAATGAGCCGCATGTGCGCGCCGATTGCCACCTGATGCTCGTCGATCACCTCGCGCACATAGGCGTCTTCGTCGGCGAGCCGTGCGAACAGTTTGACGGTGAGGATGTTGGTGTAGCTATCAACCACGCGCGCCATCACCATCGAGCGCACTTCGGAGCTCGCCTTTGCCAGATCGCGCATGCGTGGCACGAAATAACGCAGAAAAATGCTGTAGCCGATAAACCACGCCAGTGTTGGAATGGCGAGCCGCCAATCGGCCAGCGCCATCAGCACCAGCGCGCTGATGCCATACACCGCGATGTACCAGATCGCGCGTATCGCCGACATCACGCTCTCGCGCAGCGCGTTCGCGGTCTGCATCACTCGATTGGCGATGCGCCCGGCGAAGTCGTTCTGGAAGAACGGCCAGTTCTGCCGCACCACGTGCCAATGGCTTTGCCAGCGGATCATACTGGTCACACCCGGTATCAGCGCGTTCTGCCGTATCGCCACATCGATGAGCAGCACCAGCGGGCGCACGATGAGCACCAGCGCCACCATGCCGATCAGCAGTGGCGTTTGTTGCGCGAGCGCCGCGTGACGGTCGGCGGCTTCCATCAGCGACACCAGCTTGCCGATGAACACCGGAATTACCGTGTCGATCAGCGCCACTGCGAGACTGGTGGCGAACATGGCCCCGTACCAGCCCTTGGTCTGGCGCACGAAATGCCAATAAAACGTAATCAGCCCGCGCGGCGGCGCGCCCGGCACGGGCCTCGCCGTGCCGCGTATGCGTGATTGCAGGTAGCGGAACATGAGCGACTATAATCGTTTTTTTACAGCCTATTCAAGGACAAATTATGGACGGCCCTTACACGCGAGCGCTTGCTGAAACTATTGCCGCAAGCAAATTTACCGATCTTCCTAAGCCGGTAGTCGAGCATGCCAAACTCATCATTCTCGACACGCTCGGCGTTGGTATTTACGGCGCATCGCTGCCGTGGTCGGAGCGGCTGCGCGCCACCGCGCAGGCAATGGAAGCGCCGGGCCGTGTGTCGGTGTGGTGCACGCCGCTGAAGTTCTCTGCGCCGACATCGGCGATGATCAATGCCACCGCGGTGCATGCCTTCGAGCTCGACGACATCGGGCCAGGCGGGCATAACGGCTCGGTCACGCTGACCGCCGCGATGGCGATGGCGCAGCACACGGGCAAACTCTCCGGCGCCGATCTCATCAACGCACTGGTGATGGGTGTTGAGACCGCCGCGCGCGTGAACAATAGTGTTGGCCGCGTGCCGCACGAGGGCCTCGGATTTCACGGCCCCGGGCTTTATGGCACTTTCGCCGCGGTGGCGAGCGCATCGCGCGCGCTGGGTTTGTCCGCGGACGACACCGTGCATGCGCTGGGACACGCCGGCCAGCAGGCGGCGAGTCTCATGTTCACGCATCACGGCGGCATGGGCAAACGTTTGCTCGCGGGGCAGGCCGCGCGCGCCGGCACGTTCGCCGCACTGCTCGCACACAATGGTTTTACCAACGCGCCGAATGTGTTCGAGGCCGAATACGGAGGCTTTTTGTCGGCGCACACGGGCAACCAGAAGCCCGCAGCGTACGACCTCGCGCAGCTTACGCTTGACGCGGGCAGCAAGTACCACACGGCGGATGTACGATTCAAGATGTGGGCGACGCGCGTGCCCAATCACGGCTCGCTCGAAGCGATCAGGCAACTACGCAAGAAACATCCGATACCCGTGGAACAGGTAAAACAGGTGCGCATCAAACTGGGCCGCGGTTATCTGCAAAACGTCGGCTGGGCGTACACACCGACGACGATCACCTCCGCGCAGCTCAATCTATATTACGTGTGCGCCATCATGCTGCTGGAGAACGATGTGTTCACCGCGCAGTTCACCGAAGAGAAGATTCGCGATCCGCGCGTGCTTGAGCTGATCAAGCGTATCCAGCTCATTCACGACCCGGCGATGGACGGCAAAGGTTACGTGCACGGAAACTCCGTCGAAATCGAACTCACCGACGGCACGCTGCTCTCGGAGTGGGGCAAGACGCGCGGCGACAAGGACAACCCCGTGCACCGCGAGGACGTGGCGGAGAAATTCACCAAGCTGACCGTGGGCCGCCTGCCGCCGGAGAAACGTGACGCCGTGATCGCGCTGTGCGAGCGGCTGGACACGCTTGATGACGTATCAGCGCTGATTGAGGCGCTGCACGTTTGATTGCCGGCTACTCGCGCCCGACCCAGCCGCCGTGCACCGGGTGATGCGAGCAGATGAATTCGAGAAATGCCGGGCGGCCCTTCGCGTTTTCATCGAGTGCGCGTTTAAGCGCGGGGATGACTTCTGCGGGCTCGGTGACATCCTCGCCGTGCATGCCCAACGCGCGCGCCATCGCCGCCATGCAAGCCGTGCCGTGATCGGACACCTTCCACGTGTGCGGGTCGTGCCCGCCGCCCCAAAACCCTGGGCCGTAGCCGGAGTAGCCGCCGTTGTTGATGTGGATGACGGTAATGCCGATCTTGTAGCGCGTCAGCGCCTCGAAGTTGCCCATCATGTAGCACACGCCCGCATCACCGGTGATGCATACGCACTGCCGGTCGGGATACGCGAGCTTGGCGCCGATGGCACCCGCGAGACTGAAGCCCAGCGTCGAAACATTGCCCCAGCCGAGATGCCCGCGCGGGATCTGCGCTTCGTATACCGTGCTGGTTTGGTCGCGCGTGTTGCCCGAATCGGCGGTGACGAACGATGCCTTGGGGTCGAGCACTTTTATCAGGTCGCCGATGACACGGTACGGGTTGATCGGCTTGTCGCTTGATTCCATCAGCGGGCGGAACTTCGCCAGAAACGTTTGTTTCGCGCCGTGTATCTCGTCGATCAGCGCGGCGTTCTTGCGCGCACCGCCGGCCTGCCTGGCGAATTCATCAATCAAGGCACGTAGCGTCAGCTTGGCGTCGCCGATCACCGCATGACTGGTTTCGTAGCTGCGATTGATGTCGAGCATGTCCACCGTGCACTGCACGATGGTTTTTTTCGTTGGATCGGGTATCGCGTGGCTGAAGCGGTTCGGGAATAGGCTCGACCCGATAGAAAACAGCAGGTCGCACTTGTTCAGAAAATGCGCTGCGTGCGAGCCGCGTATGCCCACCGACAATGCGTGATTTTCCGGGAACGTACCCTTGCCCTTCAACGTTGTGAGCACCGGCGCCTGCACCATCTCGGCGAACTCCAGCAACTCGGCGGTGGCGTCGGCGTAGTAGACGCCTTCGCCGATGTAGAACAGCGGGTCCTTCGCGGCGAGCAATGCCTTGACCGCGGCCTTGACATCATCAGGGTCGGGCCCGGCGCGCCAGCCTTTCACCGGCACATACGGATGCTGCGCCTCATCGTATTCGCCAAGATCGCGCGGCACAATCAGCAGCACGGGGCCGGACCGGCCCGAGCGCAGGTGCGTGAACGCGCGGCGCATATAGTCGGGCACCAACTCCGCTTTATCAATTGTGCCCACCCACTTGGTCACGGGCTTTAGCGCCTCGGCGATATTGAAATGCGTGTGCCGGCTCGCACCCTGGCTCACCCCTTCGGTGATCACCAGCAGCGGGGAAGAATCCTCCCACGCCTGCGCGATGGCGCCATAGGCCATCTGTATGCCGGCGGCGTTAAGATTCGACATCACCGTGCACACGCCGATGCGCTTGCCGCAAGCCACGCGCGAAAACGCGTCGGCTACCGCCACCGCGAAGCGCTCCTCGCCCATCATGAGGATGGGCATGCCTTCCTCGCCGAGCGCGTTGTTCACGTGATTGGTGGGAAAACAACTCACCCATGGCACGCCTTCGGCCTTCAGAATTCGAGCAACACCATTTGCCGCTTTGATCTTCATGATGATTCTCCCCTTTCCTTTAATTTGTGGCGGTCAGAATCCAAACGCGAGATGCCGGCGCCGGTGGTTTACCTGTTAGTTCACGCTTTCAAGCCCTTGCGCGCCATGAACTCGGGGAAGGCGTCCTTGGCCTTGGCGCCGCGCAGCACGTGCGTGGTGTATTCGTGCTCCGCATCGAACTGCGCCTCCAGCCCTTGCCCCATCTGCTTTAGCAGCAGCGCCTTGACACCTACCACCGCTCCGCGATGATTGGCGGCGATCATCTTGGCGATCTCCATGGTCTTCGCGCGCAGTTGCTCGCGCGGCACCAGGTGATTGAGCAGCCCGATGCGGTAGGCTTCTTCCGCGCCGACAATGCGCGCTGTAAACAGCAACTCCTTCGCCATCGGCCAGCCGACCTGATTGGGCAGCGTCCAGGTGCTGTTGATGCGGCCATACGCCGCGGCAAGAAAGCGGAACTTCGATCCCTCGCAGCCGATGCGCATATCGAGCGATGAAACCAGCACCGCGCCGCCGCCATAGGCCAGACCATTGACCATGCCGATGGTCGGCTTGGCGCACGCCGAAATCTCATAGCGCTGCTTGTTGTCGCGCATCTCGTCGAGTTGTTGATCCGAGTACTTTGCGTCATTCGACAATTGCTCGTGAATGTCGCCGCCTGCCGTGAAAGCGCGATCCCCCGCGCCGGTAATCACGATGCAGCCTATCGCATCGTCAGCCTCCGCCTGCTTCACTGCGTGATGCAGTTCCTGCCCCAGCTTGCGGTTCATTGCGTTTAATTTGTCCGGGCGGTTAAGCGTGATGACGGCGACGCCGTCTTCGTTGTCAACCAGAATATGCTCGTAGCTCATTTTGCTCTCCTAGAATGTACTTCTTATCATACGCGTTCAATACGCAGTTCAACTATTTTTTGCATCCGCCAAAACCAGATCAGAAGCCTTCTCGCCGATCATGATCGACGGCGCGTTGGTGTTGGAGGCCACCATGGTGGGCATGATCGAGGCATCACACACTCGCAGCCCATCGATGCCGTGTACCTTGAGTTTCGCATCGACCACGGCGCGCGCGTCCGTGCCCATGCGGCAGGTGCCGATCGGATGATAGGAGGTCTGCCCCGTGGCGCGGGCATGGTCGAGCAGCGCGTCGTCACTCGCGGCCTCCGGCCCCGGCCGTGTCTCGCGCACGACGTGTTGTGCGAGGCCCGGCTGCGCGGCGATCTTGCGGATCATGCGCAGGGCGGCGACGATGGTGCGCACGTCGTGCTCGGCCGAGAGATAGTTGGCTTGAATTTCCGGCGGCGCGCTGGCGTCCGTGCTGCGTATATGCACGGAGCCTTGCGATTCCGGCCGCAGGCAGTAGCAGCCGATGGAAAACCCCGGATAGGGGTCCAGGCCCATGCGCTCGGCAATCGAGCGCGCGCCCTCGCGTCCGCCGTAATGACTGCTGGCCATCGACAACTGGTGCAATTGCATCTTGATGTCGGGCCGCGGCAGGTCGGGGCTGCTGCGCGCGATTGCCATCGAAGTCGCCGACGACGTGCTCATCAGCCCGCGCCCCAGGAACAGCCAGCGCGCGCCCATCTTCGCCTTGAGCAGCGGATTGCGCAAAATGGTGTTGAGTGTGATGTTCAGATTGGTCTCGAAGCCCAGCCGCACATGCAGATGGTCGCGCAGGTTTTCGCCCACGCCGGGCAGATGGTGCGTTACCGCCACGCCGGCGCGTTTTAATACCTCGCCGTTACCGATGCCGGAGAGTTCCAATAGTTGCGGCGACTGCACGCTGCCCGCGCACATCAGCACTTCGCGGCGTGCTTGCACCGTGACGTCTTGGCCGCCCTTGCGGTAGACCACGCCTACGGCGCGGCGGCCTTCGAGCAACACGCGCTGCGTCAGCGCGCCGGTTTCGACTTTCAGATTGGGGCGGTTCATCGCCGGGCGCAGATAGTTGTCGCCCGTGTGGCGCCGCCAGCCGCCCTTGGTGTTGTATTGCAGGTAGCTCACGCCCTCGAAGCGCGGCCCGTTGTAATCCTCGACCAAGGGCACGCCGGCCTCTTGCGCGCCTTGGATAAAGCCTTGCGATAGCGGGTCGCGGTCAAGATAGCGCGTGATATGCATCGGCCCGTCGTGCCCGCGGTACTTGGGATCGCCCTGCGCGAAACTTTCCATGCGTTTGAGATACGGCAGAATGTTGCCGCTGCCCCAGCCCGGGTTGCCGAGCGACTCCCAGTTGTCGAGCTCCAACGGATCGCCGCGCACCCAGATCATGCCGTTTACCGCGCTGGAGCCGCCCAGCGCGCGCCCGCGCGGCCAAAAAATACTGCGCCCGCCGACTTTTTCATCGGGCGCGGTCTGAAAGCGCCAGATCGCGCGCTCGCCAGTGAGTATGTGCGCGATGCCCGCCGGGATTTTGATCCACATCCAGCGGTCATCCTCGCCCGCTTCGAGCAGCAGCACACGATGCTCGCCGGATGCAGTCAAGCGATTGGCCAGCACGCAGCCGGCGGAACCGGCGCCGGCGATGATGTAGTCGTATTCGGGAGAGGTCATCGGGTGTGTCGTGCGCGTGGAGGAATGTTACTGAAGGGAGGTAAACCGCAGGGCCAGGCGCATTATCGCGCCAGCGGTCAGCTTGCGCCAAGCGTGGATCGCAATGCGGATCGTAGCGCAGTTAATGTCATTTTGGCGCCTACTTCATCGCGCCTATTTCGCCCAGCACTGTGCGCGACATCTCGTATTGCTGCTTCAGATATTCGCGCGTGGCCGCCGATTTGCGGAAATCGATGTCCTGAAGATCGGCCGCCATCATGCGCTTCCACTCGGCGGTGTTGGATACGCGTTCGAGCAGATTCTCCCAGTATTGGATCTGCGCGGGCGTGATTCCGCGCGGCGCCAGCACGATGGTGAAGCCGCCCACCACCACGTCGTGGCCTTGTTCCTTCAACGTCGGCACATCCGGCAGGGCGGCGAGGCGCTGCGCGGAAGACACGCCGAGGATACGCATCGCGCCGCTCTTGTGATGCGGCGCGGTGTTGTCCACCGAGACCGCGGCCATGTCGATATGGCCGCCGAGCAACTGCGTCACCGACTCCGCGCCGCCGGCGAAGGTGACGAGCTTCATGCGCCGCGGATCGATGCCGGAGGCGCGCGCCAGCATTGCCAGTACCATATGCGGCGAGCCGTTGCGCGTGCTGCCGAGCGAGGTGGTGAGCGACTGCGGGTCCTGCTTGAGACGGTCCAGCGCGTCGGCCAGCGTTTTCAGAGTGGGGTTGCCTGCGCGCACGGCGATCGAACTCGCCTCGGTGCCGAGCATGGCGATTGGCGTCATGTCGTTCATGCCGATCGTGCTGCGTCCCAGGATGTGATTGGAAAGAAACCCCTGCCGCACGAACACGAGATAATGCGCGTCGTTGGCGTGGCCGTGCACATAGGTGTAGGCGATCGAGCCGCCGCCGCCCACCTTGTTGAGCACCGAGGCATTTTGCAGCCACTTGTTTTCGGCGAGGATTTTTTGCAGCGCGCGCGCGTTGCGGTCGTTGCCGCCGCCGGGGCCGGAGCCGACGACGATTTCAACCTGGCGCTGCGGCTGCCACGTGGGCTGCGCGTGGCCGAGGGCGCCAACGCAAAGCAGTGCGGCGGCGGCAACAATGGCGAGTGTGCGCATGTCAGTGTGTAACCTTCGGTGCCGCGGAATTGACCGCGCCATACGGTGTGCCCGCCGCAAGCGCAGGCACGCGTTCAGACTGATCGAAAAACAATGCGCCATTTGATCGTGCTCCCTGTATCGCAGATGCGGCGTGGCGGTCTCGTTATCGGGTTTTAGCAGCGGATCGTCGGCGTCGTCAAGTGGTTCGCGCTCAAACACATCGGCAGCGGATGTTTTTGCAAAAGGAGCGCGGGCTGGTGATGGGGACGCGAGGTATCGGGCTTTGCGGTTGCCACGCAGGCCGAGCAAACGCGGGCGATCAAACACAAATCAGCGCGTAGGATGTGATGAGCGTAGCGAACCGCATCGTTCGCGTGATCGCGGATCGCGTGATGTGCTGCGCGCGATGGGCACGGCTTCAGCCTGCACGCGGGCGTGCGCTACGAGGCCGAAGATCGCAAGGGCATCGTACAACTTTGCCGCTACATCACGCGCCCGGCGATCTCCAGCGAAAGATTGAGCGTCAACCGCGAAGGCAACGTCGTGCCCAAGCGTAAAACAGCGTAGCGCAACGGCACGACCCACATCGATGGGAAGTTGCGCTCGTAGCCGCCGCCACGCACAAGCGCGCGGCGCGCGGTTGACGGTTCGTCCGCGCGGGGATACTGTCTTATTTGGTCAAAGATGGTGTTTAAATTCCTGTACCCTTTAGGGGGCTCGGAGACATGCCGCTCATCGCGGCCCGTCGATAGCGTTTTTGCGAGGCCCTTCCGGCGCGCCTTTCCACACTAACCCACTCGACGCCATTTCATGCCACCGCCCCACCCCTACCAACGGATTAGCGACCACTTTGCCTACACCGGGCCGGAGCCGAAGTGCGATTGCGATCTGCTGCAAACTGAATACTGTTGCCAGCACGAAGATCTGGTCCATACGCGTCTGGTCGATCAGCAACGGTTGGATATAAGCCTTGACGACGACCGGCAAAGCGCTTCCTACGTCATCGAGATCCGTCAGTGCCCGACGTGCGCGCTGTTCTGGTGGATGCATATGCACTCGGTCACACATCATACCCACGAGCGCGACAGCGAGGTGGTTATCGGCTCGGTGACCACGGGCATCAGCGCCGCCGTGCGCTGCCCTGACCGGCAAAGCGCCGAGGAACTCACACAATGGTTTCCGCGCCATCTCGATGCCCGCGCACGCTGCGAGCGCATCCACCGCTCGCGAGGCAACAACCTTTTCGGCGCGGTGCGTGCCTGCGCTGATCTTGCCGCGCTCAATTCCCGAACTCAAATTCTCGCGGCATCCTCGGCGCTTCCACGCGCGTCAAACTCTACGCGCGGGAGGCATGGCGCCCGGATGCAGTCGTGTATCGCGAGTCTCGAAACGGACCCTGGCAATGTCGCCGCCTGGGAAGAACTGCAGAAGTTGCAACGGTGGTGCCGCGGCGAGCGGCTGCTCGATCCAGCAGTCACGGCGGAGAACTGGACGGCGGAAGAGCTATGGACCCCGGCACTTGCCGGCGTTCGTCAACTGGAAACCCGGATATGGGACGCTCGCAACGCCGCGACAGGCAAGAAAGTCGGCTCCTCCGAACATGCTGAGTTGCGGCGCATCGAGGATGCGATTGCCAGCGCCCGGAGCAAACACATGCGCGTCATGGACTGGCCAAGTCCCGAGGTCGAATTTCACTGCCTGATCGAGCATGCGAAATTGCTGCGACCAGAAATCATTAGGGGAGATACGGCATCCTGGGTCCACCCCAAAGAGGTCTGCCAGCGAATCTACTGGCTAATTTCCAGGCTTGGTGTCAAGCCTTCATGGCGGATTGCCGTTCCGGCCTGGATTGCCGAACGCACCGGGCTACCCGATGGACGCAAGCGCACTCACGAAAATGCCTGTCGTGATGCGCTGCTAAGAAAACGCAGAGCGGCGCGGCAACAAAATGCCACATGATGCGCGGTGCTCAAACAATCGCCCACTCGCGCGACATCCATCAATCAAGTGCAGATGAGGTGCTGCTCTCTTTGGCGCAAATTGGCGGCAAGATTCGTGGCTCGTGCAAGTCCCTCCAGCGCTTCTGTGTGGCAACGCGGAACTTCAAAACTTGGGAGGTGCGTTCGAAGCATGTAATTGCGTCCTCGGAAACGCCCAGCGCGAGAAAACTGCGTCCCAGATTGAACCAGGGCAAAGGATCCAACAGGCCGGCTTCGCGCCCTCAATGAAAGCATCGCGTGCTTCCTAATGTTGGCCGCGGCGCCCACGGGCTAAAACTGTATCATCGTCGACGAACGGCACGCAGAGCAGCGTACGTTGTATGCGCAACTGACTGTTTGGCGAAATGGAGATCCAGAACGTGCCGTATTCCCCGTCAGCCTCCACACAAGCGCGTTGGGCCCGCGAGTTGCGCTACTTTCGTTACTGTCCATCGCCCGGAGGCCATGGTGATTGCCCAGAAACACTTAGCGCCTCGATCCCTTACCGTGGGCTCGACGCATTGCTTACCTTGTTTGAAAAAATGAGGCACCCTCTGCGGCGTTTGCCGGTTGATGCGCCGCGTCCGTTACTGGGCAAAACCTATACCGGTGACGAATGGTCCGCATTGCGGCATCCCATCTCGGCTTGGCCAGACTATGAAGATCCAGGTTTCGGATTTTTGCTTGGTGTCGAGTGCCATGTGACTATTACGGGTAGCCTAATACACATCCACCTCTCCGGCGGGAAGAACAGGGACTTCTGGTCGGTATCCGCAGTCGACTTTCGGAATGCCAAAGCTATCGAGAAAGCATTGCTTGACCTCGGTATAGTTGGTATCAGACCCGAATGGCACTTACTTAAGCCGTAAGTGATTGAATTCATGTAAAAAAGACTGGCTCGATTCGAGTGGTAAAGTGGAGTTGCGAAACAACCCTCCATCACTCGAGGAGCCAGCCCAAATGCATCGTAAACCCAGAGCGTGTGT
>CAMDLH010000138.1 GCA_945901405.1 Bordetella parapertussis | reverse complement strand
ATCGCAATAGCGGTTCCACGTTTCGACTTGTTGTTCCAGCGCCTTGGCATCCATCAACTCTTTATTTTCGGGATGCTCGCGTATCTTTTGCGCAAGCTCGGCGATGGTTGCGCCTTGCAGAATCCAGCCATTCTTCAGGGCATTCTGATTGCCCTTGTCCCAATCGATGTCGTTATAGGCGGCTGCGGCTGAGCTCACCAGTGCGCCACTATTCATCAACTTGGAATCAAAAATCATCCACGACGGTATGCGCGGGTAAGTCAGCGTCACGGTGTCGAATTGCAGCGCTTCCTTGTAAAAAATATAGCGGCTGGGGTCCTTGGTGATGCGGCGTTCGGCGGCATAACGCTTGCCCAGATTATCGACCACGATTTCATTGGGCTTGCCGACACTTGAAGTGTTAAGGCCGATCTTCAAGCCATGCCGCCGCTCGGGTATCGCGCAAATCACGCGCCCCGCGACGCTGCCGACTTTGGATAATGCAGCGCCGATTTTCAGCGCCATGCGGATGCCGTCGCCGGTGTTGGCTGGCGAGCCGTAGAATGCCCAGCCTTCCTTGCCGGGGCCGTCGAGAAACGCCTTGCGCATGCGCACGTTGTACTCGAAGCCGCCGCTGGTGATGATCACCGCGCGCCGCGCGTGATAGGTGATTTTTTCGCCATCGCGCTCGGCGACAACGCCGGTCACCGCGCCATCCTCGTTCACCATGAGACTTTGCGCCACGGTCTCGTAATGCACTGGTACCTTGCGTGACGTAACGCCCGTGAGCAGGCACGTGTGAAACGCCTCGCCGGATTCTTTTTGCGATTTGGGCGCATCCTTGGTATTGTGGTTTGCGCCAATTTCATATGCAGTGCCGTAGGTGCTTCTCAAGCACGCGTAGCCGGCGCGATCAGCACCGGGGAAATCCTCGAATGCCGCACCCAGACTTATGAACGTCTTGAACTGCGGATCCAGCCCGCGCATGAAGGCGTCGTTTTGCGGCGCATAGGTCGCCCACGCGTGCGCCAGTGCATCGGAGAATTCCGGCTGCTCGCCTTCCAGTTTGTGCGGCAGATTCTCGCCACTGAACATGGCCTTGGCGTAAGCCTTGATCGATTCGAAGTCGCCATCGGGGCTGGGGCTGTGGAAACCACCGCCGCTCATGCGCGAGTTGGAATAATGTTTTGCTTCCGGCTGCTTTTCGAGAATGACGGCTTCGACACCCGCGTCGTGCGCGGTGATCGCCGCGCAGCCGCCGGCCGCGCCAAAGCCGATGATGACGATATCGGCATGATGTTCGATAGTGGATTTTGGTTTCATTTTAAGTTCAACGTACGCAAGCCGCGCAGCTTGCGAGGAAAATATTATTGGTATCAGAGTATTCGGCTGGAAGCCAATATCTTACCGCGAATGCGGCCAACCTCTATCGTGCTACGCAGACGAGTTTGCATTGCGGTAGCATTGCGCAACGACATTCAACGACATACTAACGATAAATCGAGGAAAAAATGCCCGCCATTACGACCATCGTTCGCATGCTCTGCGTGTTATGCGCCATTTTAGCAGCGGGCCGCGCGGCAGCCGCCGACATCTACCCCAGCCGCCCGATACGCATCATCACGCCCGCGCAACCGGGCGGTACCACGGATTATCTCGCGCGCCTGCTCGCCACGCGGCTCACCGAGTCATGGAAGCAGCAGGCGATCGTCGACAATCGTGGCAGCGCTTCTGGCGTCAACGCCGCCGAGATCACCAAGAACGCCGCCGCCGACGGCTATACCCTGTTTCTGGTGTATCACCAGCACATCGTGAACGCCGCCATCATTCCCAAGCTGCCTTACCATCCAGTGAATGATTTCACGCCGATTTCGCAAATGACCGAGGCGGGAACGCTACTGGTGGTCAACCCTTCGCATCCCGCGAAGTCGCTGAAGGAATTCGTCGATTGGAGCAAGACCACGAAGGAGCCGATCAACTTTGGCTCGGCGGGCATCGGCAGCGGCGGTCATATGGCGGGCGAGCTTTACAAGATGATGACCGGCGTCAAGGCGCAGCACATTCCATACAAGGGCACCGGCCCCGCGATCATCGATCTCATCGCGGGCCAGTACCACTTTAATTTCGGCGGGCTTGCGCCGGGGCTGGCGCAGGTGCGCTCCGGCAAACTGCGCGCCATTGCCGTCTCCGCGCCCAAACGCCTCGCCGCGTTGCCGGACATTCCGGCCATGGCCGAGGTGTTGCCGGGTTTTGAAGTCGTCGGCTGGTATGGCGTGATGGCTCCCGCCAATCTGCCCAAGCCGCTGCTCGCCAGACTGCATGCCGAAACGGCCGCCTACGTAAAAACGCCGGAGTTCGTCAAGCGCCTCGCCGCCGACGGCGCGCAAGCGGTCGGTAACGATCCCGAAACCTTCCGTCAGTTCATGCTGGCGGATATGAAAAAATGGGCCGAAGTGGTCAAGCGCAGCGGCGCAAAATTCAACTAGAGTCAATTAGCGTAAATTAACGAGGTCAATGCGATGCAACTACGTAATCTGGGCAGTTCCGGTCTCAGGGTTTCCGTGGCGGGACTGGGCTGCAACAACTTTGGTGGCGATCGATGCGATTTCGAGGCGTCACGCAAGGTCATACACAAGGCGCTCGATCTGGGCATCACGCTAATCGATACCGCGGACACCTACGGCAACCGCGGCGATTGCGAAAAAATTCTCGGCGATTGCCTCGGTGACCGGCGCAAGGACATCGTGCTCGCCACAAAATGCGGGTTGCCGATGGATGAAGCCGGCACGATGAAGGGCGCATCGCGGCGCTACATCATGTCGGCCATCGACGCGAGCCTGAAACGGCTCAAGACGGACTGGATCGATCTTTACATCATCCACCGCCCCGATCCGCTCACACCCGTCGAAGAGACCCTGCGCGCGCTCGATGACTTGGTGCGGGCGGGCAAGGTTCGCTACACCGGCTGCTCGACATTCGCCGCATGGCAAGTGGTCGAAGCGCACTGGACGGCGAAGCAGCATAATCTCAATCACTTTGTGTGCTGTCAGGATCAATATAATTTGTTCCGCCGCGAGATTGAGCACGATCTGCAACCGGCGATGCAGGCCTGCGGACTGGGATTGATACCCCACACCCCGCTCGCCGCCGGATTGCTGACCGGCAAATACAAACGCAATGCGCCGATGCCGGCGGGCGCGCGCATGACGCGCGAGAAACGTCAGGCGCAACGCTGGATCACCAATGCCAACTGGGAAATCGTTGAACGCCTCACCGCCTTTTGCGAGGCGCGCGGGCACACGCTGCTGGAACTGACCATGAGTTGGCTCGCGTCGCGGCCGCTGGTCGCGAGCATCATCGCGGGCGCCACTTCGCCTGAACAACTCGAACTTAACGCACTAGCCGTAGATTGGGAGCTGAGCAGCGACGATCTCGCCGCGATTGATAAAGCGACCGGGCGCGCATAAGTATGAATGCGGTACGCGCGTACGCGAAATACGCGCGGACAACCTTCAGCCCCACTCATTTACAGTATATATATCCCAAAGGAGAATCCTTCCATGAGCAAGGCCCTGGCTGGCTTACGTGTAATCGACATGACGCACAATCAGGCGGGACCTGCCTGCGCGCAGATGCTTGGATTTCTAGGCGCCGATGTGATCAAGCTCGAAGAGCCGAAAGGCGGCGACATCGCGCGGGCGCAGAATAACGATGAGTTGTTTTTCCTTGCGTTCAATTCCAACAAGCGTAGCCTCACGCTGAATCTGAAGACCGACGAAGCGAAGGCGCATTTCAAGAAGATCATTGCGCAATCCGATGTGCTGCTTGAAAACTTCGGCCCCGGCGCCTTGGATCGCATGGGACTGGGCTGGAAGGAACTACAGAAAATCAATCCGCGCCTGATCTACGCCACCATCAAGGGCTTCGGCACGTACGGCCCGCACGCGCACATGAAGAGCTTCGAGCCGATCGCGCAGGCGATGGGCGGCGCGATGTGCGTCACCGGTTTCGCGGATGGGCCGCCGACTTTTAACTGGCCCTCGATCGGCGACAATGGCACTGGCATGCACATGGCCATCGCCATACTCGCCGCGATCAACCAGCGCCACGCCACTGGCCGCGGTCAACATGTCGAAGTGTCGATGCAGGAGGCCGTATTGAACCTGATACGCATCAGCCTGCGCGAGCATCAGCGCGGCGGCGTGCCGGAGCGCGCGGGTAATCAGTTGGGCAAGACGGTGCCGGGCACCGCCTACCCGTGTGCGCCCGGCGGCGCCAACGATTGGGTCTACATCTATGCCCCGCCGCAAATGTGGAGCGCGGTGTGCAAGGTGCTTGGCCGGCCCGAGCTCGAAAACAACCCGCTGTTCAAAACCGCGAACGACCGCTGGACGAACCGCGCCGCGCTGGATGCAATCGTCGGTGAATGGACCTCCGCACGCGGCAAGTACGAGGCGATGAAACTGATGGGCGACGCGGGTGTGCCCGCGGGTGCGTGTCAGGACACCGCCGAGGTGCTGGCCGATCCGCATCTGAAGGCGCGCGACATGATTCTTGAAATGGATTACCCGCCGCGCGGCAAATTCAAGACGGTGGGTTGTCCGCTAAAACTGTCCGATTCGCCCGCCGGCATCACCCGCCCGCCCATGCTCGGTGAACATACCGAAAGCGTGCTCGCCGAGCTGTGCGGCGTTGCGCCCGCGGACGTGCGGCGCATGAAGCAGGAAGGCGTGGTCTGACAGCGCCGTAGACAGGCGCGTCTTTATTCGGCCTTGATGCCCGCGGTCTCGACGACCTTGCGTATCCTCACGGCTTCGGCCTGCATGAACTTCGCGAGATCGGTGGCCGAGCGGACATCCGGCGTAACGCTTTGCTGCTCGAGGCGCGTGCGCACTTCTTCCATGCCCATTGCGGCCATGATGTCGCGCTCGATCTTCTCAAGTATCGGGCGCGGCGTTTTCGCCGGCGCAAAAAGGCCCCACCATATGCCGACATCGAATCCTGCCAGCGCCTTGGTTTGCGCGAGTGGTGCAATATCGGGAGCGATGCGCGATCCGGCCGCCGTGGTGATGCCGTAGGCGCGAAGTTTCCCGGCCTTGATCTGCGGCAACACGGATACCAGCGACACCACCGCAAGATGCATCTGTCCGCCCATCACATCCGCGATGGCCGGCGGCGCGCCCTTGTACGGCACGTGTTGCATCGAGATGCCGCCCTGCATCTTGATCAACTCGCCGGCGATGTGCATGGGCGTGCCATTGCCGGCGGATGCGTAGTTGAGCGCGCCGGGCTGGCTGCGTGCGAGGCGCAGCAAATCCGCCGCCGTCGCGGCAGGCAGCGAAGGATGGCCCACCAGCACCATCGGCCCGGTGCACAGGAACGCAACCGGCGCAAGATCTTGCGTCGCGTCATAGCTGATTTTCGGATTGATAATCTTGTTGTTCAGTATCTCGGAACCCGATCCCAGCAGCAGCGTGTACCCGTCCGGCGCGGCACGCACGGCGCGCGCTGTTCCGACGACACCGCCCGCTCCACCCAGATTCTCGATCACGATCGAGGTGCCGAGGCGTTCGCCAAAACGCCGCGAGACAGTGCGCGCGATGATGTCCGAGCTTCCGCCAGCGGGAAACGGCACCACCAGCGTAACCGGGCGCGTGGGATAGCCTTGCGCGTGCAGCAGAGGGCTTGCCAGTATCAGCAATGTCAGAAGGGCGTATGCGGTGCGATGTAATTTCACGTGTATCCCCATGCGGGTGTGCGAAGGTGACGGTGGCCGCGCTCAATGAGTGGATGAAACATCCGTGCGGCCCCGCTCCAAAAAGTCATCAAGATGGCGCGCAAGCAGTTGCGGCGCTTCGGTTGTCAGCAAATGGCGCAGCCCCGGCAGGATCACAACCTTGCTGCCCGCGATGCGCGCACCCAGTGCGTGCGCCATCGCGGCGGTGGAGCCGGAATCATGTTCGCCGGTGAGCACCAGCGTGCGGCAACGGATTCCGCCGGCTCTGGGCGCGAGCGTATCGTCGGCAAACGCGAAGATGTAGTAGCTGCGCAGGTAACCGGTGCGATTATTGGCGCGCAGCGCAGCGGCGATTTCGGATTCCAGTTCGGGGTGCGCGGCGCGGAACGCCGGTGCGAGCCAGCGTTCGATTGCGCCGGGAATAAACGGCTCAAGCCCCTGCTCGGCGAACTCTTCCGCGCGCTTGCGAATCGCCGCGCGTTGTTCGGCATTGCGTGCGTGCACACCGCTCACCAATGCGATCTCCCGTACACGGCGCGGTTGCTCGAGCGCCATCTGCTGCGCCACTAGCGCACCCATCGAAAACCCCACCACGGCGCAGGACTCGATACCCAGGTGATCGAGCAGGCTGAAAGCCTGCTGAGCGTAATCGCCGAGAATGACGTCTGCACCCGGCAACGGGCTCGATCCGTGCCCCAGCATGTCAAACGCAATCACGCGCCGGCCAATCAGGATCAGTGGCGTCACCGCCGACCATGTGTGATGACTCAGGCCGACACCGTGAATCAGCAGCACCGCGGGGCCTGCTCCGCAATCAGTGTATGCGGTGCCATGCGCGTCGAATAGAACTGCACTCATTTAGTGTCCGGTGGTTGTTCGCCCGATCATGGGCGACAATGCGCGGCGCTGTCAAACCCGCCCCCGCCCGCCAAGTTTCGCGCAATACGTTCCAGAAGGGCGGTCACGGGAATATGGTTGTCCATCGTGGCGATTTGCGATAGGTTCGGAACCTGACAACGGGGAGGGAACATGCCAAGCGTCCTGCAAGGTATACGCGTCATCGATTTTGGCCAATACATCGCGGGCCCCATGGCGGCTATGCTGCTGGGGGATCAGGGCGCGGACGTGATACGCATCGATCCGCCTGGCGGGCCGCGCTGGAATACGCCGGCCAATGCGACGTGGAATCGCAACAAGCGCAGCATCGTGCTCGATCTCAAAAAAGACGCGGATCGCGACACCGCGCGGCGACTCATCGCGGGCGCTGACGTGGTGATCGAGAATTTTCGTCCCGGCGTGATGGATCGCCTGGGCCTCGGTGCCGCGGCGATGACGGCAGCTGATGTAAATCCGCGTCTCATCTACTGTTCGCTGCCGGGCTTCGGCGCGGATGATCCGCGTGCGCAGGTGAGGGCCTGGGAAGGCGTGCTGGGCGCCGCCACCGGTGCGTATAGAACATCCGGCGCCAAGCCGGTCTACACGGTCATTCCCTACAGCTCGGCGTACGCGGCATTTCTGTGCGCGGTCACGGTTGCCATGGCGCTCAACGAGCGTGCGCGTTCGGGGCTTGGCCAACGCGTGGAGATTCCGCTGTTCGACGCGACCTTCACCGTGGTCGGCGCGCGCGGTTTGCTGGTCAACGGCAAACCAGAGCAGGAACCGGCATTTAACTGGAGCCGCCAACTGCCGTGCAAGGACGGGCGCTGGCTCATGTATGTGGCGAACAACAAGCGATTTGAAGCCTTCATCAAGAGCATCGGCATGGACAAATGGCGCGAGGCCAAACTGCCGCCGCAGGAGCTGGCGCAGAAGTTTGACGAAGTGATGCGCACGCGTACCGCCAAGGAGTGGGAAGACATCATCGCCGAGATCGGCTCCGAGGGTGTGATCTGTCATTCAAGCGCCGAATGGCTGCAACACACGCAGGCGCTGGAATCGAAAATCATCGCCGACTACGATGACCCTGAACTCGGACGCTTTCGCGGCCCCGGCATCAACACGCGTCTCTCGCTGACGCCGGGTGCGGTACGCATACCGCGCGCGAAGACCGATGCGCATCGCGCGGAGATTTTGCAAGAGATATCGTCTCGCAAATCGGCACCGCAAGCGGATGGCAACGAAGTGCTGCGCTCCGCACTGCAAGGCGTGAAGGTGGTGGATTTGTGCATCGTGCTGGCCGGGCCGACCTGCGGGCGCACGCTCGCCGAGTTCGGCGCGGATGTCATCAAGATCGACAGCCCGCACACGCGCACCGTGCTGCGGCACAACGACATCAACCGCGCCAAGCGCAGCGTGTTAATTGATCTCAAAACCAAGGAAGGCCTGGAAATTTTCTGGAAGCTGGTGGATCAAGCCGACGTGGTATTGCAAAACTTTCGCAGCGGTGTCGCGGAAAAACTCGGCATCGATTACCAGCGGGTGCGCGCGCGCCGGCCGGACATCGTTTACGGCTCGATGAATACCTTCGGCCACATCGGCCCCTATGCCGGCCGCCCCGGCCACGAGCAACTCGGGCAAGCGGTGTCGGGCATGCAGGTACGCTACGGCTCCGAAAAGCCTGCCACCGCACCCTTCGCCGCGAACGATTACGGCACCGGCCTGATGGCGTGTTACGGCGTGGCGCTTGCGCTGCTGCACCGGCGCCGCACCGGCGAAGGGCAGTTTGTCGACAGCGCGCTTGCCTACACCGCGACCATGCTGCAATCGGCTCTGCTGCAGGATTACAAAGGCAAACAATGGAACGAACCGCAAGGCCAGGATGCTCTTGGCAGCGAGCCGTTAAATCGCCTCTATCAAGCCAGTGACGGCTGGCTGTTCCTCGCGGCGCGCGAAAGCGAACTCGCACACTGCGCACAACTCGCCGACCTCGCCACGCGCAGCGGAGCGGAACTCGAGCGCGAACTGGAAGCGCGCATGCAAAGCCGCGGTGTCGCCGAGTGGGTGACCGTGCTAAACCATGCCGGCATAGGTGCGCACCGCGTAGTACCCAGCCTGGTTGAACTGATGACCGATCCGCTGGTGCAAGCGCGCGGCCTCGCCATCACGCGCGATCACGAAGGCTTTGGCCCCATCACCACCACTGCGCCCGGCATGAAGCTCTCGCGTACGCCAGTCACCGTTGGTCGCCCCGCGGCCAAGCCTGGATCGGATGCCGCCAGCGTGCTTGCAGAGATCGGCATGGGCGGAGAACTGGAGCGTCTGATCCGTGAACGCGTTATCGCGGTGGATGGTGTCAAGGCGGGCTGCTGAAACCTATTCAATAATCGAGATTGTATTTCCCCACTTAACCTACGGAGTAACTCATGCCAGACCTGCTTGAATCGATCGAAGACGGCGTAGCCGTTCTCACCCTTAACCGTCCCGAGGCGCTCAATGCACTGTCGATGGACATACGGCATGGCCTCATCAATGCGATGGAGCGCTACGCCGACGACAGCAACGTGCGCTGTATCGTCATTACCGGCGCGGGGCGCGCGTTCAGTTCAGGGGGCGACGTGAAGGGCATGGGCGAGCGCGCGGCGCGCGGCTATGAGTCACGTGCGCGCGGCATTCAGTTCTCCAACACGATACCGATGGCGATGCGCAAGCATCCGAAAGTCATCATCGCCATGGTCAACGGCGTCGCCGCCGGCGCGGGCATGAGCATGTCGCTCGCCTGTGACCTGCGCATTGCCGGCAAGTCGGCGCGCTTCACCACCGCGTTCCTGAAAATCGGTCTCTCGGGCGATTGGGGCGGCACCTGGACGCTGACGCAGCTGGTGGGCACCGCCAAGGCGCGCGAGTTATTCCTGATGCCCGACATGGTAGGCGCGGACGAAGCGCTGAGGCTCGGCATGGTCAACCGCGTGGTGGAAGACGCCGATTTGCGCAATGTCACGATGGAAATCGCCCGCCGCATCGCCGACATGCCGCAAGTGGCGGTGGCGGGCATCAAGCGCAATCTGTTCGCCGCCGAGACCGAGAGCTTTGCGGCTTGCCTCGATCACGAAGCCTTCAATCAGGCGCGCTGCTCGCAGACCGAGGATCACACCGAAGCCGTCGCCGCGTTCAAGGAAAAGCGCAAGCCGGTGTTCAAGGGCCGCTAACCAGCGACGTTATTCGGAACAAATTTTTCAAAAGACCGTAATCATGATCCACGCCAAAAATGGAACCGATGTGCTCGACAATCTTAATGCGGTGATCTCACCTGGCACGGGCATCGAGCACTGGGGTTCATCTTATTTCGGGCCGCGCTACAGCACGGCTGAAATCGCCTCCGGCCCGCAGGCTTTGATGACGCAGATGGCGGCGAACGAAACCATCCTGCCGCACTTTCATGGTGTCGCCCAGTTCCAGATATTTCCGTCGGGCGCGGGGGTGATGGCGAAGACCGAAGTACGCCCGCTGATGCTGCAATACAAGGATCATCACAGCGCCTACGGTCCGCTCATCGCCGGGCCGCATGGGCTGACGTTCATCGCGCTGCGTAACCGCATAGGCGATTCCGCGCCGGTGTATCTCAGCAAGCCGGGCTACCGTGAAAAATTAAAACCCAGCAAACGGCGCAACTGGATATCGCCCCATATTGAATTGTCCACCCGGCCGGTGATGCAGTTTCGCAAGGAAGTTGCGTGGGAGCAGGTTTTCCATCCCGAGAAAACAGAAAAGATTACCGACGAGTTGTCCGCGCGATTGCTGCGTCTGGGTGCCGGCATGTCGGCCACGGGGCCGGACCCGGGCATCGGCGGCGGCTACTATGTTTTCGTGGCCAACGGCAGCATGCAGTCGAACGAAGAGACGCTTCCGCAATGGTCGATGGTCTATGTCGAGCCTGACGAGAGCGCATTGGAAATCAAGGCGGGCAGCATTGGGCTCGAAGCGCTGGTGATGCAATTCCCCAAGGATGACGATTAAACCCAGCAATAGGGTCAGACACGATTACGACATAACTAATTGTTTTTAAAGGATTTTATCGTGCAGCATCCGGCTCCTCCGGCAGCAGCAACACGATTGCCGCCTTCAACGCGGCGATGCCGGCCATGATCCACAGTGAATTGGAAAAGCCGATCTCTTTCACCATCGGGCCGAGTATCCACACCGCCGCCGAACTGAATCCGAACGCCACGGTGAGCCGCATGCCCGCCACGCGCGAGCGCATCCGGTCATCGACGTAGCGCACGATCATCGCATCGGTGAAGGGGATTGATCCGAACACGAACGCCATCACCGCCAGCAGCGACACGAACAGCCACCAATCCTGCGTATGCGCGGCGATGATCAATAGCGGCACCTGGATTATCGATATCCATATTTGCAGCGGCTTGAACGGCACTCGGTCAATCAAGCGGCCGACGATGATTTGCGCAAATGACGCGATGGCGTAGATGATCGCCAGCAACACGCCCAGCAGCGCCGGGTCTTCGACCACGCCGCGAAAACCCTCGGTCAGCAACTGCGCGTTGCCGTTGGTGGTGAAGTTAAACAACACGGTGCTGACAGCGGCGGCGGCGGTCATCACCGCGAATGCGCGCATCAGCATCTCCGGCGTCAAGGTGACCACTGCCTTGCCGCCCTTGCGTTTGGAGGGCGATTCGGACTCCTTCGGGCAAGTCATTGCGAACACGATGCCGCACGCGATTGATATCAAACCGGGGATGACGAATGCCGCGCGCCAGCCGATCCACTTCACCAGAAATCCGGTGACCAGCGCTGCCACCGCGATGCCCAGATTGCCCGCAAGGCCATTGAGCCCGATCACGGCACCCGGATTGGACACGTTTTGCACCAGCATCGGGATGCCCACCGGATGATAAATCGCCGCGAACGCGCCGAGCAACGTGAGCGCGGCCGCGAGTTGCCACGCGTTTTGCGTGAGCGCGGTGAGTATCGCCGCGACACCCATGCCGATGAAAAAAATAATCATCATGATGCGCCGCCCCCATAGATCGCCCAGGCGGCCGGCGGGCAGCGAGCCCAGCCCGAACAGGATGAACGCACCCACGCTGTACGGCATGAGTTCGGTCCAATCCTTGTGGCCGAACTCCAGCGCGACGGTGGCAACCGCCGTGGCGAAAATCAGCAGGAACATGTGGTCGATGGCGTGACCGACGTTCAGCAGCACATTGACCACGCGCGGAAACCCGTTGGGGCGCAGCGCGGATGCGGTGGTGGTATGCATGACCGTGAGTTTGCTTGAAACGCGCACGGCTGTCATGTGCAATTTCGTTGCTGGAAATTCGCGCTATGATTGATTGCTCCAGAAAATCAAACCATGCGGCGGCGTCAAAATATGAACTTGCGGCATCGAACTATGCAGTTCTGGTGTGCGTTGGCGCTGCTCTTCGCCGCCAGTCTTGCAGCCGCGCAAACCCCCGCGGACAACTATCGGCCCGCCTACGGCCAGCCTGGCAAGGATGTGGTGTGGATACCCACGCCCAACGCCACGCTGGATCGTATGCTCGACATGGCAAAAGTCGGCGCCGGCGACTTTGTGATCGATCTGGGTTCCGGCGACGGGCGCAACGTCATCGAGGCGGCGAAACGCGGCGCGCGCGCGCTCGGCGTCGAATACAACCCGGATCTCGTCGAGTTATCCAAACGCAATGCGAAGGCGGCGGGCGTCGCGGATAAGGCATCGTTTATACACGGCGATATGTTCGAGGCCGACATCTCGCAGGCCACGGTGTTGCCGCTGTTTTTGTTGCCGTCGAATCTGGAAAAACTCGCGCACAAGTTCATCAATCTCAAACCCGGCGCACGCATCGTGTCGAACACCTACGAAATCGGCGGCGGCTGGGAGCCGGATGAAACCGCGCGCACCGAACCGTGCAAGAGCTGGTGCGTGGCGCACCTGTACGTGGTGCCCGCGCGGGTGGCGGGAACATGGCGCCTGGCCGATGGCACGTGGCTCATGCTGGAGCAGGAGTACCAGAAGGTCTACGGCAGCTATCAGATCGACAATCTAGCCGTGCCGATCCAGGAGGGCCGACTGCGAGGATACGAAATATCATTTAAAATCAATAACTTGCAGTACACAGGCCGCCTCAGCGGCGATACCATGCAAGGTGTGGCGCAAGGGCGCACGCCTGGGACGAACGCGCAATGGAGTGCTACGCTCGCGCGGTAATAACATCAAAGGAGAAAACGCATGACCATGAAACGAATGGTGACCGAGATTGGCATGGGCACCGACATCCGCGGCGCGGATTACACCAAGGCGGCGGTGCGCGCGTTGCGTGATGCGCTGTGGCACAACTCGCTCAATGTCGCCGATGCTCTCGGCATGGACACCGACTCGATGGTGGTGGAAGTGCTGATCGGCGTGCCCAAGCCGCATCTGGTTGACACCGCGCAGGTGCTGGCGGTGCTGCCGCACGGCACCGGCACGGTGAAGGTGTTCGAGGGCGGGCTGGAAATATTCAACGACAAGGGCACCGGTTCCACCGTGCTCGCGCACGCGGCGGCGATTGTTCGCCTCGACGTGAAATAAGGAGAACACCATGGCATTGAAACGCGTCATTCTCGAAATGGGCGCAGGCAACGATCTGCACGGCGGCGATTACACCAAGGCCGCGCTGCGCGCGGTGCAGGATGCCTTGCATCATTCATCGTTGAGTTTCATAAGTTCGCTCGGCCTTAACTCGAAAGACATGCAAGTCGAGGTTACCATAGGCGTGCAGCAGCCCGGCAAGGTCGATGCGGCCGCGGTCAAGGCCAGCCTGCCGCGAGGCACGGTCACGGTAAATGTCGTCAAGGGCGGCCTCGATATAGCGGAGAGCGAAGGACACGATCTTGCGGTGATCGCCAGTGCCGCCATCGCGGTGCGCTATGAGCTGGGTGCGGCCAAATGAAAGTGATCCGCATGTCCGAAACGGGCGGCCCCGAGGTGCTGAAATATGTCGATCTGCCCACGCCCAAGCCCGGCCCCGGCGAGGTGCTGGTAAAAGCGCACGCCATCGGCGTGTGCATGCCTGAAACCTACGTGCGCCGCGGTGTTTACGCGTGGATGCCCAAGCTGCCGCTGATACCCGGCATCGAGATGAGCGGCACCGTGGTTGAGACCGGCGCGGGTTGCACGAAGCTGCGCGTGGGGCAAAAGGTGTTCGTGTGTGCGCGCGAGTTCGAGGAGCGCGCCAACTGCTACGCCGAGTACATCGCCGGGCCGGAGAACCGGATTTACCCTGTGCCAGAGGTACC
This sequence comes from Bordetella parapertussis, assembly GCA_945901405.1. GTDB lineage: Bacteria > Pseudomonadota > Gammaproteobacteria > Burkholderiales > SG8-41 > CAMDLH01. Next base: position 2,896 of record CAMDLH010000138.1, on the reverse strand, counting down.
GGGGGGCGTCGATCTCGATCAGGTCGCCGGGCTTGCGAACTATCAGGTGGCGTGGCATCTGCTTAACTCGGCGTTGAAGGGTTTTCAGTATGAATCGGTGCTGATCACCGCTGCCGCCGGGGGCGTGGGTACCGGCCTCGTGCAGTTGGCGCGCGCCTACGGCAAGCGCGTCATCGGCGTCACCAGCTCGCCCGAGCGCGCGGCGTTCGTGCGCTCGCAGGGTGCGGATGAAATCATCGACCGCAAACAGGGCGATGTCGTCGAGCAGGCGCTGAAGCTCACCAACGGCCGCGGCGTCGATCTGATTATCGATTGCGTGGGCGGCGCGCATTTCACCAAGCTGTTTGATTGCATCGAGCGCTTCGGCATGGTGGTGCTGTATGGCCGCATCGAAGGTACGCCCACCGGCAATATTCACGACGCCATCCACAAAGCGCCGTGGCGCAGCGGCGCGTTCCGTTACTTCACCATGCACACCATGGACGACTGGCCGGAGCTGCGCGCGAAATGCACGCATGACCTTCTGCGCCTGATGGCCGAGGGCAAACTAACGGTACCGATCTTCGACCGCATTCCGCTCGCCGAAGCGCCGCGCGCGCATCGTGTGTTTGAGTCAGGCGTGGTGATGGGCAAGTTGTTGATGAAGCCGTAGCGCGGTGAAACGCGCGCTGCACGCGCTTGCGGTGGCAGACGCTACATTGTTAATAATTGAGCCTTGCCGAACAAGCGCGGTCATGTGAATATATAAATCCTTACCAGACACAATTTCCCGGGAGACAAAACATGTCACACAAATACGTAGGCGGATGTGCGCATCATCAAACGCATTCCGACAAGGATCCGATTGACAATCACACCTGTCATTGCTCGGTCTGCAAGGGCGTCACCAATCAACCCACGACGCATGTGGTGTTTTTTAAACACAGTGATCTCGCCGTTGCGGGCGCCAACAGCCTGAAACGCATGCCGTTCAACAGCAAGAATCCGAATGGCCCGCTTGAGTTGTGCGTGTGCGAAACCTGCGGCACCCCCATCATGCTGGACGATAAACAGAAGCGCATTCGCGTCGTGGTGCCGAACCTGATGGGCTACGACGCCAAAAATCTGCCGGCGACTTATCACGCGTTCTACGACCCCGCCACCGGCGTACCCAAGCCGAATGATGGGCGCGCTGTGTATGAAGGCCTGCGTCCTGATTTTGTGTGGCCCCAAGGCGCCTGATGGCGCCTGACTACGAATAAAGTTAATTGTACTTTTCATAATTCGTGACAAACCAAATCCGTTCGCCCTGTCGAAGGGCATGGTTACGCAAGAGGGCTTCGACAGGCTACTCAGCCCGAACGGTGTAATGTGTTTTGGAAAGATCAATAGTATCGCCCATGCTCGGGCACTGTGGGCGAGCCGGCCAGAGAACTATTGCGCCTAACATTGAACAGGGAGAACAGTGATGAAAGTCGGCGCGGGAAAATACACGTACGAACTCGTTGAAAACTTTGCCAAACTGCCCGAGGGCGAAACCATCGGCCTGATCAGCCGGGTGACGACGGATTCGCAAAACCGTCTGTATATTTTTCAGCGCAAAGACCCTTCGGTGCTGATCTTCGACAGCCAAGGTAAATTCTTAAGCTCCTGGGGCGCGGGCCTGTTCAAGCGCCCGCATGGCTTCAAGATCGTGAACGACGTTGTCTACCTCACCGACCAGACGGACAACGTGGCGCAGATCTACACCCTCGACGGCAAGTTGATCAAACAGCTCGGCACGCGCGGGCAGCATTCCGATACCGGCTGTACGGACTGGACGATCCTGCCGCTGCGCGCGGCGGGGCCGTTCAATCATCCGACCGAGATGATGCCCGGCCCATCGGGCGATCTGTATGTGACCGACGGCTACCGCAACAGCCGCGTGCATCGTTTTACGAAAGACGGCGAACTGATTCAATCGTGGGGCCAGCCGGGCAACACCGCGCCCGGCGACTTCCACCTGCCGCACACGATGGCCATCACGCCCGACGGCACGCTGTATGTGAGCGACCGCGCCAACCGGCGGGTGCAGATTTTCACGCCCGACGGCAAGTTCAAAGGCATGTGGACCGACATGGGCGGGCCGAACGACATGGCGCTCGACAAGAACGGGATTTTCTATCTGGGCGAGCAGGCCACGGACACCAGCAAACCCGCCATCAGCGTGCGCGATGGCAACGGCACAGTGCTCGCGCGCTGGGAAGTGGCGCCCACGCATGGCATGGGCATTGATGGGCTGTGGAATATCTATGTGGGGATCACCAAGCTGGGGCGTGTCGACAAGTATGTGAGGGTGTAGCCGCCTCGTTCGCGGCTCTCGGACGTACTAGTCACTCGGTATTCTACATAGCCTTCAGTCGTTGGCGATTCCCGAACGGCTGCCTTAATGCAGACTCGGACATCCGGCCACAATGGGCTTCGCCAGCATTCTCATCTCATCTCGTAGTTGCTCCTGCTGCCTGTCCGCAATTCGTACTAACTGAGCAATTTCCATGTTTCGCGGAGTTTTTTTTGAAAAAATGTCCAACTGTACATCGCTTATCCGCTTAGAAAGTGACCTCATCTCTTTGGTAATTGGATTGGTTTCCCATTGAGATGCAGCTTGCGCTGCCTCTGTTGGGAGCATCTTCCAGACTTTTCCAATAACGTCATCTTTTACGCTCCGCAATTCCAGAAATAGCTCCTCGAGTTGCGATCGGTATGCAGCCGTACGCGCGAGGATCTGATGGTGGCGACTGAACTCAATCTGGCGAAGATCAAGGCGCGGGTGGATACGGGCAAGCTGGGTGGGGCCGATGCCATCGGTCTGGCAGCGGGGAAGATCATCAACCAGTACAAGGTGGCCAAGCATTTCGATCTGGTGATCGGGGCGGAC
>CAMDLH010000137.1 GCA_945901405.1 Bordetella parapertussis | reverse complement strand
TGCGCGGCGCTTAGCACACAGGCGAACCAGCCGGCCTGAAACAAAACGACGTTCAACGCAACGCTCGGCGTGCGCGGGGCGGCCAGCGTGTTCATGTCCGCGGTTCAAACAAATAATGGCTGACCCACCACTGTTGCCCGCGCTCATGGCCAAACAGCTCGGCGCACGACATGAAGAATATGCGCCAGCGCATCCACCATTGGGCGGCATGTTCCTTGCCGTAGGTTTGCTCGAGAACAGGCATCACGGCGGCGCGGCGTGCATCCATGTTGGCAAGCCACGCGTTGGCCGTGCGTTCGTAATGCGTGCCGTCCCAGCGCCAGCGCCGGATGAACCGCAGGTGATCCTGAAAATGCAGCGCCAGATCGTCACTGGGCATCATGCCCCCGGCGAAGAAATGACGAGTCATCCAGTCACTTGCATCGTGCTCGACAAACAGGTATGGGGTGGTGCGATGCGCGAACACGTGCATGAAAAAGCGCCCGCCCGGATTGAGCCAGCCGCCCACCCGGCGAAACAGTTCATGCCAGTTGCGCATGTGTTCAAACATTTCCACCGATACCACGCGATCAAAGCGCGCAGTGGTATCAAACGTATTCATATCACAGGTAATCACTTGCAGATTATCGAGTCCGCGAAACCGCGCCATGGCCTCGATATGGCTGCGCTGTGATTGCGAGTTGGACACCGCGGTAATACGGGCGCGCGGGTAGTGGCGCGCCATCCATAGCGACAGTGACCCCCAACCGCATCCCAGTTCGAGGATGCGCATGCCGTCGGCCAGTTCGGCGCGTTCAGCGGTAATGCGCAGCGCGGCGGCCTCCGCATCGTCAAGATTGGATACCCCAGGCCCCCAATAGCACGAGCTGTACTTGCGATGCAGGCCCAGCGTTTCATTGAAGAATGCCGCGGGCACTTCATAGTGCTGCTCATTAGCCTTGCCCGGCAACTCCGCCACCGCCGAGGCGTTAATGTGCGCGACAAAGGCGGCGCTGGTTGCCGCGGACGCCTCGGCATCCCCGGCGTTGATCTCGATCAGGCGCCGCGCCAGCAGGCGACGGATACCGGCACGTATTGCCGCATCCGGGATTAAACCCTGTTCGGCCCAGCCGATGGCTTTACCGACGGTTTTGCTCATGGCTGATTTCGCTTTATGGTTATCGGTTGAATTTGCGCGCGCATACGCCACGTTTCCAGCGCGGCGGGAATATCGGCCAGCGAGGCCAGCGTATCAACGCCGGGGGCAGATTTGCGAGCCTGGCGCCACAAACTGCCGCCAGCCCACAGTGCAATGTTCGCATCCAGTTGCTGGCGCAAATCGGCAAGTCCGGCGCACACCAGATGCGCCGGCACGGCCTGACTGCACGACAGCGCGACGATATCCGCGTGATGCGCGCGCGCCGCCTGCACGATGTCCCATGCAGGGGTCTGCACCCCGAGCGAGATGCACTGCGCGCCCTCGGCCGCCAGACAGGCTTCCGCCATCAACAATCCGAGCTTGTGCTGCTCGCCCGGCAGTGTGGTCAGCAACACGCGCGGCCCCTGGCCAGTCTCGGACATCGAACCGATGGCCTGTCGTAGCAGGTGCTGTATCTGTTCGGCATAGAGATGCTCTTCAAAAATCTGGATCCCGCCGTCAATCCAGGCATTGCCGACCAACTCGTTCAGCGGCGCCACCACCTCCAGCACGAAGCGCTGCACGCCGTGGCGCATCAACGCTTGCGAAAGCAACTGACGCAACTGCGCCAACTGGTGCGCCTTGAGCAAGCGCAACGCCTCATCCGCCGTAGTGTGCTCAACGCTGGTGAGCCGCGCACTGGCCGGCAGCGCTTGTATGCGCGCGTTCAGCGCTTCGAGCGACTCGGCCACCACCTTGCCCGGACGCTCCCCGCTATCCATCAGGCGCCGGATGACGCGCAGTTTTTCCAGTTGCTCCGCCGAATATACCCGCTCGCCCTTGCTGTCGCGAGCCGGATTTGGAAATCCGTAACGGCGCTCCCACACGCGTAAGGCATCTTTCGACAAGCCGGTGTCGCGCTCGACGAAGCTGATGTTTACCAAATGGGTCTGCTGGCCATTGGGGATTTTCATATTGTCTTGGACATAAATGATTGTATAAGTTCCTTTTTCCCTATATCATAGCATTTTTCTATATTTGTCTAAGACAAATATGATTTCTTTAGGATAATGACGTGCCTGGCTCGGACCAAACCAACCAAAGCGCTTTGGTCTGGCTGCGCAGGGACCTGCGCCTTGAGGATAATCACGCGCTGTTCCGGGCGTTAAGTGACGCCCGGCGGGTGTATTGCGTGTTTGTGTTCGATAGCGCCATCCTCGACGCATTGGACGATCGCGCTGATCGCCGGGTGTGGTTTATCCGTGAAAGTCTCGCGCAACTCCAAGCGGCGGTTGTCGCGCGCGGCGCCGCGTTGATCGTGTTGCATGGGCATGCCAGCGAGACCATTCCAGCGCTGGCGGAAAAGCTGCGGGTCGCGGCGGTATACGTCAATCACGACTACGAACCCGCTGCGCTTGGCCGCGACGCCGCGGTGCGCGCCGCGCTCGGTGAGCTCGGCATTGCGTTTGTCACCTGCAAGGATCAGGTAATTTTCGAGAAAAATGAAGTGCTAACCCAGGACAAGCGGCCATTTTCGGTGTTCACCGCCTATAAGAATGCGTGGCTGGGGCGGCTCACTTCCGATGACCTTGCGCCGCATCCGTCGGCGCGGCGCCTCGGCCGGCTTGCGCGGGCCGAAACGCGCGGCGCGGGCGACCTGCCCAGCCTTGAGAGCATCGGTTTTCGTCAGCCCGGCGCGTCACTGCCGGCGTTAATGCCCGGCATGTCAGGAGCGGCTGCGCTGTTCGCCGATTTTCTTGGGCGCATCGATCGCTACCACGAAACCCGCGATATGCCCTCGCTCAAAGGGCCTTCGTATCTGTCGGTGCATCTGCGCTTTGGCACGATCTCCATCCGTCTGCTGGCGCGTACCGCTTGGGAGCGTGCTCAGCAAGGCGGGCGCGGCGCACAGACGTGGCTAAGCGAACTGATATGGCGCGATTTTTATTTCATGATCCTGCATCATCATCCGCGGGTCGTCGCGCATGCGTTCCGGCCCGAGTTCGACGGCGTGCGTTTTGACAACGATAAAGAGCGCTACAACGCGTGGTGCGAGGGGCGCACCGGCTACCCGCTGGTGGACGCGGCCATGCGGCAACTGAACTCCACCGGCTACATGCACAACCGGCTGCGCATGGTTGCCGCTTCGTTCCTGGTGAAGGATTTGCACATCGACTGGCGCTGGGGTGAGCGCTACTTCGCGCGCCGATTGAATGACTACGACCTGGCGGCGAATAACGGCGGCTGGCAGTGGGCTGCTTCCACCGGCTGCGATGCGCAGCCGTATTTCCGCATTTTCAACCCGGTTACGCAATCCGAAAAATTCGATGCAGAAGGCAAGTTCATACGCCGGTATCTGCCGCAACTGGCGCTGTGTGAAAACAAATTCATTCATGCGCCCTGGCGCATGAATGCGGCGGAGCAAGAACGCACCCAAATCATCATCGGACGCGACTATCCCGCGCCCATTGCCGATCATGCGGCGGCGCGGCTGGTTACGCTGGCCCGATATGCCGCCGCAAAACAATCCCATCTAATCGAAAGGCGGCATGCCGCATGAAAATCGTTGATCTGCCCGACCTGCAAGGACACTTCGGTCCCTATGGAGGCATGTTTGTAGCCGAGACGCTGATCGATGCCCTCGAAGAGCTGAAAGCGGCCTACACACGCTACCAAAACGACCCGGCGTTTATCGCCGAGTTCGAGTACGAACTCAAACATTATGTGGGCCGTCCCAGCCCGGTGTATCACGCCAGGCGCTGGTCCGATCACTTCGGCGGCGCGCAGGTGTACTTGAAGCGCGAGGATTTGAATCACACCGGAGCGCACAAAATCAACAACGCCATCGGGCAGGCCATGCTAGCCAAACGCATGGGCAAGCCACGCGTGATCGCGGAGACCGGCGCCGGACAGCATGGCGTGGCCACCGCCACCATCGCCGCGCGTTATGGCATGGAGTGCGTGGTCTACATGGGCTCCGAGGACATCCAGCGCCAGGCGCAGAATGTCTACCGCATGAAGCTCCTGGGCGCGACGGTGACGCCGGTTGAAAGCGGCTCCAGGACGCTGAAGGACGCGCTGAATGAAGCGATGCGCGACTGGGTAACGAACGTTGCGAATACCTACTACATCATCGGCACCGTCGCCGGGCCGCACCCGTACCCGATGATGGTGCGAGATTTTCAGTCGGTGATCGGCCGCGAGTCGTTGGTGCAGATGCCGGAACTGGCCGGGCGCCAGCCCGATGCGGTGATCGCCTGCGTGGGTGGCGGCTCCAACGCGATCGGTATTTTTCACCCTTACCTGCAATACGGCGGCGTGCGTTTGATCGGCGTGGAGGCCGCGGGTCATGGCCTCGAAAGCGGCAAACACTCGGCCACCCTCACCGCGGGCAGGCCCGGCGTGCTGCACGGCAACCGCACCTATCTGCTTCAGGATGAGAACGGCCAGATCAGCGAAACCCATTCCATTTCCGCCGGCCTCGATTACCCCGGCGTCGGCCCGGAGCATGCGTGGCTCAAGGACAGCGGGCGCGCCGAGTACGTCGCCGTCACCGACGATGAGGCGATACAGGCGTTTCACGATCTGTGCCGGCTCGAAGGCATCATTCCGGCGCTGGAGTCGAGTCATGCGCTGGCGTATGCGGCAAAAATCGCGCCGCGCATGAAGCCAGACCAGATACTTTTGGTGAATCTGTCAGGGCGCGGCGACAAAGACATGCACACCGTGGCCGAGCAATCTGACCGGCGCTGATGTAGAACTTTCCTCAAGGAAATCCGCCCATATGACAATATCACGTGGCGATTGCCGGCGCCACATGGCACTGGCGGCCCTGCTCATCGCTTCGCTATTGGGTATGACCGCATGCTCTACCGTGCCGCCCGAAGGCATGTCCGCCGTCACGCCGTTTGACATCAACCGCTATCAGGGTAAGTGGTACGAAATTGCGCGCCTGGACCATTCGTTCGAACGGAACTTAAGTGACGTTACGGCAAACTATCGCCTGCTGCCGCAAGGTGGTGTTGAAGTCATCAACCGCGGCTATGACGTGAAGCGCAACGAATGGCGGCAGGTGACGGGACGCGCCTTGTTGATCGGGGATACAAACCGTGGATCACTCAAGGTTTCATTCTTTGGGCCGTTCTATGCGGGCTACCATGTGGTGGCGCTGGATCAGCAACACTACCGCTGGGCCTTGGTAGCCGGCCCCAGCCGCGACTATTTCTGGATATTGGCGAGGAATAAGCAGTTGTCGGCGGAAATACAGGAACAGTTGTTAGAAAAAACCAGAGGGCTGGGAATCGATACCCGGAAACTGATCCAGGTAGACCAGACTCGACATGATGGTTAGCGACTCGCCATCAGCCCATAGATGATCTCTCCCCTGAACCCGGGCTCCTGTTAACCAATGGACTGCCGCCATGCTGCACAACAAGGAAAAGCACCTCATCGTCAACAATTTGATTCAACTGCAGCCGCCTGCCCTTGAGACGTAACTCGTCGACGTAATCTTCCATGAATCGCATACCTCATATCGCAGTAATCGGGGCCGGCATAGCCGGCCTGTCCTGCGCCGTGGTCCTGCAGAAGGCCGGCCTTAAAACGAGTCTGTTCGATAAGAGTGGCGGCCCGTCCGGCCGTATGAGCACACGCTGCGGAGATAGCTGGCAATGTGACCATGGCGCCCAATATTTCACTGCGCGGCACCCCGACTTTCGTGCTGAAGTGGCGCGATGGCGGCAAAAGGGCGTAGCTGGGCTGTGGACGCCCAAATTGCAAGTGCTGGGCGAACAGCCGCTTCCTGATTCAGATCAAGCGTTGGAACGTTTTGTTGGAATCCCACGCATGACGTCACCGGCTCATTTTCTGTGCGAAGCCCTGGCGCTGACTCCCCACACGACGATCCAGCAAATACAACGCCAGATCGACGGCTGGCATTTATTTTCGGCTGAACACGGCTGGCTGGATAGCTGCTTTGACGGCGTCGTATTGGCGGTTCCTGCACCTCAGGCCGTAATATTGATGCAGCCAGTCGCGCCAGCGTTGGCTGAAGTCGCTGGTAGTGCTGTTATGCGCGGTTGCTGGGCTTTAATGCTGCGCTTTGCATCTGCGCTAGAACTGCCGTTTGATGCAGCCTTCGTCAATCGCGGCCCGCTACGCTGGGTTGCCCGGGATAGCAGCAAACCGGGCCGAGGCGAGACAGAAACCTGGGTGCTGCATGCCAGCGCTGATTGGAGCGAAGCGCATCTTGAGTCTGACATCGACTGGGTAGCCGCGGCGCTGCTGCAAGCGTTTGTTCAACTGGGCGCCCCGCAACCGCCAGCCTGGACGTTACACCGCTGGCGTTTTGCCGACACCGAGCGCCCTTTGAACAAGGGTTGTGTTTGGCAATCGGCTAGCGGTTTGGGTCTGTGTGGCGACTGGCTAAATGATGGCACGGTGCAAGGCGCGTGGCTTAGCGGCAGACAGTTAGCCCAGCAGGTATTGCATTTACATAACGGGTAAGCCGCCGTTCACCGTCTGGATGATAACGGCGATGGAGACACGAGCCTGCGCCGGGAAGCCGGTCGGCCTTCAGCGTGATGGAGACGGGCTTTAGAAACTCCAGGATGTTTTGTTGTTTTATGCGTTTGCTCGTCCGGTTCATTGCGGGCGCCATTTTCCGTCGGCTTCGAACACATTTTGTCACCGTCCCATTGTTGGCCGCACCAACAGTCACCCTCCGCACTGATGATGCATACCCCCGAACCACAGCATCTGGGGTCATTCATCGTCTTCTGCCTGGTATTTTTGCGCGGCGGGCGCTCTCGCACCGAGCTCGCGAACCGTAAAGATGCAGCACCATCCGGCTCGGATCGGACAGCCCCCTGCTGGCCGCGGCGTACAGACATTGAGACATTGCAGCCACGGTTCAATTGTTCTTGCTGAATTCGATAATCGTAAAACCAACGCCGATAACCAGCAACAGGAATACGGCGATACCGCAGAACAAAAGATCGATGGGCATCATGATCTCCTCCCCAGCAATGCCGCCAGTTTGAAGTAGATACCAAAGCCGAATATCGAGGGTATCCAGATCGCCGTAAAGATAGCCTGCTCGCGGTCTTGAACCACAAACCACAGATACGCGGAAATAAAAAACGAGATCATCACTGCCAGAAGAATGAAAAAATCCGATTTCCTGAACATACAAGTGCTCCTAAAGTTATAAGGTTATTGATAGTCCGCAACGCCATAGCCAATGGCGCTCAACAGGCAACCCGTTATTGCGACCGGGCCGATTACGCGTATGCCCGACGAGATTCCGATGGAAAACAACTCGGGGTTGATTACTCCAGTCGCCGCGAGCAGCAATCCCGCGCAGCCGACCGCCGTGAGCGTGTTACCGGCAACAATAAGGAGCCTGCACAAAAATCGCACTTTGGCGCCCATGTCAGATCGCAAGTAGTGTTGGGCGAAATTTTTTCACCTGGCCGCGGGGGCTTCGCGCTGAATCGCAACCCAGAACTTGGTCTGTGCGCCGACACTAACGGGCAGAACACGCCAGTTCATAATGAAAGGCGTCCCGTCCTTCCTGTAATTTATTGCCCTGCCTTCAAAGCGACCGTCTTTCCTGAGCGCCTTGGCGAGACGGGCAATTTCTTTCTTGTCGGTGGCGGGGCCCTGCAAAATCGCCGGAGATTTACCCAAGACTTCATGCGGATCGTAGCCAGTGAGTTTCTTGAATGCTTTGTTGGCGTATACGATCTTGGCGCCGCCGATCGCATCCGTGATCAAAATCGAATCGAAACTGTTATCCGTAAGCGCCTTGAGAGTCTTGAGACTCGCTTCTGTATCTTGTAGAACTTTTTCTAAAGAATTCGCCATGGGTGGTAGTCCTCGTGTAGACGTTATATTTGACCGCTTTACCTGGACAGTAAAGTCGGCATAAGCGGGAATGACGCAGATTCGTCCGTTGAGATTTCAACGGACGAATCCTTGCTGCTAACGCCTTGTTGCCTTGTTATTTAGGCAGCACAACGCTGTCGATGACGTGAATCACCCCATTATCGGCAACGATATCTACAGCGGTAACGTTGGCGTTATCCACCTTGACGCCGCCCATGGTGCTGACGGTCAGCGAAGAACCTTGCACCGTCTTCACCTGGCCGGCTTTCACGTCCTTGGACATCACCTTACCCTGCACGACGTGATAAGTAAGAATCGCGGACAACTTGGTTTTATCTTTCAGCAACGCTTGCAACTGCTCCGGGGGAAGTTTTGCGAAAGCCGCGTCCGTGGGCGCGAAAACGGTGAACGGGCCTTTACCTTTGAGGGTTTCGACCAGACCGGCGGCTTTTAAAGCGGTGGCAAGAGTGGTGAAATTACCGGCGGCAACGGCAGTGTCTACAATGTCAGCGGCATTCGCGGCCGACGTAAGAGTTAACGAAACAAATAATGTGGAGATCAGTTTTTTCATGGTGTTTCCTTGATGTGGATTGAGTGCGTTACTTAGGGCAGTAGGGGAGGCAAACGGTAGAAGTAAATCTGTAGTGCGCGTTTTACTGCTGCATGCGGGCGTGTTGTGTTTTTGTATCTCCTTTGATTTGGTAATGAACTGATATTATATAGTATATGCTGCAATTGAACAGGTATTTATTGAAATATATTTATAATGAACTTGTAATTCTAATAGAGGTCGTGCTAAAATCAGTTCAAATACAGGTCAATTAAGGGTTTTATGGAAAATAGCCAATACCCGTCGGGCCCACTGCCGGCGTACCGAAGCGGCGCGGTTGCAAGACTTACGGGCATTCCCGTAGAAACACTTCGGGTGTGGGAGCGCCGCTACAAACTCGTCGGGCCACGTCAAAGCGCCACGGGACAGCGGTTGTACACCCCTGAAGAAGTCGCGCGACTGACGATAATCAAGCAGCTTGTCGACTGCGGGCACGCTATCGGCTCCATTGCCGCGCTCGACACCGAGCAGTTGAGCACGATGCTCGACAAGGCTGCACGCGCAACGCCGCGTCCGGTTGGCTCCGCGGGCGAACACTTCGCCGCCCCCGCGCGCGTTGCAGTCGTGGGTTCGGCGCTCGGCTTGAGATTGGAGCGTCATTCGATGCCGGCGCTGCAAATCGTGGCGACAAGTCCCGATGTAGCGCGTGCCATGGAATCACTGCGAGGCACAACGGCCGATACGCTGCTGATGGAGTTGCCCACCCTGCAACGCGATACACCACAGGCGGTCCGTTCTCTGGCACAACAAGTGGGAGCACAGCGCATCGTTTTGGAATACGGCTTCGGTTCGACGCGCGTCGAACAAGAGCTACGCGCGGCGGGCTGCCGGCTGGTCCGCGCGCCCATCGATATGGATCAAGTTCAATCGCTGTGCAACGCGCCTGCCTCCGCCCGGCAAGTTGGCGCCCATCCCCCGCTACCAACGGTCGGCCTGGTTACGCAGCGCCGTTTTGACAACAAGGCACTCGCCGAAATCGCGATGGCTTCGGTCGTGCTCAGTTGCGAGTGCCCGCATCACATCGCCAACCTGCTTGTGCAACTGGGTAACTTCGAAACCTACAGCGCTGAATGCAAGAACCGCAGTCCGGCGGATGCGGCGTTACATCAATACCTGGAACAAGTCACGGGCAATGCACGCGCCTTGATGGAGGCCGCATTGGTGCGCGTCGCTGAAGCGGAGGGCATCGCGCTGCCAGACTGAACCGCCTGAACAAGCGATCTATTTTTCCATCTGGAGCAATACACTGCGGCGCGCCTCACGGGGTGCGTTGCCACACCACCCGCGACGAGCCCACAAGAATGAATATGACTGCCCTCACGCCGCACGCCAAAGACCATCCCGGCTTGCCGGCATCGGAACGGATTCGCACACGGATACAACAGGCGAACCGGCGATTCCACGCGAATGACAATATTTCCGCGTTTCTCGCGCCGGGCGACATGGAGGCGCTGCTCGACGAGGTCGCGCTAAAAATGACGGGCGTCCTTGAAAGCCTGGTAATCGACACCGCTGGCGATCACAACACGCAAGATACCGCCCGCCGGGTCGCCAAGATGTATTTGACCGAGGTGTTTCGCGGACGCTATATGCCAGCGCCACTGGTGACCGAATTCCCGAATGCCGAGCACCTTAACGAGCTGATGATCGTCGGTCCCATCACGGTGCGCAGCGCTTGCAGCCACCATTTTTGTCCGATCATGGGGCGGCTGTGGATCGGCCTGATACCAAACGCGCATTCGAATCTGATCGGATTGTCCAAATATTCGCGCCTTGCCGAGTGGATCATGAGCCGGCCGCAGATTCAGGAAGAAGCGATCACGCAACTGGCCGAGTTGCTGATGAGCAAAGTGAAGCCGGATGGGTTGGCGGTAATCATGGAAGCGGATCATTTTTGCATGCACTGGCGCGGGGTCAAGGACACCGAGGCCAAGATGATCAACAGCGTGATGCGCGGCTCTTTCCTTAAAAATTCCGCGCTGCGCCGTGAATTCCTGTCGCTCATTAATCTGAAGCAATGAGGCTCAAATGCTAGTCCGCCTGCTCTACGCCAGCCACGCACCCTCACCGCTATCCGCTGCCGTGGTGGATTCCATTTTGGAGCAGTCGCGCAAGAACAATCCGCCGAAAGGTATCACCGGCATGCTTTGTTTTAGCGAAGATATATTTCTGCAAGTGATCGAAGGCGGCCGCGACACCGTGTGCGAACTGTTCAACACCATCGTCCGCGACAATCGGCATCATGGCGTGCGGATATTGCTGTACGAAGAGATCGCCGAACGGTGTTTCGGCGGCTGGACCATGGGCCAGGTGAACATCGCAAAGGTTAATGCCTCGCTACTACTCAAGTATTCCGAGAAAGCAGTGTTGGATCCGTTCAATTGTTCCGGGCAAGCGTCCATGGCGCTGCTCCATGAACTGATCGCCACGGCATCGGTGGGTAGCCGCAGTTGCTGACGCACTGAGATACGCAACGAACACCACACCACTTCCGTTCAGATTGCGTTTACACGTTCGTGAAAAATGAACCGTCAATGAACCAGAAACTTTCTGGTGACTGACGCGTCAATACATAGTAATCCCAAGCGACTGCTCCGCGGCTTACGCAGCCAACCGTCTCGCCACTTTGACTACTATTTTCCAACACACCCCCAGCGTCGATCCTATGACACATCGTTTAGCTTGCACCGTTTACTTCGATGGCTCGTGTCCAGTTTGCAGCCGCGAAATCGCCACCTACCGTCGATTGCGCGGCGCAGAAAGCATGGTCTGGGTAGACGCATCTGCCTGCGAGGATGCCGCGCTTAACGGAGACCTCGACCGCATGTCGGCGTTACGACGTCTCCACGTTCGATGCGCGGACGGAACGCTGGTATCAGGCGCAACGGCATTCGTCGAACTCTGGAAGCAACTGCCGGCTTTCGCCTGGCTTGCGCGCATCTGCTCGATACGCCCCGTATTGGCAGCGCTCGAATTTTTTTATGCTGGCTTTCTGCGAATCCGTCGCTGGTGGCGCCCACCCGCAGTTGCCGCTTGTTATGGAACGTCAGAAAAACCTCTGCCTTAACACCCCCCTGCGACTCGCATAGCTTTTCAAGGAGCCATCATGACGACACGCCGCCACTTTCTTTATGCACTACCCGCCGCCACCCTGGCGTTGGCTGCGACCCGCACCGCTTCCGCGCAGGCAACGCGACTTGAGGAGACCGATGCAATCGCGGTTTCGCTCGGCTACAAGCACGACGCAAGTAAAGTCGATGTTAAGAAATTCCCGGCTTACGCCGCAGGCCGCAATTGCGCGAACTGCCAGCTTTACCAGGCAAAGGCTACCGACCCGTGGGGTGCTTGCGCAGCCGTCGGTGGCAAATTGGCAAACGGCAAGGGTTGGTGCGTTGTGTGGTCAAAGAAAGCCTGAATGCGATAACGGCGACCGCTACAGCGTCGTTTCCTCCGGGCGGCATCGCTGTAGTATTCGGCGCGAGCGGCGGAATCGGTCAAGCCCTGTCGGAGCAACTCGGCGCCGAACGTGGTTTTTCAAGCGTTCTTTGCTACGCGCGTTCGAGCGTAATTACGCTCGACTTGAGCCAGCCATCCAGCATCGAAGCCGTAGCGGCGGATGTTGCGTGCCGCGGAGAAGATTTACGGCTGGTGATCGACGCCACGGGTGTACTTGAAGGCGAGGGCTGCATCGCGGAAAAGACGTGGCGCCAACTGGATGCCGTCGCGATGGCGCGCGCGTTCGCGGTCAATGCCATTGGGCCCGCACTGCTCATGAAGCATTTTCTGCCAATGCTGCCGCCCGCGGGAAAATGCGTTTTCGCCACGTTGTCCGCGCGTGTTGGCAGCATCGGTGATAACCGTCTCGGCGGATGGTATAGCTATCGCGCGTCGAAAGCGGCACTTAACCAGATCGTGCGCAGCGCCGCGATTGAATTGCGCCGCAAGCGGCCTGACGCACTATGCGTGGCAATACATCCTGGAACCGTGGCAACGCGACTGTCGGCGCGCTTTGCGAAGTCTGGACTTGACGTTCAGCCGCCGGAAACGGCTGCGGCGCGGATATTGAAAGTGCTCGACGCGCTAACGCCTGAATCATCGGGATGCTTCTTCGACCAGCATGGGCGACCGGTTCCCTGGTAAGCGTCAGTAACTCGTCGGCCAATTCCGCAGCAAATGCTCGCCCACGCCATTCTTCAGCCGCATGCGATGCACTTCGAGCGTGCGAATAAGGTATGCCCGCGTGTCGCGCGGGTCAATGACGTTTTGCGCTTCGTATAATTCGGCCAGTCCCCACGCGGAAGTGTCGCGCTCGACTTCGGCTTTGAGTTTTTTGAAGCGCTCCGGGTCGTCCTCGAATTTAACGCCGTAGAGCACGTTGACCGACACCGCCGGGTCCATGAAACCCAAGTCCGCCATCGGCCAGCAGGCGATTTCATCGGCGTTTTTGCCGCCCGCCATGTTGATGAAGGCCTGACCGTAGTTCTTGCGCATCATCACGGTGATTTTCGGTACGGTGACCAAGGTCATCGCGTTCATCCAGTTGATCACCTTGCCGGGCATGCCGCGAATTTCGCCTTCGACGCCGATCAAAAAGCCCGGCACGTCCACCATAAAAATCAGCGGAATGTTGAACGAGTCGCACAGCACCATGAAGCTCGTCACCTTGTTGCAGGCATCGGCGTCAAGCGCGCCGCCCTTGAACATCGGGTTGTTGGCGATGAAACCGACGCTCTTGCCATCAAGCCGCGCGAGCATGGTGGTCAGCGATTTGCCGTAGCGTTCTTTCAGCTCGAATGTGGAGTCTTTATCGGCGATGGCCTTGATGATCTTGCGCACGTCGTACACCTGATTGCGCGACTCGGGAATGATATCCAGAATTTTTTGGCTTGCTTCGTCCGAGCCTTCGGGCACCGGCGCCTCGGGCGGCGGCGTCATGTTGTGGCTGGGCAGATATGACAGAAACTTCTTGATCGCATCGAGACACTGCTCGTCGGTATCCACCGCCATATCGGCAAGGCCCGACACGCCAGTGAGCAGTTTCCACCCGCCCAACTCCTCGGCGCTGATCGGCTTGTTGATTGCGATCGAGGTCACGTTGGGGCTGGCGATGGCCATGATCGCGCCTTTGCGCATCACCACAAAATCCGACATCGCCGAATACCACGTCGATGAACCGTAGCACTGGCCGAGCAGCGCCGAGCACCACGGCGACTCGCGCAGGCGCTGATACTCGGTGGGGTCCTGCGCGATGATGGCGCGGCCCGCCGCGCCCATGCGGTCGGGCATGCGCGCGCCGGACGATTCGCCCAGCAGCACCAGAGGCATGCCGCGCTTGGTGGCGGTCTGCTTCACGTGCTTGATCTTTTTCATGTTTATGACCGCACTGGACGCGCCCATCACGGTGAAATCGTTCGACACCAGCCCCACTTCGCGGCCATGGATTTTGCCAAAGCCGGCGATCTTTCCATCCGCCGGCGTCTTGTGCTTGACCTCGGGCCGATTGCTGCGCGCGAATCTTCCAGATTCGATGAAGGTGTCCTTGTCGAGCAAATATTCGATGCGCTCGCGTGCGTTGAGGTTGCCCTCGGCCTTGCGCTTGGCGAGCTTCGCCGCGCCGCCCATGCCGATGGCTTCGGCGGTTTTCTGTTGAAACTCCTCGATCAGTTTTTCAAATGCCACGGAACTTCCTTTACAAAACATGAATAAAAACAATTAGTTACATTACCATCAATCGACACGCACTCCGATCGCCTTGACCACTTTCGCCCACTTTTCAAACTCCGTATTGAACAATTCAGTCGCTTGCGCTGGTGCGCCGATTTTGAGCGTAGTACCGTGCGATAACAGCCGCTTTTTCACTCCGTCATCTTCGAGTGATCGGTTCAATTCCGTGTTGAGCCGCGCGATGATCGCAGCTGGAGTGCGCGCCGGGGCAAGAATACCCCACCACGAACTCGCCTCAAAACCGGGATAGCCCGACTCGGCGAACGTCGCAAGCTGCGGCGCGCCTTCGGAACGCTGCGTGCTGCTGATGGCGATGCCCCTGATCTTGCCGCTGTCCAGATGCGGCTTCATTGAAGTGACCGCATCGGTCACCAGCGAAACAAAACCGGCCATTGCATCGATGGTCGCCGGCCCCGCCCCTTTATACGGGATATGCGTGAGGTCCGCCTTCGACACGAGCTTGAACAGCTCCACCGCGAAATGCGAAGACGTGCCGATGCCGGGGCTGCCGAAGTTGATCGTGCCGGGGCGCGCGCGCGAAAGCGCAACCAGCTCCTTCGGCGTGCGCGCGGGCAACGACGGGTGCGCGCCCAGCACGATGGGGATCACGCCGATCAAGCCCACCGGCGCGAGGTCGCGGCGCGTGTTGTAGGAGAGCTTCGTGTAAAGACTTTCGTTGATGGCCTGCGTGGTGAACGTCTGAATCAGCACGGTGTACCCGTCAGCCGGCGCGGCAGCAACCAGCCCCGCCGCCAGCGTGGTGCCCGCGCCGCCGCGAAAATCAACGATGAACTGTTGCCCGATCAACTCGCCCATGCGCGGCGTGATGCTGCGCGACAAGAACTCACCCGTGCCGCCAGGCGCGAAGGGCACGACCATGCGGATGGGTTTTGTGGGATAGGTTTGGGCGAGCGCAATAGTGGCAAACAAACTCAGCGTGGCGCCAAGGCAAACTTTAAGCGTAGCAAACATGCGTTCCCCCATTATCGTCATTCCGGGCTTGACCCGGAATCCAGGTTGTAGGCCGCGCCGTAGGCGCATTTTTCAGATGCTTCGCATGATTGAACGTACTGGGTTCCGGGTCAAGCCCGGAACGACGTCCGCGACGTAATTAAGTATCCCTCAACATATGTCGCGCAATCACCAATTGCTGTATCTGCGTCGTGCCCTCGAATATCCGGAATAGCCGCACGTCGCGATACAGCCGCTCAACCGCATACTCCTGCATATACCCAGCACCCCCGTGGATTTGCACCGCGCGGTCGGCCACGCGCCCCACCATCTCTGAGGCAAACAGCTTGCAGCACGACGCCTCCATCGTGATGTTCGCGCCGGTGTCGCGCTTACGCGCGGCCTCCAGCACCATGCTGCGCGCGGCGTAGATTTCGGTTTTGGAATCGGCCAGCATCGCCTGTATCAACTGAAAATCGGCGATGGGCTTGCCGAATTGTTTGCGTTCCTTCGCATACGCCAGCGCTTCGTTCAGGCAGCGCTGCGCGATGCCCGTGCACACCGAAGCGATGTTGAGCCGCGCGCGATCCAGCACCTTCATCGCGGTCTTGAAACCCATGCCTTCCGTGCCGCCGATCACGTTCTCCGCGGGCACGCGCACATTGTCGAAAACCACATCCGCGGTATGCGAGCCGCGCTGACCCATTTTGCGATCGGGCTTGCCGACGGTAAGGCCCGGCGAATCGCGCTCGATGATAAAGGCCGACACGCCGCCAGCATCCTTCGTGTTGGGATCGGTACGCGCCATCAACGTGAAGATATGCGCTTCGGGTGTATTGGTGATGTAACGCTTGGCACCATTGACGATGTAGTGATCGCCTTGTTTGTCGGCGCGCGTGGTGAGCGACGCCGCATCCGAACCCGAGCCGGGTTCGGTCAGCGCAAACGAACCGATGATCTCGCCCGTGGCGAGCCGCGGCAGATACTTCTGCTTCTGCGCCTCGGTGCCGTCGATAACGATACCCATGCCGCCGATACCGTTGTTGGTGCCCATTATCGAACGAAACACCGGCGACGCCTCGCACAGCGCCATGCTGGTCAGCGCCTCTTCCTCGGTGGTAAGGCCAAGGCCGCCGTACTCCTCGGGAATCGTCAGGCCAAACAAGCCCATGCGCCGCATTTCATTGATGATGTCAGCAGGAATTTCATCCGTCTCGGCAACCTCACGCTCGCGCGGAATCAGTTTCTCGCGCACCAGGCGCGCGATGGTGTCGAGAAGGATTTGGAAGGAGGCGGGGTCGCGGATCATTGAGAATTACAGGATTTTGAGAAAGTCCGATTTGCAGCTAATGCTGTGTCACTTTACGATTTTTTTCTTGCGAAACAAGTCTGTACAAATTTTTACTACTACGTCGGCCGAAGGTGCAATCAAGCCATGCCGTTTCACATACGAATGAACTTGAGCTGGATTTAGCAAAAACATTGGAACTTTTGGTTCGTCAGTAGAATCTGTGGGCGAGCTTTGGTTCGGGTAGTTTGCCAAGTACATGATATAGCGAGAGTTCTGCCACTCTGAACGTTCGGAATCCGTAAGATTTTCTCATAGTGACTTTTGCTTTGTTGTTAAGACCCTCAAT
>CAMDLH010000136.1 GCA_945901405.1 Bordetella parapertussis | reverse complement strand
TGAGCGTGGGGTATGCCCCCGCGTATTTCGCCACGCACCGTCGAAACGTGTGCAGCGGCAGATGTTCCATCAATTGAGCGAACACCAATTTGCCTGTATGCATCGAACCGCCTCCGGAAAAACCCGGAAGTTTCCAACACATTGAAATCAGTGACACTCGTGCGCGACATTTATGTACGTAGAATCAAGTGGTTAGATCACTGCTGTTCGCAAATCTCCGGACAGCAGTGGCACAGTACATTTATTTATGCCAAACATTGTGCTCACTTTGCACGCAGACCGGCGAGCGTAACCAGTTCCGTGAAGGTTTCAATGTCAACGCGCAAAATCTTGTCGAGCTCCTCGGGCGTGGTCGGTGACAACAGATAATCAAAATTTTTCAGACGTTCCTTGACGTCGGACAGTTCGAATATGCGCCGCACTTCCCTGCTGATCTGATTGACAATATGACGCGGCGTGCCGGCTGGCGCAACCATCACGTGCGAGCCTTCCCGCTTGAAGCCCGGCAACGTTTCCGCGATCGTCGGCACGTCGGGCAGCAACGGCGAGCGCACCGGTGTGCTCACCGCCAGGCAAACTATCCTGCCGTCCTTGATGAACGGCAGTGTGGTCAACAGCCCGGTAACCACATATTGCACGCGCCCCGCCACCACCTCGAGCAAGGCGTCCGACGAACCCTTGAATCCGACATGGATGGCTTTTATGCCGGCGGCAAGCCTGAAGCGCTCTCCACTCAAATGCGTCGAACTGCCCGCGCCGCCGGAGCTGAAGAAAATCTTGCCGGGCCGCGCCTGCGCATATTCGATAAACTCCTTGACGGTCTTGACGCCGAGTGCCGGATTCACCACCAGAGAGGAGGTGGAATATCCGATCTGGCTCACGCCGGTGAAATCCCTGAGCGTGTCGTACGGCAGCTTGTTCGGATGCAAAGCCGCGTTGATCACAAAACCGGCGGAACTCACCAGCAGCGTGTGGCCGTCGGGAGTGGCCTTCGCCGCGATGGCGATGCCGATGGTGCCGCCCGCGCCGGTGCGGTTTTCGATCACCACCGGCTGCCCCCAGTTTTCGCTCATCTTCTGCGCGATCACGCGCGCCATGGTATCGGTGCCGCCGCCCGCCGAAAAAGGCACCACGATGCGTATCGGCTTGGTTGGAAATTTCTGCTGCGCCAACGCAAATCCCGGCAATGCCATGAGCACCACGGCAAGCAGTAGTGAGAGAGCATCCGATGACTGCTTTATGCCGGCCAGACAATGCAAAGCTTTACGCCGCGGAAAGGCCAAGCACCGGCAATTGCGTTGAAGATAGGCCATATCCGTCACCTCCCCCTGAGACCAGCACCAAGTAGAGATATGCTAGACCGTTCCCAGTCCAAGAACAACCAGCCGAATCACGTCCCGTTTCGCTTGCGCGCGCGCGGCATGGCTGGCAAGCTAGCGGCACCGTGAAGTCAGCACGTGTGAGGAGACGCAATGGTATTGGCAACAACCTGTCGATTGGTAATCCTTATTACCTTTGTATTGGGGTGTGCCGCGCCGCAAGCGGCGATTGCACAATCCGCGAAATCGGCCGCCGATTTTCCCAGCCGGCCGATTCGTTTTCTGTCCACCGCCGTGCCGGGCGCGGGGAACGACACCACCACCCGCGCGATCGCGCATAAATTGACGCAAGCCTGGGGTCAGCAGGTCATCGTCGACATTTGAGTCGGCGCGGGCGGAATGATCGCACTCGATATTCTTGCGAAGGCCCTGCCCGATGGCCATACCCTGGCAATAGTCAGCGCAAACATCCCCATAGGCACGGCCCTCACGCCCGGCTGGCCCTATGACTTGAACAAGGATATGACGCCGCTGTCGCAGGTGACTTCACTTTTCTATATTGTGCACCACCATCCGGCGCTGCCGGTCAGCTCGCTCAAGGATTTACTCGCGTACGGACGCGCGCACCCCGGCAAGCTCAACTTCGGTTCGCCGGGCGCGGGCAGTCTTCAGCATTTGGGATGGGAAATCATCATCCAGATGTCGGGTGCGAAATTCACCCATGTGCCCTACAAGTCGGGCGCTCCCGCCATCACCGCGACCATCGCGGGCGAGGTGCAATTCGGATTCGCAACCTTGATCAGCCTGCGTCCGCACATGGGGACGGGGCGCCTGCGCGCCATCGCGGTCACTTCGCGCCAGCGCGCACCGGCCTTGCCCGATATCCCCACCGTCGCCGAGCAGGGTTTACCCGGCTACGTGATCGATCAGTGGTACGGCGCGGTCACCGGCCCCAAGGTGCCCCCTGCCATCGTCAACAAACTGAATGCGGGCATCGTCGAAGCGGTGAAGTCCGCCGACGTCGCCCAGCGGCTTGCCGGGGAGGGATCAACGGCGGTCGGCTCCAGCGTGGAGCAATTCAGGACCACCATACAGGCCGAGACGAGCAAGTGGCGCAAGGTGGCAAAGGAATCCGGATTGGTAATCAATTGAAAAATCAGCTTGCAGCCTTTTTGCCGTTTCTTGCCTGCCAGTCTTCAAGCTCGGTTTCGTAGCGCGCCACCGCATCCCAATACACATCATAAATACAGGGCGTGCAGCCGCTGCCGCAACACTCGATTGCTTCCGGCTCGCGCGGCGGCACGGGTTCGGGATCCGGCAATGCATTGGCAATTACTTCATCGCTCATAACAATGTGCTCCATTGGGATGATCGTGAAAGTGTTCGCATGATTCGCTGAACATCCTTCCGCATCGGCAACTTGGTGTTCGTCCTCGCACTGGAATATACTTCGACTCCGCACCAAGTGCTCCAGCCATTTTACCGGCGACTGATTTTCCAGGCCACCCTGTACGCTACTGCGCAATTCATTTGCAAGGAAGTACACAATGTGGCGACGATCAATAGCGTGCAGGGTTTTCCTGCCACACTGCGCACTATATAATCATTCTTGTCCTCGACGACATGTGGTCTTCGTCAAGACCGGCAGAGGACTGTCGAAGTGATTTGACCGCTGTAGACACGATGTTTTCCGCCAGCGCGCTCGTTGCCGTTCTCGACGGCCGCGGCCGCTGATTCTTATCCACCGGAAGCAGAAGGAGAATTCGGCCATGAAAATTAAACACGGATTGATCAGTTGCGATTCGCACGCGCAACTGCACAAGGATAACTGGACCAGCCGCATGTCGAAGGCGAAGTGGGGCGACGCCATTCCGCAGCTTCGCGAAACCACCGACAAGGCGCACATGATTCGCGCCGCCGACAAACCCGTGGAACGCTGGTTTGTCAATGGCAAGGTGGTGGGCGAACGTGGCACGGTAAACTGTCCCACGGCGATGAACGATCCGTTGCGCAGAACTTACCCGCAGCGCTGGGAAGAAGTGCCGTCGTTTGTCTACGATCCGGCGGAACGCCTTAAAGCGCTGGATCGCGATGGCGTCGATGGCGAGATACTGTTCCCGAACGATCCCATACAAAGCGCGACCATACTCCAGGGCGACGCCGACTTCGAGCTGGCTTGCGTGCAGGCCTACAATGATGGCTTGGCCGAATGGGCCGAGGTCAGCGACCGTTACGTGCCGCTCGCGCTCATACCGTATTTGAACGGCGTGGAAGCGGCCGCGGCGGAAGTGCGGCGCGCCGTCGCGAAAGGCCATCGCGGCATCGTCATGCTGGCCGAGCCGAGCCGCGCGCGGCCGGGCTTCAAACATTTCAACGACCCGTGGTGGGACCCTCTGTGGGAGGCCTGCCAGGAACTCAACGCACCCGTGCATTGGCATTCGGGCGCGGGCCTGCGTCTGGCGATTCCGCGTTGGAGAGGCTACACGCCAAATCAGGGTCAGGCCATGGGCCCGTCGGGCAATTTCTCCATTCAGGCGCAGTTCATACCCAATCTCATTTTCTCTGGTGTGCTGGATCGCTTTCCAACACTTAAGTGGGTGTGCGCCGAGACCGGCGTGGGCTGGGTGAACTACGTGCTCGAAGCCTGCGACCACGAATGGGAACGCCGCCACCTGTGGACGCAGGGCATCGTCACGCGCCCGAGCGAATTGTTCAAGCGCCAGATCTATGTCGATTTCTGGTACGAGCGCGCCGGTATCGAACTGCGCCACCTGGTCGGCATCGACAACATCATGTGGGAATCGGATTTTCCGCATTCCACTTCGACCTTCCCCGAGTCGCGACAGTTTGTCGAGCGCACCTTGAAGGGCGTGCCGAAAGCGGAGCGCGACCAGTTGCTGTTTGGCAACGCGATACGTCTTTACAGTCTTTCATCCTAAGCGGCGGCACACATGGAACTCAAATACGGATTCATCAGCGCCGACGATCACGTGCAGGAGCATCCCGAGGTCTGGACCAAACGCATGTCCAAGGCCACGTGGGGCGAGCGCATCCCGCATGTGGAGCGCCAAAGCGACGGCTCCGAATGCTGGATGATAGACGGCAAGCAGGCCGATCTGCGCGGCGTCGCGCTGGCGGGCGCGGTCATGTCCGACCGCGCGCGCGAGCCGCAGCGTTGGGAAGAAGTGCCCAAGGCTGCGTACGTGCCGAGCGAACGCCTTACCGCAATGAACGTCGATGGTGTCGATTATTCAGTGCTCTACCCCACGGTTGCGGGGCGCGCGGGTGAAACCTTCGGCAGCCTTGCCGATGCCGAACTCGAACTCGCCTGCTGTGAGGCATACAACGACTGGATGATCGAGGAATGGGCCGCCGCAAGCCCGCGCTTCATCCCCCAGTGCATCGTGCCGCTGTCGCCGATCGAGGCCACGGTAAAAGAAATTCGCCGCGCGGTGGCCAAGGGTCATCGCGGCGTGGTGTTGCCATCGGTGCCGATGATGCTGCGCAAAGTGCCGCACATCAATGAAGCAGTTTACGATCCGGTGTGGGCCGTGTGTCAGGAGCTTGATGTGCCCGTGTGCTTTCACTCTGGCGCGAGCCGCGAGATTCAGTTTCCGCCGTATGAAGGTTTCACCACCGAAGTGGCCGCCGCGCTGGAAGCGATCACGCGCCCGGTGAGCTCGGTGCTGATCGTGGCGAACTTTTTGTATTCGCAAATCCTGCATCGTTTTCCCAAGCTTAAAGTCGTGTTCGCAGAAACCTCGCTTGCCTGGGGCGCGTATGAACTGGAACTCGCCGACCATCAGTTCGAGCGCCAGCGCATTAACACCGAGGGCTACGATCTGACGCCGTCGCAGTTGTTCAAGCGCAATTGCCATCTGGTCGGCTGGTTTGATTCGACGGGCATGAAGACGCGTCATCACATCGGGCTTAACAGCATACTCTGGAGCACTAACTTTCCACTGGGCACATCCACGTGGCCGGAGAGCCGCCAGGCCATCGCGCGCTGTTTTGAGGGTGTGCCCGAGAACGAACGCCGCCAGGTGCTGGTCGACAATACGGCCAAACTTTATAAGCTCGCCTGATCGATGTCCGCACCGGCGCTGCTTCAGGGAATCAAGGTACTGACGCTGGAGCAGGTCCATGCCCTGCCTTGGGGCACGGCCTTTCTGGCGGACATGGGCGCGCAGGTCATCCGCATTGAAAGCGTCGGGCACATGCAGGATCGCAAGGCCGGGCCGTTCCCCGGCGGCAAGCCCGGTGCTGAGTGGTGGAACGAAGGCGGCAACCTCGCCTACTTCGGCACGCGCAACAAGCAAAGCCTGTGCATGGATGTGACCCATCCCGCCGGCAAGGAAATATTTCTCAAACTGGTCAAGCAGTGCGACATCGTGACCGACAACTTTCGCCCCGGCACGATGCGCCGCTTCGGTTTCGACCACGAAAGCCTCGCGAAGGTGAACCCGCGCATCATCACCTTGAGCAGCACGGCCTTCGGTCACAGCGGCCCATGGAGCAAGGCCGGGTCGCGTGCGCGCACCGTGGACGCGGTGTGCGGCATGTCCGCGCTCACCGGTTATGAGGGCGGCCCGTCGTTGCGCGCCAGCAACAATTACATGGATCACTCCACCGGCAACAACGTGGCCTATGCGCTGTTGCTGGCGCTGTACCGCCGCAACAAAACCGGCAAAGGCGCGCGCATCGATCTCTCGATGCAGGAAACCGGCGTCTCGTGCATAGCGCCCGCCATACTGGAAACGCAGCGCGGCCTCACGCGCCCGCGCCTGGGCTGCGCGCATCTGTGGAAAGCGCCGCACAATGTGTATGCGTGCGCGGGCAGCGACCGCTGGATTGCGATAGCGGTATCCAGCGACACCGAATGGGCCGCGTTGAAACAGGTGATGGGCGATCCCGCATGGGCGCGGGCCGCACGCTTCGATGGGGTGCAAAGCCGCTGGCAACATCGTCACGAGTTGGACAAGCAGGTGGCCGCGTGGACCGCGACGCAGGATGACAAAGCATTGATGGCCTTGCTGCAAGCGAGAGGTGTTTGCGCGGGCGCGGTACTGACCGCAACGGACTTGGTCAACGATCCGCATCTCAAGCAGCGGAGGTTTATGCAGGATTACGAACGTGAGGGTACGCCGACGGTGGGCACACGCACCTACGCAGGACGCCCCTTCCGCGTTCCGGGCGTGCCCATGGCCATCCGGCACACGGCAAGAATGGGCGAGCACAACAACGTAGTGTTGCAGGACGTCGCTGGGCTATCACCCAACGAGATCAACGCGTTGGCGGAGCAAAAAGTTATTTTCGACCGGCCACGCGCCGAAGAGAAGGCGCCTTGATGGACGGCATTCTTTCCGAAATCAAGGTGCTCGAACTGGCGCATGCGCCATCGGGCGCGTTTTGCGCCAAGCTGCTGGCTGATCAAGGCGCCGATGCGATCAAGGTGGAAGCACCCGGCCGTGGAGACGAGGCTCGCCATGAACCGCCGTTTATCGGCGGCGAGCCGCATCCCGAACGCAGCACGGCGTTTCTTGCGCTGAACACCAACAAGCGCGGCGTTACGCTGGATGTGGCGCAGACGGCTGGACGTGATTTGTTCATCAAGCTGGCATCCGCCGCCGACGTGGTGATCGAAAGTTTTCAACCCGGGCATCTGGCTGGCTTGGGGCTGGGCTACGCGGCGTTGAAAGCCCAAAACCCCAAGGTGATCCTGCTCTCCATTTCTTACTTCGGGCAGCATGGCCCCTATGCGAATTACAAGGGCGACGATCTCATCGCGCAAGCCACGGGCGGTTACCTCTACGCGGTCACGGGTTCGGCGGATCGCCCGCCGATGGGCACCGCTCTGCAACAGATGGAGCAGACCGCCGGCCGCAATGGCGTCATCGCCATCATGGCGGCCTTGCTGCAACGTGATCAAACGGGTGAAGGCTGCCACATCGATTTGTCGGTGATGGAAGCCGCCATCGCCACGCCCTCGGGGCTGATACATCCCTACAGCTTCATCGGGCGCAATCCGCGGCGCGGCAGCGGCGACCGCAATGTCATGGATGGCATGCATTTGCCCACGCGCGACGGCGAAGTCACGTTGACCACCGCGGGCACCGGCGGGCGGCCGATGGAAGTGTGGTCTGAATTTCTCGGCGAACCGCGCCTGCTCGACCCCAAGTTCGCCACGCGATTGTCGCGGCAGGAAAACTGGGAAGAATTGCGCGACCTGGTCGCGCCCAAGCTCACGCAATGGAACAACCTTGATCTGATGCGCGAGACCATGGCGCGCGGCCTGGTCATCGGCCTGGTGCAAAGCCCGCAACAGGTGCTGGATTCACCGCACTTGGCCGAGCGTGGTTTCTTTGTCGAGCTTGATCACGCGGAAGGCGGTGCGCTCAAGTATCCGGGGACGGGGTTTTTTATCGATGGTGTGAACCCGATGCAGACAACCCGCGCCGCGCCGCGCCTGGGCGAACACAACAACGAAGTCTACCGCGGCCTCTTGGGCCTTTCGAACGACGAGTTTGGCCGGCTGCGTGCGGCCCAAGTACTTTGAACTGATTGCATAAACACCCGGAGTAACCCAATGCCAAAACTGATTCCCGTAGCCGATGAACTCAGCAAACCTTTTTGGGATGCGGTCAACGCCAGACGCCTGGTGTTGCAGAACTGCACGAGCTGCAACAAGCTGCAATATCCGCCGCAAAAGACTTGCCAGGTGTGCGGCAATACCGCGCTCGAATGGAAAGAAGTCCGCGGCAAGGGCCACATCGCCACCTACATCGTGATCGAGGACGGGCGGCTTAACCGGCGCATGCCCGACCAGCCCTACAACCTGGCGTTGATCACGCTGGATGAAGACCCCACGGTTAATTTTTACTCCAACCTGCCCGGCACGCCGCCGTACAAGGTGCCGGTGGGCGCGGCGGTTGAAGTCACTTTTGAAGATGTGGCGCCGGGTCAGTTGATCCACGAATGGCGCGTGGTTAACTGAACTGGGCTGATATCCGTGGCACTCAAATAAGCGAGGATAAAAATGACGGCTGCTAACGATTACAAATGGCGCAGGGACAAGGACGGTCTGGGTGTGTGGGAGCATCGCGGCAAGGTCGCGGTGGCCGGATATGGGCATTCCCCGGTGGACCGGCGCTGGGATGGCGTGTCGATGGACAAGACGCTGGGCGCCTATTGCATGCTGGCGTGTCAAAAGGCGATGGATGATGCCGGCATTACCGCGGACCAGGTGGACGGCATTATCTGCTGCGACAGCCACATCGCCGGCCCCAGTGGCGGCTCCGCGTCGAAGTGGGCGCCGCGGCCGTACTTTGACCCGCCGTATGATTCCGAGTTGGGCCTCACTCTGGTGAACGCGGAGTGGCTGATCAAAACGATGGGCTTCAAAAATATCAAGTTCGCCCCGACGAAGTTGCCCACCATCGGCGAAATGGTCGGCATGGCCGCGCAAGCCGTGGGCGACGGCATGTGCACCAACTGCCTGATGATCTACCCGTGCGGCAACCTCGAAGGACGCTATCGCCGCGGCGGCGAAAACGCCGACGACTATGCGCGCGGCGCGCGCCAGTGGACGGTGCCGTGGGGCAACCACGGCGGCAATGACTTCATCAATACGTTTCCCCACAATCAATATTGCCTGAAGTACGGCGGCCACCACGACGATCTGGCACCCTTCGTGATCAACCAGCACAAGAACGGCATGCTCACGCCGTGGGGATTCAACGCCAACCACGGTGTCGAGCCGATCACCGTGGAAGACTACGTGACCTCGCGCTACATCCTGAATCCGTTGCGCATTTGGGATTGCGACCGCCCGGTGCAGGCATCCACCGCGTATCTTTTCACCACCGCCGATCGCGCGAAAGACATGCGCCAGAAGCCGGTCTACGTGCTCAACCATTCGCAGCACAATTTCAAGCAACCCAGCACGCAGGCGGATCTCGATGTCATCGAGATGTGGACCGACCGCGCGGCCAAGCGGATGTATGAAGGCGCGGGGCTTAAGCCTGCGGACGTCGATATATTCAACCCTTACGACGGCTACTCCGTGATGACGCAGTTCTACCTCGAGGCCTTTCAGTGGCACGGCGTGAAGCGTGGCGAAGCCTTCGCGTTCTACGCCGGCGATATCAGCGTCAAGGGGCCACATCCTTTCAGTTCCAGCGGCGGCAACCTGGGTAACGGGCGCACGCGCAGCGCCATGTATACCGACAGCATCGAGCAACTTCGCGGCGCCGCGGGCGCGCGGCAGGTGACGGTGCGCGCCGAGACCGCGCTGGCGGCGTTTACCACGCCGCCCAGCGGCGGCTGGCTCATGCTCGGGAAACATCCGGATTAAGCCCATGGCCAAGCTCATCAGTTTCGACATAGACGGTACACTCGAGACCGGCGATCCGCCGGGCTGCATCACCATGGCGCGCGTGCGATCGGCACTTGAGTTGGGATACATCATCGGAAGCTGCTCGGACCGCACGGTCAGCCATCAAAAACGCATGTGGATGGAGCACGGGATCATCGTCTCATTCACCGTGTTAAAGCACCATCTCGATCAGGTCAAAGCCCAGTTCAGCGCGGAAGAATATTTCCACATCGGCGACACCAACATCGACCAGCAGTACGCCGAACGCGCCGGGTTTGCGTATTTCTATCCCGATACTTCCATAGACCATCTCTGGTTGCTAAAGTGATATCGGCAAACCTGCCCGTATAAGCACGCTCCCTAAGTATTTGTTTTTATTGAATAAATTAAACAAACGGAGAACTTGATGCGAATTCGCTTGCGGCTGCTTGCTTCTTCGTTGCTGATAGCGTGTTGGGCGGCACCGGCCTTTGCTCAGCCCTACCCTACGCGCCACATTGAACTCATATCAGCCACCGGCGCGGGCGGCGGCTCCGATCTGGTGGCGCGCATGGTCGCCGATATCATCGGCAAGGATAAACTGCTGCCGCAACAGGTCATCGTGCAAAACCGTCCGGGCGGTGGCGGCGCCGTGGGGCAAACCTATGTCGCAGCGAGGCGTGGCGATCCTTACATCTTCATGCAGGCATCGATCAATCTCGTCTCCGTGCCCATACGCACCGGACTCGATGTCGGCGTGGACAAATTCACGACGCTGGGCGCGATTGGATTTGATCTCAACAGCATCTCGGTGGCCGAGAATTCGCCTTATCGCACGTTAAAGGATCTGCTCGCCACCGCGCGCGACAAACCGAAAACCATCAGCGTAGGCATCACCTCACCCGGCGGCGGCGCGCACGGCATGGTGCATCGCCTGGAAAAACTTTCCGGCGCGCGCTTTAACACGGTGTCGTTCAAGAGCGGCGCAGAATCGGTGACCGCCGTGATGGGCGGACACATCCACGCCACCGCCGAGAACCTGGGCGAAGTCATCGGGCAGGTCGAGCAAAAAAAATTGCGCCTGCTCGGCGTGCCTTCGGCAAAACGTCTTGCCGCCCTGCCCAACGTGCCGACGCTGAAAGAACAAGGCTTCGACATCCAGGCCGGCGCCCTGCGCGGCTTTGTCGCGCCGGCAGCCATACCGCGCGACGCGGCGAAGGTGCTTGAAGACACGCTGGCCAAAGTACACAAAAGCGCCGCCTGGCGCGAGTACATGACGCGTAACCTGTATGAAGACGTCTACATGAACGCCAGGGAATTCAGCGACTGGCTCGCCTCGCAGCAGGCGGAGATGACGCAGTTTTTGACAGAGATGGGGCTGGCGTTGAAGAAGTAACGTGCCCCGGGCCATCGATGATCGCCTCGCATGTTGGTCGCGGCGGTAAGATAGCGCGGGATCCGTGCGCTTCACATCGGGGGATTATTCCATTTCTTATGAAATGGAATTGGTATTACCCCGCAACCATTCGCCGTTACGGAATCAACAGATCGACGAAGTCGTTGACTGGAGTGCACTCGAACGCGGAAGCGTCGTCGCACAGCGCCGCGATCCGTTGTCGCCGTTCGCTAGAAAACCTGCGGCCCAGGCTCGCCGCAAGCTTTTCACGCAGCGCGGGCGTGGCTTCGGCACGTCTGCGCTTGTGGCCGAGCGGATATTCGATTTCTGCCCGGGTTGTGCTGGTCCCGTCCTTGAAGCTGACTCTCACTGAACTCGTGTTCGAGCGCTTCGACGGATCGTCGTAATCGGCGGTATAACGCGCATTCTCGCTCATCACCATGGCCGCCCGCAGCCGATCAATTCGTGGGTCCGCGGCGAACTCGTCCTCGAAATCCGTCGGTGCAATGCGCCCGTGGATCAGTCCCAGCGCCACGACATATTCCGCGCAATGATCCCGGTCCGCGGCATTATGCAGTTGACCGGTCTTGTGCATGATCCGAATAGTGTCACGATGAGTCTCGATCTCGACCCGGACGACGGCATCAAGACGATCCCGAACGAGCGGAT
Source organism: Bordetella parapertussis (assembly GCA_945901405.1). GTDB lineage: Bacteria > Pseudomonadota > Gammaproteobacteria > Burkholderiales > SG8-41 > CAMDLH01. The sequence continues at coordinate 5,250 of CAMDLH010000136.1, read as the reverse complement.
GAAGCTGAAACGCGCACTCGGCCGCGGACTGTCCATGCATCCCCGCTGGAACGAACTTGAACATGGAGTTCTGCACTACATAATCGCCGTAGGCTCTCTGAAACTTCAGCGCCGCGCCGCCGATTCTCGCATCGTTGAAGCCGAACTTTTTTGCGGTGAGCACGAACGGATAGCCCATCTCACCCTTGATCGCCATCAGCGCAAGGCGCACTGCGTCGTGACTTGCGTTGCCGCAAGCCCAGTTCTTGCGTGACCCAGTGCTGGACGCATGCCGATACAGCACAAGACTGCTGCCGACCCACGCGTTGGACACGGCGCTCAAGACCTGGTCGCGAGTCCCGCCCAACATGCGCGTCAGCACCGCGGCGCTCGCAATCCGCACCAGAATGTCATGGTCGATACCGTAGGCGAAAAAATCATTCTCGATGGCGAGACATCCCTGGATTTCGTAGGCCTTGATCAGAAAATGGAGCACCTCGCTCATACGCAGAGGTTCGCCCCCTGCTGCAAGGCGCTGGCGGCTCAGGTGGTCGGCGAGCATCAAAACGCCGGCGACATTGTCCGAGGGATGCCCGCCGGTGGCGCCCGTAAACGTGTCATTCAGATCGAGCCACCGTATCATGCATCCGAAACTAAACGCGGCCGCGGCCGGGTCGAGTTCGTACTGGGTGCCGGGTACGCGCGAGCCATTGCGTACCGTGATCCCTTCCACGATCGGACCAAGGAGGCGGGTGCAGCCCTCGAAATCGAGCGCATCAAAGGCGCACGCCAGCGTATCCGCGAGGCATAGCCGAGCCATATCGATGGCCTGCCGGTCCTCAATCTTGTACGTCATTACATAATCCACGATGTCCGTGAGCACTTGATCCGGAGTCACGGCACTGGGCATTTCAAATGGCGGTTGTTCCATGGGGTTTTCCAATTTGGTGTGGCGGCTACATGCTCTTGATACCCGCGTCGCGTATGAGCTTTCCCAGCGTGGTCATCTCGGATTTCACCTGCGCCGCGAACTCCTCCGGCGAACTGCCCACGGTTTCCACGCCGGCCGCAAAGAACCGTTCGCGGATCGCGCTTCGGTTCAAGGAAGCCGCCATTTCCTGGCTCAATCGAATCACGATCGATTTCGGCGTGCCCGCCGCGGCGAATAGGCCGAAGACTCCTGAAATGTCGTAGCCCGGGAGCGCCGAGTCACTGATCGTCGGCATTCCGGGAAGTAGCGGTGACGGTTGCCGAGTGGTGACCGCCAATGCGCGCACCCTCCCAGTCTTGATGTGCGGCGCGATCGTGGCGAGCACCGGGAACATGACAGGTATTCGACCGGCGACCAGGTCGATGACTGCCGCGCCCGTGCCCCGGTGGGCAATGCGAACGATATTGACGCCCGCCATCGACTTGAACAACTCCGCCGCGAGATGCGGCGCGGCGCCGGTTGCACCCGAGCCATAATCCAGTTCGCCCGGCCGCGCTTTGGCCAAAGCAATCAACTCTTTCACCGACTTCACCGGCATCGATGCGTGCACTACCAGCACAAGGGGCGCGCGGGCGGCTAGAGAGATCGGGAACAAATCGCGCGCAGGATCGAACGGAACGTTGTCTTGCAGGAATGGCATGAGCCAAATGGGACTCGAGTGAAAGAGCAGGGTATAGCCGTCCGCCGGCGCGTTCAAGAGCGACTGCACGGCGACGAGACCACTGGCCGCGCCGCGGTTCTCCACGACGATCTGCTGCCCCAAGCGTTCGGTGAGGGCTTGCGCGACCATGCGGGCCGAGAGGTCGCAGGTCCCACCGGCCTCACAGGTGAGGATACGAACGGGTTTGACTGGATAGCTCTGGGCGGCAACGGCGCCCGAGCAGACAACGAGGGATCCACGGCAGATCATCTTGAGAATGCGGCTCGAAATCATCATTATGTCCCCCATGGTTTGCGCGCGATTACAAATGCTAGCGAGCGGCGTAGTGGTCAATTCTAGCGTTTACCGTGCGGCGTTGGGCGATTGACCACTAGCCAAGCCGGGGATACAGTCGCGAACAGAAAAACTAAGTTTGAAATTCCAATTTCCCGATGTAACTGTCGTGCGGTACGGCGGATGGCCGTGCCAGCCATGACAGGTACAACAGCGGCCAAACAACTGGGGGCGATCCGATGACTAACCTAGATCAGTGCTACAACATCTTCGATCTGCGCGAGGCCGCGATGCGCCGCCTGCCCAAGGGGATATTCGAATACGTCGACAAGGGCACCGAGGACGGGATTTCGCTCGAGGAAAACCGCGCCGCGTTTCAGCGCATCAAACTGCACACGCGCTTTCTCAATGATTGGTCCAAGCGCGACCTTGGCACCGAGATATTTGGTCAACGCATCAACCTGCCGTTCGGAATCGCGCCTACGGGTAGCGCGGGGCTGATGTGGTATCGGGGCGAGGTGGAACTCGCGAGGGCTGCTGCCGCGGCAGGCATTCCTCTGACGCTGGCCACGGGTGCGCTGACATCCATGGAGGAAGTGACGGCGGCAGTGCCCGATGCGCGCAAGTGGTTCCAGCTTTACCCGTGGGAGGATGAGGCGGGTTCCTACGAAATGGTCACGCGTGCGCGCGATCTGGGTTGGGAAGCGCTGGTCGTCACCATCGACGCAGCACCCGGCCGCGGGCGCGAGCACAACGAGCGCAATGGTTACTCCTTTCCGTTCAAGCCGAATGTCACGGCGGCGGTGGACATGATGGTGCATCCGGGCTGGATGTGGCGCGTGATGCGCAAGTACCTCGTGAACGAAGGCATGCCCACCAACGCCAACTTTCCTGACCGCTACCGCCATACAGTACTCGATGGCAAAACGCGCACGCGCCCGAAGGCGTTCCAGGCGATGACTTGGGAGCATATCCGAAAATTCCGCGACTTCTGGCCACGCAAGCTCATTGTCAAAAGCATATTGAGCGCCGATCAGGCACGCGCCGCCGTCGATGCGGGCGCCGACGGCATCATTGTGTCGAATCACGGCGGACGCGCTTTCGACAGCGCCATCGCCACCATAGATGTGCTACCGGAAATCGTGGAAGCAGTCGGCGACCGCTGCACGGTCATACTCGACAGCGGCATCCGCCGCGGCAGCGACATCGTCAAGGCATTGGGCCTCGGCGCCAAAATGGTGCTGGTCGGCAGGGCGACGCTCTACGGCACGGCATGCGGCGGACAAGCGGGCGCCACGCGGGCGATCAAGATACTGTCGGATGAAATGGAGCGCAGCTTCGGCTACGTCGGCGCGCGGCGCGTTTCCGAAATCGGCCCGCACATCTTTGCGCGTCGCAACCTCGATAAATAGCGCCCCGCGCATGCGCCGGCGGACAGCTTTATTCGGCATAATAGAAACAACCAACCAAGGAGAACGCAATGAACTTGCATAACACGACCGGCGCAATCAATCCCCACGCGGTGAATCCCGCGATTGTTTTCACAAGCTGCGAGCTGATTGCCGCGCGGGAGCCGCTGCTTGCCGCGGCGGCACAATCAGACTCGGGTTCGGCACAACCCGCGGTCAAACGCCGCGAGGTCGTGGTCAAGGGTCGTCGCGTGAAAACCATCGACGTGCACGCGCACTGTCTCATCCCCAGCGCATCAAAGCTGCTTGGGCAGGACGCGCACAAGCACCATACCGGCGGCATCGTGATGGAGGATGCGAGCACGCGTCTGCGCGACATGGACGTGCAGGGCATCGACATGGAAGCGCTCAGCATCAATCCGTTCTGGTATGGGGCCGACCGCGACACCGCCACGGAAGTGGTGCGTCTTAACAACGAAGGGCTGGTCGAGATCTGCGCGCGCAACCCGGACCGCTTCGTCGCGTTCGCCTCGGTCGCGCTGCAGTTTCCCGATCTCGCCGCGCAGCAGCTCGAGCACGCGGTGAAAAAGCTTGGTTTGCGCGGCGTGGCGGTCGGTGCGAGCGTCGAAGACGACGAATTCGCCGATCCGAAGTTTCACCCGTTCTGGAGAAAGTGCGAGGAACTTGACGTTCTCATCTTCCTGCACCCGCAAGGCACGCCTGATCTCGCGCGGCGGCTGAAGGGCAATGGCGTGCTCGACAATATTATCGGCAATCCGCTCGATACCACGATCGCGCTCTCGCATTTGATCTTCGAGGGCACGCTCGACATGTTCCCGGGGCTGAAGATTTGCTCGGCGCATGGCGGCGGCTACCTTGCATCCTACATGGACCGCTCCGACCACGGCTGCCTGACATTCCCTAACCGCTGCAACCGCGTGCTGAAAAAACGCCCGACGGAATACCTGAAGCAGCTCTACTACGACGCGCTCATTTTCACGCCCGAGGCGCTACGCCATCTCGCCGCGAACGTCGGATCAAGCCAGATCATGCTCGGCACTGACTACCCCTACCCGTGGGAAGACAAGGCGGTGGATCACATCCTCAACACGCCCAGCCTCACAGACGACGAGCGCATCGCGATCCTGGGGGAAACCGCGGCGAAACTGTTGAGGATTAAATAACGCAATGAAATCGGTGCGGCGTAATCCGCAGGTGCGGCGGGTGCGATTCAAAGTGATGTCCAGGCACGATTAGCCACGCCTCACTACGACACGGCTCCTTCCCCTGCTTGCGGGGGAAGGCTGGGATGGGGGCAAGCCGTGATGCCAGCGTTGCCCCCTCCCAACCCGGCCTGCAAGTCAGCGTAGTTGGCCAGATACTGCGCCGGGTTGAAGTGCTCGGTGCGCCCTTCGGGCGTCCGGCGGTGATGAAGTGCGTGGCACCCGCGTCTTCGTTCACCCCAAATGCGCCGATCAGGTCGCCGTAGGAGGCAATGTTTTCAAGAGCGTTGAAAGTGGTCTGCCGCCCTTCAAACCGTCCGCCCGCGATGTAGTGGGTGGCGCCAGCGTCTTCGTTGGCGCCAAAGGCATTGCTCAGGTCGCCGAGTTCACCTGCCGACTGGGCGCCGGTGGTCGGGGTGGGGGCTTTTGACTGGTCGAGCCGGTGGTCACCCCGGGGGCTTTTGACTGATCGTGCGAAATACGCCGCGCGAGCCTGCGAATTGCTTTGCGATCAACGTGCGCGATTCGTGCAATTTCGCGGTGGCTCTTGCCTGACGCCAGCAGAGTGGATACCGTTGTTTGCAAATGTGGTTTCAAGACGTTCACCCTGTACCTCCTTCGTCAATCGGAAGGAGAAGATAACGTCCTGCCGGAATCTCCGGTCAGCGTTCATAACGATGCCTTAGGGCAACATTACACGCTCAGCAGGTGGGG
>CAMDLH010000135.1 GCA_945901405.1 Bordetella parapertussis | reverse complement strand
CGGGAACCCATAACACAGCGCCACTTGAGACCCCGCATGGGTTCCCGCCCGCGCGGGAACGACACGCTTTGTGGCGTATCACTCCGCCTTCATCCCCGATTCCTTAACCACCACCGACCAGCGTTCAATCTCGCTCTTGATAAACGCGTGAAACTCCTGCGGCGTGCTGCCTATCGGCTCGGAACCTTCGGCGGCGAATCGTTCTTTCATGTCCGGCGACTGCAATGCGCGTGTGAGCGTTGCGTGCAGCCGATTAACGACGGGCATGGGCGTGCCCGCGGGCGCGAGCATGCCGTACCACAGCGTCGACTCGAAGCCCGGCACGCCCGCTTCGGCGATGGTGGGCAGCTCCGGCAGCGCCACTATGCGTTTGGGGCCGGATACACCCAGCGCGCGCAAGCGTGCCGAATGCGCCGGTCTTACCGGCCTCACGTAAGGCAGTACGCCCGGCACCGCGCCGAACGACATGGTGATCTGCCCCGCGAGCAGGTCGATCAGCGCCGGCCCCACGCCTTTGTATGGCACGTGAACAAGCTTGAGTTTTGTTTGCAATTCAAACAGCGCCATCGTGAGATGGCTGCCGCTGCCCGAGCCCCCGGTGCCGAAGGTGAGCTGCCCCGGCTGCTTGCGCGCGAGCGCGATGAGTTCAATCACGTTCTGCACCGGCAACGACGGATGCACCGCCAGTATCGTCGGCACTTTTGCGATCAGCGTGATCGGCTGCAAGTCGCGCAGCGGGTTGTAGGCGAGCTTGCGATAGAGCGTGGGGTTCACCGCGAGATTGGCGATGTTGCCGAGCACAAGCGTATAGCCATCGGGTGGCGACTTCGCGGCGATCTCCACGCCCAGCGAGCCGCCCGCGCCGCCGCGATTTTCGATGATGACTTGCTGGCCGTGCGCCTCGGTGATTTTCAGCCCGGCAATGCGGCCGATCACATCGTTGGCGCCGCCGGGCACGAACGGGATTATCAGGCGTATGGGTTTCGCAGGGTACTCCTGCGCGATTGCATTGCTTGCAGCCGCCATCAACGTTAATAGCAAGATGCGCCCCACAATGCGGATCGACCGCGTGTCGGCCAAGCTCGTGCCGGTACGCATGGCGAGCAAATTGGGGCCATTCCGTTTTACAATGCGGCCCACGCGTTTTCGGTGATTGTGCATGGCGCGAGTATAAAACGCGCGTGCCGGTTGCAGGGAATTCCAGATCGCGAATTATTTTGAACAACTGGAACAGGCATTTTAATGGCAACAAAAAAATCGAAAGCGGGCAAGAAACCGACGCCCGCCAAACCCGCGGCGAAAACGCCCGGCCCCAATCCCAACCGCGTATTCATGGGCGGCATGCCCACCACGCTCGGCATGCGCCTCGTTTCGGTCGCGAAGAAAAAAGTCGTCGCCGAGATGGTGGTGAAAGATCAGCACCGCAACTGGAATGGCCGTGTCAACGGCGGCGCGATCATGTCGCTGGCGGACGCCACGGGCGCGGCGGGCGCGGTGGCCAACATGCCGCCCAATCATCGCGGCGGCACGCTGGAATCAAAAACGAATTTTTTCGCGGCTGGTCAAGGGCCGATACTGCGCGCGGTGGGCATCCCGCTGCACATCGGGCGTACTACTTCGGTGTGGCAAACCACCGTTACCAACAGCGGCGATGGCAGCCGCGTGGCCATCGTCACGCAAACGCAGATGTGTCTGCCGATCAGGGACAAGAGCGCGGATTAACGTGGTGATGGGTTGCGCTGCGCTCCACCCATCCTACGGATAATTTCGCGGTTGTGAAATCAATCCGCCGGCGGCCAGATGCGGGCCGCGAGGTTGGGCGAACCGGGCGCGTGCACCAGCTTGCGCACCACGTCATCAGTCCACTGCTCCATTTTCGGATTGACCTTTTCGTGTTCGACGAAGCTGCCGTCGCGCGCGCGCGTGGACAAGAACTCGTAGAGGATCATGTGCTTGGCCCAGCCTGATACCGACGCGTATTTACGCACACGCACGCAGCCGGGCAGCTTTTCCATGCACGGCATGCGCCACTGCGCGTACCACGCGGCGAGTTCGTCTTCGTCCTGGCCGGCGCCGGCGTTAAAGCTGCCCAGTTGTATGCCGGGCGCGGCGCTGTTTGTGTGTTTCGCCGTATCGAACTCCGGGCCGTGTATGCGCGCTTCCTCGGTGGCGATGTTCGAGCGCTCGCCGATGCGCATGGCGAGCATTTTTTTGTCGGCGTCGGAAAGCCTTGCGCGTATCTGCGCCGGCGTGGGCTTGACGAACACATGCGCATCCGCCGCGCCGAACAGTAATATGTAACGGTCGCCCGCCGGGATTGACGGGTCGTTGGTATGGCCCAAACGATTCGGTGCACCTGTCATCTTCACATTGGTTTCGGAGGCATAGTGCGCGCCCCACAGATAGCCGGGCTGCTTCAACATCTCGGGGATGTAATGACCGTGCAGCCACTTGAGATATTCATCCCTGCCCTCTGTTGGCAGGTTGTACCACGTCATCCAGATGCCACGATCCATTGTTGTTCCTTGAAGTAATTTATTTGATGGGCTTCACATACTGCGGCAACGGCTGCAATGTCATCTCGCCCTGTTTCGGCGGAGCGGTGCGCGCGACGTTCATCAGCATCGCGATCATCGCGTAGTAGCCGACGACACCAGTGAGATCGACCACCGATTCTTCGCCGAAATATTTGACAGCGCGCGCGTAAGTCGTGTCCGACACGCTGCGATTTTTCAGCAGCTCGTTGACGAAGTCGTACACAATCGCTTCGTCCTTTTTCATCTTGTCCGGGCGGCGGCACTCGGCCAGCGCATCTATCGTGTCTTGCGACAAGCCGCCCTTTAATGCGTGCGGCACATGCACCGTCCATTCGTACTGGCATGACCAGTCGCGCGCGGCCATCAGGCCCGCAAATTCAGCCAGGCGAAACGGCACCTTCACGCCCCAGCGTATGTACGCGCCCAGCGCTTGCGTGGGGATGGTGAGGCCGGGGCTGCGCAGCATCGGCACGAACGGCCCGCGCACGTCGCCGCGCGGCCCCGCGCAGATCGCGGCAGCGGCTTCTTTTTGTTTGGCGCTTAATTTTTCCAATGGCAAGCGCGGCAACCGCACCTGCAAAATGTTGTAGCGCTGCTGCTTTTTTTGTTTGACTTGCGCCCCGAGGCGAACTTCTGGTTTCATTAATTTTCCTTTATAAACAAATGCTTACAAAATACCTGGCGAAGGCGTTTGCCGCCGCGCTAATTGAGCAACATTGTGAAATTGCCGCGGTGTTTGGCAAACAGCGCAGGCTTACGGCGCGTAGTGGCTGTCAACTGTCGTGGGCGCGTTCAACACACAGGGCGGATGCGCATACTCCTTGCCGCGCCACGGCGGCGCGCGATCCATGTTCAGCGTTTGCAAAAACGCCACCAGGTCCGAGGATTCACGCGACGTGAGTTTCAACGGTTTCAACAAGCTCTCGCCCGCCACGTGCAGCCGGTCTACATTGAGTTCGGAGTAATGACGCACAACGTGATTGAGCGAGCTCATTTCGCCGTTATGCATATAGGGGCCGGTGTAGCCCACGTTGCGCAGCGACGGCACCTTGAACTCGCCGAAGTTGCGATGCTCGGGTTTCAGATGCGTGGTGCGTATCGCGGTGGCGCGCGTGGCATCGTCGTTGTACGGCCCCAGCAGATTGTATTTGCTCGACAAGAGCGCCTTGATGCCATCGTGGCGCCCGCCATCCACGCGTTTGCCATCGCTACCAGGGCCGCCGATAAAGTGCGACACGCCGATGTCGTGAAACTCGCCGTTGGTGAACATCGGCCCGGTGTGGCAGGTGCTGCAATTGCCCTTGCCGACAAAAATTTGCAGTCCACCCCGCGCATCGCGCGGATACAGCGACGCGGCGGCATGGTCACCACGCGCCAGCGCATCGCGAAACGCATCGAACGGCGTGACATCGGTTATCAGCGTTTCCTGAAACGCGGCCATCAATTTGCCCACCGCCACCAGCACGGTCTCGTCATCCTGTTTCGACGGGTTGACGCCAAATGTCTTCTCATAGCGGCACGACAGATCGGGGTCACGGCGCAGATATTGCGCGACATGCGTGGCGTTGGACGCCAGCTCGCGCGCATCGACGATGGGCCGCATGCTCTGCGACCACAGGCTGTCGGCCGCGCCATCGAGCGCGAACCAGCGGTGATGGCGCATGTTCATCAGCGTGGGCGTGTTGCGGTCAACCAGTGCCTGGCCCTTGTTGCGCGCCACGCCGTCCGTCCAGTTGTACTCGGCGATGTGGCAGGTACCGCACGAGACGTTTTCTTTTACCGACAATTTCTCGTCGAAGAACAGCCGCTCGCCCAGATCAATCGCGTGCGTGTTGCCCGACACGCGATTCGAGGGGTCGGGCGTCCATTTCATCGGCCACGGGCCATGGCTCAGGATGCGGTTACGTTCGGCTTCGGTGAATTCGATGATGCCCGGTTCATTCGCCTGCGTCTGAGTAACACCAGCGAACCACGATGCGCTCAAGCCCGCGGCCAGCGCCCCGGCGAGAACAATCTTTTTGGTCCTTGTCATTGCAGCACCATGCTTTTTGTCAGTCTTTCCGCCGCGCCGCCGGCGCGCACCTCGAATATATACTCCCAGCGCCCCGGCATGTGAAACATCAATCCTTCCGCGCGGTAACGCCCCGCGGCGGGGCTGGTCACCGTGGTTTTGTAGTTCATGCCATGACGGTGTTCGGGCATGTGCGCGTCCACGCGCAGGGCTTCCGGCGCGGGCGCGCCGTCTTTCGCACACAGCGCGATTTCAACCACGAAGTGCTGGCCGATTTCGATCTTCTCGGGTTGCGTGCGAAACGCCAGTGCGTATTTTGGCGACTCGGCGGTTTCACCCTTGGCGCCCGGCAGCGCGGGCGTGCAAGCCTGCGCGGCGCCGGACAGCAATAGCAGCAATGGAATTAACGCTCTCATCGTTGCATCAGATTACCAAAAATCGCCTCGCCGTTGCGATACGCAATGCGCTCGGCCAGGTCGCGCGGCAACTCCGCGAGCCAGCCGCGCGACCAGTTCGCGTGCTCGACCACGTAATGCCAGCGCTCGGCGGTGTAGGTGTCGGTGCCCACCATGAAGCGGTCGGGAAATTCCACGAATGCCGCGCGCCAGTCGGCGTCAAGTCTACCGCCAGCGGCGTGATCGTTACGGAACGCCAGATCGCACCACAGGTTCTTGTGCTTGCGCAGCATCTCGCGCACTTTTTCGGGCCGCTCAAAACCCGAATGCGCCCACAACACGCGTGCATCCGGGTCTTGTTTGAAAATGCGCTCGACGGCATCGATGTCCGAATGCGCATGCAAAAAAAGTTTGTGTTTCTTCGCCAGTTGCACCGCCAGCCGCGCCACCGTCGCATCGGCATCCGCGCCGAAGACGTGAAATTCGCCAATCGCGGCATAGCGGTATTTTGCGAGACGCTCCTGCAGGTAACGCGCGACACCTTCATCGCGCATCCACGTGCTGATGTCGCCGCGCGTGCGATACGTACGCAACGACGGCAAAATCAAATCCGGCGCCTCGGCGTAAAGTTTCTGATTACCGTCGTCGTTTGTGCTCGACACCAGCGCGCGTTTCACTCCGGCTTTGCGCAGCAGCGCAATCGCATCCTTCGGCGGCAGGCGTTGCCACGCTTCCTCGCTGTAATGCACATGCGCGTCGAAAATCGGCAACGGCTCGGCACCCTGCGCGTGCGCATGCGCGGCGGCAAGCAACATCGTGATCAGCAATTTCAGCATGGTGAAAGTCTAGCAGTTAAATCGAAAACGCGAACATTTTCGCTCGCATTCCACTTGATGAGAGATTGCGATAAGTTATTGTTTTTATTTAACTTTTTGTTTGCACCTCATAGAGACGGCATGCACCGCGCCGCGCGGGAGTTTGATACACTGGTTGTGCAATTTGCCAGTCCCTCCCGAACGAAAACCCGAAAAGGAACCGTCATGATTTACGAAGTCAGAACCTATACCGTCAAGCCGCGCTCATTGCCCGAAGTCGTCAAGCGCTTCGGCGAAAAATACGAGCAGCGCAAAAAATATTCCGAGCTCGCCGCGTTCTTCCAGGTCGAAGTCGGCCCGCTCAACCAGTTCATGCACATCTGGGGTTACAAAGATCTCGCCGAGCGCGCCACCATCCGCGCCGCCGCGGTGAAAGACGGCGCATGGCCGCCACCCATCAGCGAATTCCTGGTGAGCCAGAAATCCGAAATCATGAACCAGACCCCGTTCTCGCCGGAACTGAAACCGAGCAACGACGGCCCGTTCTTCGAGTGGCGCGAGTACACCCACGCCGCCGGTCAACTGCCGATCATGATGAAGAACTGGGAAGTCGCGTTATCGACGCGCACGCAATTCGGCCCCATCACCGCGCTGTGGTACACCGAACTCGGCGGCCTGAACAAGTGGATACACGTGTGGCCGTACAAATCGCTCGATCAGCGCAACGAAGTGCGCAACAAGGCGCACGACACCGGCAACTGGCCGCCCTCCGCGCGCGCCAAGAAAGACGGCCGCCCGGTGGAAAACCTCGTGGCGCAGGAAAATAAATTCCTGACGGCTTCGAGTTTCTCTCCGATCAAGTAAGGGTCTAACCGCAAAGGCGCAAAGAACTGCCGCAAAGAAAAGCGAAACGAAGGTTTCTTTGCGCAACTTTTGCGCTTCTTTGCGTCTTTGCGGTGGTGTTTCTTTTAACGTGCCGCCGTCAGCTTAAGCACCGCCGACACATCGCGCACTTTCTCTATCTCCATCACGGTCTTGGCCAGCGCCGTCGCGCGCGCGACACCGGTCACCGGAGACGCGAGGCTCATGAACTTGCCGAGCAATTCGGCATCACTCATCGGATTCTGGATCGAGCCTTTCGGGTAATCGATCTGCGAAGTGAATTTACGTCCATCGTTTTGCGTCACCACCATCTTGCACGACACGCCGCGCGGCAGCTTGGCATCCGCCGCGATGGTGGTTGCGTTGCTCAACCGCTTCACGTTTGCATTGCGGATGTTCTTGTCGCTGTATTGCTTTAGCAGCGCCTGGCCTTCAAGGAAGGCCACCGCCACCGAAAACGGCAGCGACACCTGCGCCTCGTGGTAGGTGCGCGGCGCCTTGTTCTGATGGTAATGCGCCCAATCGGGGTGGCGCGTGAAGGCTATCGACTTCACCTTGCTCACATCAAAGCCCGCTTGCTTGCGCACATCCAAAGCGCAGTCGATGGCGTTGTGTATCGGCCGCGCACACGAATACGGTTTGAATTCGATCAGCAGTTCAAACGGCTTGTTGATACCTTTCACCAGCTCCTGTGGAAAATTCTTGTCGGTGAACGCCTTGAGAAAGCCGCGTTCGCCTTCGAATATGGTGTCCGCGCCCGTGAAGCCAAGCTGCGCCATCAGCGCGGCGGTGACGCCATTGCGCGCGGTGGGGCCGGGGTTGAACCGTTTTTGCATCGACGGGCCATACATTTCCATCAGGCCCGACGCCTGCGCACCCGCCATGCCCAGCGCGTTGGTGATTTTCTCCGCGTTCAGCTTCAGTAGCTTCGATGCCGCAATCGTCGCGCCAAACACGCCGCAAGTCGGCGTGGTGTGAAACGAGCGATTGCGCAGGGAGTTGTTCGCGGCTCGGCTCACACGCTCCATCATCTCGCAGCCCGAGGCAAGTGCGGCGATCAAATCCTTGCCGCTCGCGTGCGTGGCATCGGCCACCGCAAGCGCCGACGAATATACGGGGGGGCTGAAGTGAAACAGCGCCAGCACGTCGATGTCGTCAAGTTCGATGCTGTGCGAGGAAATCGCGTTGGCGAAAGCCGTGGTCGCCATTGACGATTTCGCTTTGTCGCCAATCAGTTGCGCGCCTGTTTTGCCGCCCTGCTCGCGAGCAAAACGCCGCGCGATCTCGCCGCTTTCACTCTGGCTGCCGGCAAGTGCGACACCCAGATAATCGAGCAGCAGGCGTTTGACGGCGTGGCGCGATTCGGGTGGGAGGTCGTTGTAGCTGAGTTTGGTGAAGCGGTTTGCTAGTTGTTGGGCGTGGGTTTGAGTGGGCATGATCTAATCAGTCAGGTTTTGGGTTTATCTGCGTTAATCCGTGAAATCCGTGGCTAAAAGGGTTTGATGTATTACTTCAACCCCGCCGGCGCCGCCATCAACGCCACCAGTTCATTAGTACTGTCCGTCTTCTCCAGCCCGGCGACGAGCTTCACCACCTTGTCGATATTCGCCTTCGACAAACAAGCGCTCACGACATGACGGAATTTGTACTCGATGTCCTCGGGCTTCAACGGATTCTCCGGGCTACCGCGCCGGTGATGCAAGAATTTCTCGATCACGCGTCCGTCTTTCGTGGTAACACGCACGCGCGCGGCATGCCGGAACGGCGGCCCCATTTTTTCGATTTCGGGATCGACGTACGCACTCACGCGGGAAATAAAATCAAAAATCGCCGGATCGCGCAAACGCGACTCCTTGTATTGCTCGGTGAACGCCATGCCGTCAATCGCCGTCACCGCGAGGCCGTAGTACAAATTCATCTGCGCCGCCGTCACACCCTGCGCCTTGTATTCCCACGCGCAATGCACGTGCGTCATCGGGCTCAGGCCGGTTTCAAGTTTGGCGATGTCGCCGGCCTTGAAATTATTCTCACGCATGATATCCGCGAGGCCATCCAGCGCCGTGTGGATGCTGGTCACGCTGGCATGCGGTTTATAGCCGACGTTGAGCGTTTCCCACTCGCGGCCCAGGCCGTCGGTGAGCCGCGCCGCATTCGGCGTATCCGAATACACCGCGAGATAACCGCCGTATGCGGCCTCCAGCACGTCGGGTATGCCGGTAAATCCATCACGCGCCAGCAGCGCGGAATAAACGCCGCTCTGCGCCGCGCGGCCCGAGTGCAGGCGTTTAACCATCGCGCCTTCCTGCGCCGCCATCAACCCGCCCGCCTGCGAGCCGGACATGCCGAGCGCGTGCTGGAATTGCTCCGCATTGAGATTCAACATGCGCGCGGCGGCGGCACTTGCGGCAAACACGCCCGAAGTGCCCTGCGGATGAAAGCCGCGAAAAAACAATCCCATGGTCGCGGCATTACCCACGCGCGCGCCAATTTCGTAACCCGCGACCATCGCGGTGATCACATCGCGGCCCGATGCCCCTCCAGCGGCCTCGGCAAAACCAAACGCCACCGGCGGCGCGAGCGAGCCGATGTGCACGATGGATTCCTTGTGGATGTCGTCAAGCTCGAACGCATGGCCCGAGGTGCCGTTCACCAATGCCGCCAGCGACACGGATGTTTTCTTGCCCATGCCAAACAGCGACGCCACGGGTTTCGCGCCCTCGGCCATAGCGAGTGCTGCGACCTTTTGCGTCCACGGCAATGTCGCGCCGTAAAGCGCGCAGCCGATGTGATCGAGCACCGAGAGCTTGATGCGCTCGACGACTTCTTTAGGCAGATCACTGAATTGAATGGCGGATGCGAAGCGCGCAAGATCGCGCGTCGCGTGTTCGAGTAGCGGGGGTTTGGAACTGCTCAAGGGTTCCTCCAGAACGGGTTCAAATACGGCGGTAGCCGTATTTCAGGTGAATAAACGTAACTTATTTTACCGCCACTAGGCCGCTGCCGCTGGCTGTTGAAGCTTGGCCCACAATGCGCGTATCCACCGCGCGCACGCGATATTGTTTTCAAGCAGCGAATATTTTCCGCCGCCGCCATAGTCGGGCGCCGGGATGATCTCCATCGAGATTTGCCCCAGCGCGCTGTCGGCGCGCGCCGCGTGGTGCGTCAACAACTGGCGCATGACTTCCTTCCAGGCATCGAGCCGCTCTTCCTGCCACTCGGCATGCCATTCGCCCGGCCCCGGCTTGATAAACGGATACTGCGCGCCGCGCCCGAAGCTGCCATCGGGATGTTTTGCCCAGATGTTGACCGGATTCGCGGGCGCCGCCGGCCGCGCGTGCGCGTGCGCCACGTAATTGCGCGTGATCCATTCGCCCGCCACGTTGCCCGGCTTGAACGGATCGAGCACGACCTTGCCCGATTCAACATCCGCGCGCATGTTCTGCACCTCCTGCTCCCGCGGGTTGTCGATCTTGAAAATCACATGCGAAGGATCCAGCGTGATATTGAATTTGACGCCGCGCCGTTCAACCAGCTCGCCGACGCGGGAAACCCTGCCGTAGTGCTCCGACCACATGTTTATATGCACTTCAAAGCACGGCGTAACACCGGTCTTATCGCCAAGCTCCGCCGCAAACAGACAGGTCTCGGCGATTTCTTCGTCCGTCACCGGCTTGCCTTTCGCATCGCGGGTCTTGATCTGCACGTTTTGCGCCACCGAGCCGACTTCCTTCGCCATGCGCATATGCCATTCGAGCAGCGGCTCGTCGCGGCCGCGCGTGTAATAAAACCCGCCGGCACGAATCGGCAGCCCATGCTTCTCGCTGGCCTTCTGATAAATCTCCAACTCGCCGGTGGGCGGCGTCTTGTCGTAATAATCGAAGCCAGCCTCCTTCGCCATGCGAAAGCGGGTATCCACGTCAAAATTGTCTTTGTCGGTATGCACCACCGCATTGCCGGTGATGCCGATCAACAGTGTTTTTTTCATGCGCGACCTCCCATATTCATGCCGGTAAATTGTGTGACGCATGTTACTACAAGCCGTCTGCCGTTAATCCGCGAGCGTGGTTGATTCCAGCGCACAAATACTGCATCAACTACATGCACGCGGTACATACCCGCAGCGCGAGCGGCGCGCGGTATCAGATACTATTTCGTTAAACGGAACAACACCTCGCGCGCCGACAGGATGTTCGTCGAGTAAGACTGCAAGCGTTGGGATTTGCTCTTGGATCGCGCACCGGAATAGCCGCCGGGTGGCTGGGAAGTCACGGCCAACTCCGGATGGTGAAAATGTTTTCAGGCAATGGCCGAACTGCTGTCCGTGAGGGGCAGTGCCGGGTGGCCCTTCATCCGGGTGCGATTCAAAGTGATGTCCCAGGAAGGGATTTTATGCAAACAGAGAAACACCTTCCCTTTCAGGGGGAAGGGACTGTCTGCCGGTCCATGCATTTCGTGGCTCAGACATCAGTTTGAATTGCACCCCCTTCATCCACGGCTAATTTGCCCTATCGAACTCGGCGATAGAAAACAAAGGGTTAACCCATAAAGCTGGACTATTTCGTTGACTTCCGGTATAAAGTTGTCAATGGAATCAGCGGAACAATCAACGGAACAAGCGCAAGAAGTGCTTGCGGGAGTGCAAGTTCGGCCTGTTGAGCGTAATGAAGAATCGCGCTATCAGGAACAGATGGCGCGCCACCACTACCTGGGAGCGCTGCCGAAGATTGGCCAGAGCGTGTGGTATGTAGCGACCTGGCGCGAGCAATGGGTAGCGCAACTGAGCCTGTCGGGCGCGGCCTTGAAATGCGGGGTGCGTGACCGCTGGATCGGCTGGGACTTTCGCTCCCAGTATGGCCGCCTCAAACTCATCGCCAACAACAGCCGCTTCCTGATTCTGCCCGAATGGCACCGACCGAATATCGGTTCGCGCGTGCTGTCACTCACCGAGCGCCGGGCGGGGGCGGATTGGCACACGCGCTTTGGCCACCCCTTGCTGCTGCTGGAAACCTTTGTCGATCCGCGGCGCTTCCATGGCGGGGTGTATCGCGCCGCCAACTGGCTTGAACTGGGGCTGACCCGGGGCTACCGCCGCGTTCACGGCGGCTATAGCGATCAAGTCAGCGCGCCCAAGCGGGTGTTTGTGCGGCCCTTGCGCGCGGATAGCCGCGCGTGCCTGACCCACCCCGACCGCGAACGACTTGAACTCACAGGAGCCTCCAAACTCATGCTTAACGCCGAACAAATGCGCTCTCTGCCGCTGTGCTTCACCCGCATTACCGACCCGCGCCGCGCGCAGGGGCGGCGCCATCGGCTGCCCGTGGTGCTGGGCATCGCCACCGGCGCCTTGCTGTGCGGCATGCGCGGCTATAAGGCGATCGCCGAGTGGGCCGCGTCGCTGGGGCAGCAGGCGCGCGAACGCTTCGGCTGCCGGCGCGAGAACGGGCGCTATTTCGTGCCCAGCGAGTCCGTCATTCGCGATTGCCTGGTGCGCATGGAACCCGGGATGCTCGATCAGGCGCTCAATGACTGGAACCGCGCGTGGGGGATGCAGGACGACGCCCTGGCCATGGATGGCAAAACCATGAAGAACGCCGTTGACGAAGACGGGCGCCAGACGCACATTATGAGTCTGGTGGGGCACGGCTCGAAGACCTGTTACGCCCAAAAAAAGTAGGCACGTTGCCCGTCGCGGGCGGGGAAGCGCAAAAGCGCACCAACGAGATCGGCGCAGCCATCCCGCTGCTGGAGCTGTGTGACATCGAAGGGCGCGACATTACGGGCGATGCGCTGCTGACTCAGCGCAAGCTCGCCCGCCATATTGTTCAGCGCAAGGGCCATTATCACTTCACCGCCAAGGGCAACCAGCCAGCGCTGGAGCGCGATATCGCGTTGTTGTTCAGCCGGCGCGGCGGCGCCGACTTCGTGCAAGGCCCCGCACCCGCGCACGGGCGCATCGAGACGCGGCGCATCTGGTGCAGTACGGCGCTCAATGACTATCTCGACTTTCCGCATGTCGGCCAGGTGTTCATGATCGAGCGCGAGTCGATAGAGAAGAAAAGCGGCAAGCGTTCGTGCGAAATCGCGCTCGGACTGCGAGCCGCACGCCGCGGGAGGCCTCGCCGCAACGTCTGCTGGAGGTCAATCGCGGCCACTGGGCCATCGAGAGTGTTCATTACCTCATCGACTGGAACTACGATGAGGATCGCAGCCGCATCCGCACCGGCTTCGGCCCGGAAAACGTCACGCGCCTGCGCCGCTTGGCGCTCGGCATCCTCAAGACATTCCAGAAACCGGCTCAATCAATCGCCGCGATGATGCGCAAACTCCAATCAAACACGCGTCTGGTCTTCGACTACCTGCGAATGACCAAAAACTCCCTAACCGGACCTCGGCTCGATTGAGAACAAATTCGCCGTGCCCCTTCATCCCACGCTCTGGCAAGCACAAGTCGGATGTGTCACCATAGAACTTTGCTAAACGGGAGAATGCCATGGACCAATTCGAGGTTGATAAAAGCCACGCTGCGGTGACGATGGAGACGGCGCGGTCGGCCTACGTACCGCCCCTTCAGCGTACGAAAGGCCAGCCGCCGCCTGTCGCGGCAAACGGCGGTTTGTCCTACATGTCGTTCGACCGGGACGGCGACGCGGGTACCGCGAAGGCAATCGAGGACGCGCTCGCCCTGGCCGCCGAAGGCGAGGGTGAGCGGGTCATCCATATGCTCGACAGCGCGCCCCCCGGCCCAATCAAGACCGAATGGGGCCTCGGCTTCCGCACCTACGACGACTGCCTTGCCTATATTCGCGCCAACAACATCACGGCACCCGAAGGTGGTATTGCGGCGCCGCTGGCCTACACGGTTTACGATCGTCCAACTTACTCCGTCGTCAGGTCGAACGCTCTGTGGCGCGATCCGGCGCGCGACGCCGAGGCCCGCCTGCTGCACAAAGCCGAGGAAAACAACAAGCGCTACAATTTGTTTTTCCCACAATTGCTGCGCGATGCGCGCCGCATTGGAGAATACTACCCGGGGCTTTCGCCCAACAGCCCCGAGTGCATGGACAGGCTCGGCTTGTCGCTGGCGTATTGCGACTCCAAGTGCCGGAATATTTACGATTCGGCCGAGGTGGAGCGCGTTTACTACCCGGAGATCGAAAAGCTCCTGCTGGAATTTTTTCCGGGCGCAACCGACGCACTGGTCTACAACCACGACGTCTTCGACAAGGACTATGCGGGCGATCGCGCCGAAGACCAGGATGCCAAGAACCCCGGGGTGAACGCGAACTACTCCAACCGCGTGCACAATGATTTGAACGACAATAGCGGTCGCGTGCGATGCCGCGAGCTGCTCACCAAGAACCTGCGGAATTTCGGGCGCGAACAACACTACACCGAGGCCGAGGCCGACGCGAAGATGTCGCGGCGGTTTATGTCGATCAACCTCGCCAAGCCGATAGAGACCGTAGGGCAGTATCCATTCGTGCTCTGTGCCTGGCCGTCTTTCGCCGACCAGCCCTATATCAACAATTACCGGATTTACGACGACCGCGTGGGCGAGACCACCCGCTTCACCGCCCGGCCCAACCACGAGTGGTACTGGTTCCCGCGGCAGAAGTCGAACGAGGTCTCGATGCTGAAATGCTACGACAGCATCACCGACGGCTCGATGTCGCGCTGGTCTTTCCACACCGCCTGCAAGGACCCCACCGCGCCCGAACACGCGCCCTGCCGCAAGAACGTGGTGGTCCGCTCGTTCGTCTTCTTCTAAGCAGAAAAAGCCTGCGGGCGCCGCAGATCTGCTCCTTCCTCCGCTTGCTTGCGGGGGAAGGCGGGGATGGGGGCGAGCAGTGGCGCGACTCATCGCCCCACCCTAACCCTCTTTTGCGCTTCAAGTGTGCCCTTGCCCAGCGCAAACTGCGCGCAAGGGAGGGGATGAAGAAGTCGTGTTGTGGCAGACCTTGTTCGCCGGTTTGAAAGCGAATTCGAGTAAGTGACAGCGGCCGGCGAACGCGAATTCGTGCCACGATAATAGCCATGCCGATACTGAGCCGCGACAGACGACCCGATCTCTATTACGAAATCGACGACTACACCGATCCCTGGCGTAACGCGCCGCACATGGTCTTGCAGCATGGCTTCGGCCGGTCCTCGAAGTTCTGGTACCGCTGCGTGCCTTACCTGTCGCGTTTCTATCGATTGATACGTCCGGATTTACGTGGATTTGGGCGCTCCGCGCCCGCTACGGACCCACCCGATGAGTTTACGGTAGAGGCTTGTATCCGCGATCTGGAGGACATTCTGGATGCCGTCGGGGCCGAATCGGCGCACTACTGCGGGGAATCGCTCGGCGGCATACTCGGTATGCCATTCGCATCTGAACGCCCGCGCCGAGTGCGCACTTTGACTCTGATCGGCTTGCGAGTAAGGTTGAACCAGAGTTCGCGGGAGCGCTACCGCTTCGGCCACGAATCATGGGAAGCGGCTCACGCGTGGCATCACTGGTCGCCGTGCAGCGTCTTGCGAGTTTGATCGACACCACCCCATATCTTGCGCGTATTGAAGCGCCGGTGCTGGCAATCTATCCCTCGCACGGCCCGATTACGACACCGGAGCAGGAAGCTCTGCTGCGAACCCACGTGCGCGATCCGCGGTTGGTGCATCTACAGTCTGAGTATCACAACCTGCACCTCACGCAGGCTGCCGCATGTGCCACGCATCTACTGCACTTCGCCGCGGGGCACGACGGCATCACGTGCGAGGAGCCGTAATGCCGCGGCTAACAGGTTGGCAACCTCCGTTACAGCACTCTTCGGCCTTGCGCCTCGCCTGCCGTCATTTTTCATTCGACAAGACCGCGGTGGCCGCAGCCGAAAGCATGCCGCCCATGCCATTGACCAGCGACAGCTTCACATTGGGCACCTGCCGCGCGCCACATTCGCCGCGCAATTGGCGCGTGGCCTCGATCAACGGGAACATGCCGTACATCCCGGTATGCGTATACGACAGGCCGCCACCGTTGGTATTGATCGGCAGGGACCCGCCCGGCGTCGACTTGCCGTTTTCGAAGAACGCGACGCCCTCGCCGGGCTTCGCGAAGCCCATCGATTCGAGCATGATCGGCGGGCCGGATGTAAACGCGTCATAAAGCATAATGTGGTCGAAGTCGCCGTGACTGACGCCGGCCATCGCAAAGGCGCGCGCGCTGGACATGCGCGTGGCCTCGCTCAACGGCAGTCCTTTCATCTGTGTCACGGACACGTGCTCGGTCGCCTCGCCGGTGCCGCGAACATAGACGGGCTTCTTGGCGCAGTCACGCGCCCGATCCGCGCGCGTGAGCACCAGTGCGCCCCCGGCATCGGTGACGAGGCAGATGTTCAGCACCGTGAAGGGGTAAGCGATCATCCGGGCCTTGAGCACGTCCGCGATCGTCAAGGGGTCGCGGTACATGGCTTTCGGGTTCAGGCCCGCCCACGCACGCGTGGACACCGCCACCTGCGCCCACTGTTCGAGCGTCGTGCCGTACTCGTGCATGTGCCGCGTGGTGATGAGACCAAACCAGGTCGGCGGGGCGCCGAAGCCGTAGGGAATTTCGTAACAACCGGCGATGCTGGTGTCGCGCACACGCGTCACGCCCACCTGCGAGCGGCCGCTTTCGCCGTGCGAAATAACCGCGACATCGCACAAGTGATGATGCAGCGCCGCCGCCGCGTGTTCCACCATCAGGATGAAGGAACAGCCGCCAACGCTGGTGCCGTCGACGTAGCGCGGCCGCACACCCAGCGCTTCGGCGATCAGTGCTGGTGAATGCGCACCGGCTGTAAACACGCCGTCGATATCACTGACCTTGAGTCCGGCATCCGCAACCGCGTTCGAGATCGATTCCAGGTGCAAGGCCATCTGGCTCTTGTGCGGCAAAATGCCCATTTCGTCGCTCTCGGCTGCGCCGACGATGCAGGCCGTGTTCGAAAGCTCGCGCATGGTGTCGTGTTGAGCCATGATTAATTCGCCTTGGCAGGTTGGAAGAACGGAAGGGTGAAGTTGTCATTCAGCTTCGAGTAGACGACTTGCACCGGCATATCGCAGCGGATCAGGGCTGGATCGGGCTTGATGTTGATGAGATTCGACAACATGCGCGGCCCCTCCTCAAGCTCGATCATCGCGAGCACATAGGGCAGGGGTGTCTTCACCGCGGGGTTAAACGAACGGTGGAGGATCTCGAAAGCAAAGAGCTTGCCCCGGCCGCTCGCCTCGATCCACGTGAGGTTGCGGGAGTGACAGTGCGGGCAAAGGATGCGCGGGTAGAAATGCGCTTTCCCGCAGTCCTTGCATTGTGGAAGCATGAGCTTGTCTTGCTTCAGGCCTTCCCAGTACGGCTTCGCCTCAGGCGCCAGCGGATGCGGCAACGGACGTTCGAGTTGTTCCATAAGTCTCCCTTACTTGCGTATCAACGGTGCGGATCAATCGTACGTATCAATCGTGCGGATCAATGCGATGGGTCTGATTTTAAACCGGGTGTTGGGTAAAAGCGAAACCCGCCCCGTT
>CAMDLH010000134.1 GCA_945901405.1 Bordetella parapertussis | reverse complement strand
TCTGGACACCGTGGCCTTTCGCATGGGGTTCGGCGCCTCGCGCACCGAAGCGCGTCAGGTGGTGCGTCACAACAGTATTCTTGTGAACGGCAAGCGCGTTAATATTCCTTCGTATCAGTGCCGTCCTGGCGACGTGGTTGAGGTCGCGGGGCCGTCCAAGGAACAACTGCGCATCAAGGCCGCGGCGGAAGCCGCCGAGTCGCGCGGGCGGGCCGAGTGGATTGAAGTCGATACCAAGGCGTTGAAGGGCACGTTCAAGGCGCGTCCGCAACGCTCCGAGCTGCCGTCGACGATCAACGAGTCGCTCGTGGTCGAGCTTTACTCGAAGTAATCATCAAGAGGTGTCATAGCCATGTCCAGCAGTGCATTTTTGAAGCCGCGCATCATCGACGTGCAGAACCTCTCGCAGTATCACGCGAGGCTCACCATGGAGCCGTTCGAGCGCGGGTATGGGCATACGTTGGGCAATGCCCTGCGCCGTACCCTGCTCTCGTCCATGCCGGGCTATGCCGCGACCGAGGTCAAGATCGCCGGCGTGCTGCACGAATACTCCACCATCGACGGCGTGCAGGAAGATGTCGTCGATATCCTGTTGAATCTCAAGGGCGTGGTGTTAAAGCTCCACAACCGCGACGAAGCGACGCTAAACCTGAAAAAAGCGGGTGACGGCGTGGTGACGGCGGGCGACATCGAGGGCGTGCACGACGTCGAGATCGTCAATCCGGAACACGTGATCGCGCATCTCGCGGCGGGCGGCAAGCTCGATATGCAGATCAAGATCGAGAAGGGCCGCGGTTTTGTCGCCGCCACTTCGCGAAAAGTCGCCGAGGATGAAGCGCGCAGCGTGGGCCGCATCGTGCTCGACGCGTCATTCAGCCCGGTGCGCCGCGTGAGTTATTCCGTTGATTCGGCGCGCGTCGAACAACGCACCGACCTCGACAAGCTCATCATGGACATCGAGACCAACGGTGCCATCGACCCTGAAGAAGCCGTGCGCTACGCTGCGCGCATCATGGTCGAGCAGTTGTCGGTATTCGCCGATTTGACCGGCACGCCGATGCTGATCGAGGAAAAACGCGCGACACAGGTCGATCCGATCCTGCTGCGTCCCGTGGACGATCTTGAACTTACCGTGCGCTCCGCGAACTGTTTGAAGGCCGAAAATATTTACTACATCGGCGACCTGATCCAGCGTTCCGAAACCGAATTGTTGAAAACGCCCAACCTTGGCCGCAAATCGTTGAACGAGATCAAGGAAGTGCTGGCCTCGCGCGGATTGACGCTGGGTATGAAGCTCGAAAGCTGGCCGCCGGTCGGTCTCGATAAAGTTTGATAAGGAACTGCAATGCGTCACCGTCACGGACTCCGCAAGCTTAACCGCACCAGCAGCCATCGCTTGGCGATGCTGCGTAACATGACCAACTCGTTGTTGCTGCACGAGGTCATCAAGACCACGCTGCCCAAGGCCAAGGAGTTGCGCCGTGTTGTCGAGCCCATCATCACGCTCGGCAAATCGCCGTCGCTCGCCAACCGCCGGCTCGCGTTCAATCGTCTGCGCGACCGCGATATGGTGGTCAAGCTGTTCGACGAAATCGGCCCGCGTTACGCCAAGCGTAACGGCGGCTATCTGCGTATCCTCAAGTACGGATTTCGCAAAGGCGACAATGCACCCATGGCCTACGTCGAATTGATGGATCGTCCCGAAGACGTCGCCGTGCAACCCGCGGCCAAGGAAGAAGCTACCGCATAGCTTTTTAGCAAAACGCGCGGCAGCGCAATAAAAAAGCCGGCTTGATGCCGGCTTTTTTACGTCTGCACACCGCGCCGATCAGCAATAAGAAAACACATAATGAAAAATGTAAATAAAAACAAATACTTACGACTATTTTCCAGTTGAAGGCGGCGGTAGCATTTCACATGCCGCCCGAATGCGCGCATCACACGCGATTTTCAGATGCGGCTGCGCTTCGGCCATGCGCTGCTGCACCACATAAAGCACGCCGTAGTTGTAGTGTGCGTCCGGATTCGTTGCATCGACATCGAGTGCGCGCCGGTAACTTGCCGCCGCGTCATCGGTGCGGCCCAGCGCCGCGTAAACCACGCCGCGATTGGTGAGCGCGTCGCGATGACGCGGATCGAGCGCGACCGCTTTCTCGCAGTCGTGTAACGCCGCCGGCGGGTTGCCTTGCATCATGCGCACAAAACAACGTTTAGCGTACGCCTCGGCGTAGCGCGGATCGATTTCAATTGCACGGTTCAGATTGCTGATTGCCTGATCATGGCTGCCGGTGCGCGTGTAGAGCGTGCCGCGGCCCATCCAAGCGTTCGCATCGAGCGGGTTGATCTCGATCGCTTTCGAAAAATCCGCCAGCGATTGCGAATACTGCCTGCCCTGCAAGTAATAAAAGCCGCGGTTGTGATAGCTACGTTCCACCAAGGGAGCGGTGGAACCCTGATTGTGCCGCACCGCATCGTCCCATAGCGCGAGGCCGCTGGCGAAAGTACCAAGGCGATTTTGCATGGGCGCGACAAGTAGCACGCAGACAAGCACGATGCCCATACATGCCCATCTGAACGGCGCGCGCGCCAGCAACAAAGGCAGCAGCGCCGGCAGCATGCACATCCACAAATAACTGCGGTAGAGCACCATTGGCTCCTGTACGCGCACCGTGCTCATCTCGGTCAATGCCAGCAGCCAAGGAAACAGCATCACGAAGCCCAGCAGTCCGCGCGCGCCGCCGTTGCGCAATTGCATCACCGCAAATCCAACCCAGGCTAGCCAGGCGATGAACCCGGCGGTGTGCGGCCAGCTCAGCAGTTGCGCGGGGAACGCTGGCCGGGGGTCTATCGACATCCATCCCGGATACGGCACGATCCACAACAACAGGTAACGAAAAAAGAGATAACCCTGATTGACGATGCTCAAAGCCAGCGGTGTCTCGCCCGCCGCGCGTTGGGACGGCTCCGCCAGTTGTGCGAGGATTTCGCCCGCCAGCGGTTCATAGGGCGAGCCGAGCACGCCCTTGACCCGCAGCGTGATCAGCACGCCAATAGCCGCGAACAACGCGAATGGCAGCACGAGATCGCGCATATTGCGCAGCGACGGCCCGCGCACCAGCACCGCCAGCGCGAATGCCACCGCCGGCAGCATCACGCAATGTTCCTTGGAAAATACCGCAATAAAGTACGCGGCGACCGCGGCATGGAACCAGCCCGCGCGTTGCCGCGTGAGACCTTCGAGGAAGAACCACAGCGATAGCAGGCTGAACAGCGTGGCCATCAGTATCGAACGCTGTGCGAGGTAGGCCACGCCGTAAACCGTCACCGGGTGCACCACGAACAGCAGGGCACCGAGCGCCGCGAAGAAAAACCAGCGCGAGGGTTGAGGCGTTTTTGTTCCGAGCGTTACCGCATAAAGCCGCGACAGGAAGCGGAACAACACGAACGCCGTGCCCGCATGCAGCAACACATTGACGACGCGATGCCACAGCCATTGCTTGCCGGCGAGATCGTAAGTCCAGCCGAAGGTCACATACGAGAACCAGCGCGCATCGAACTTGAAAATCGACGTGCCGTAGTACTTGAGAAAATCGTCGCGCAACAAGCGGTCATCGAACACCAGCGGATGGCGCAAGCCATTCCAGTACAACGCCAGCGCCACGATGATGAACACGCCCGCAATCAGCCATGGCGATTCGTAACTCGCCGTGCGCTTGGTTGCCGTTTTGCGTTCGACCGCTCGCGTCTTGCGCTGCGCCATGTTGGTGTTACAGCACCAGCAACACGCGGTAATCGTTGACGTTGGTGCGCGTGGGGCCGGTGACGATCAAGTCGTCGAGTGGGCTGAAAAAACCATGTCCGTCATTGCCGTCGAGCATCGCGCCGGCGTTGAGTTTCTTATCCATCGCGCGCCGCAGCGTGTCTGGCGCAAGCACTGCACCCGCGTTGTCTTCCGAGCCGTCGATGCCGTCGGTATCGCAGGCCAGCGCATGGATGCCTGGAGCGCCGTCGAGATCAATCGCCAGCGACAACAGGAACTCCGTGCAGCGTCCGCCGCGCCCCTTGCCGCGTACGGTGACCGTGCACTCACCGCCGGAGATCAAGGCCACCGGCGGTTTCCAGGGCTGTGCGTTACTCCGGATTTCTCGTGCAAGCGCGCCATACACCTTGGCTACTTCGCGCGCTTCTCCGGTAACCGAATCACCGAGTATTGCCGCCTGCACGCCGTGTTCCGTGAAATACCGCGCGGCGGCTTGCAACGAGGCTTGCGCCTTGGCGATGACGCGATTTTCAACATGCTGAAATATTTTTTCACCGGGCTTGGGTGTTTCCGCCAATTCACCACGGGCACCGCGATTCAAATGATCCATCACCGAAGCCGGCGCATGCACGCCATGCCGCTTCAGAATACCGAGTGCATCGCCATAGGTGCCGGGATCGGGTGCGCAAGGGCCCGAGGCGATATGCGTAGGGTCGTCGCCGGTGACATCGGAGATCACCAATGCCAATATCGGCGCGCGGCACGCGGCGGCGAGGCGCCCGCCCTGTATCGCGGATAAATGTTTGCGCACGACGTTCATCGATTGAATCGGCGCGCCGCTGAGCAATAGTTCGCGCGTCGTCGTCTTCAAATCAGTCATGCTGATGCCGTCCACCGGCAGCGACAGCAGGCTGGAGCCGCCGCCCGACACCAGCACCAGCAACAAATCGTTGGCTGTCAACGCGCGCACGCGGCGCAGGATTTCATGCGCGGCTTTCTCGCCGGATTCATCGGGCACCGGATGCCCGGCTTCGACTACCGTGATGCGATTGGTGAGCAACCCGTGCTGGTAGCGCGTGATGACCAGGCCATCGAGCGGCGCGCCCGCCGGCCAGTTCTGCTCGACCGCAAGCGCCATCGACGCGGCGGCCTTGCCGGCGCCGACCACCAGCGTGCGTCCCTTGGGCGGCGCGGGCAGATGCGCGGGAACTATTTTCAGCGGATCGGCCGCGGCCAGTGCCGCGTGAAAACTGCCGATGAGCAGGTCGTGTGGGGTCATGTTGGATTTTATTTTTGCATAAGCACTTCGGCCAGGTAACGTCCGGTATGACTTTCGGCCACGCGCGCGATGTCCTCGGGTGGCGCTTCCGCGATGATGCGTCCACCGCCGCCGCCGCCTTCGGGGCCGAGGTCGATCACCCAGTCGGCGGTCTTGATCACGTCGAGATTATGTTCGATCACCACCACGGTGTTGCCATGATCGCGCAACCGGTGCAGTACGTGCAACAGAAGATCAATGTCGTGAAAATGCAGCCCTGTCGTCGGCTCGTCGAGGATGTAGAGCGTGCGTCCGGTGTCGCGCTTGGACAATTCGAGCGACAGTTTCACGCGCTGCGCTTCGCCGCCGGACAGCGTGGTCGCACTCTGGCCGAGCTTGATGTAGCCCAGGCCCACATCGAGCAGCGTTTGCAACTTGCGCGAGAGCGTGGGCACGGCGCTGAAAAACTCCGTCGCCTGCTCGACCGTCATGTTGAGCACCTCGGTGATGCTCTTGCCCTTGTAGCGTATCTCCAGCGTTTCGCGGTTGTAGCGCATGCCGTGACACACATCGCACGGCACGTAGACATCGGGCAGAAAATGCATTTCCACCTTGATCATGCCGTCGCCCTGGCAGGCTTCGCAGCGCCCGCCCTTGACGTTGAATGAAAACCGCCCCGCGCCGTAACCGCGTTCGCGCGCGGAGGGCACGCCCGCGAACAGCTCGCGTATCGGCGTGA
Source organism: Bordetella parapertussis (assembly GCA_945901405.1). GTDB lineage: Bacteria > Pseudomonadota > Gammaproteobacteria > Burkholderiales > SG8-41 > CAMDLH01. Next base: position 11,733 of record CAMDLH010000134.1, on the reverse strand, counting down.
ACAAGCCGGTGTACGTGGCGGGGTTGGAGCGAGGCGTGCGCCCGATCGGGCTTTGATCGACGTTAACCACCTTGTCAAAAAATTCAAGGCCTTCGATGGATTCGTGCGGCGCGGGCTCGGCGACGCTGCCGTACAGGTGTCGTGCGGCAGCGTTGTACAGCGTGTCGTTGATCAGCGTTGATTTGCCGGAGCCCGACACGCCGGTAATGCACACGAACAGGCCCACCGGAATCCCTGCGGTTACGTTTTTCAGATTGTTGCCGGTGGCGCCATTGATCACCAGGCGGCGCTTCATATTCACGCGATGGCGCAAGGCTGGAACGTCGATGCGGCGGCGGCCCGACATGTACTGACCGGTCAGCGAATCGACGTTGGCGGAAACTTGCGCCGGCGTGCCCTCGGACACAATGCAGCCGCCGTGTTCGCCCGCGCCCAGGCCCATATCGACCACGTAATCGGCATTCATGATCGCTTCCTGATCGTGTTCGACCACGATCACCGAGTTACCGATATCGCGCAGGCGTTTCAGCGTTTCGATCAAGCGCGCGTTGTCGCGCTGGTGCAGCCCGATCGACGGTTCATCGAGCACATACATCACGCCGGTGAGGCCCGAGCCGATCTGGCTGGCGAGGCGTATACGCTGCGCTTCGCCGCCCGACAGCGTGTCGGCCGCACGATCCAGTGAAAGATAATCGAGTCCGACATTCACCAGAAATTGCAGCCGGTTGGATATCTCGCGCACGATGCGTTCCGCTATCGCCTGGCGCGCGCCCCCGAGATCGACTCCGGTGAATAACGCAACTGCATCGGATAACGATAACTTATTGATTTCATTAATATTTTTTTCAAGCACTGTGACGCGCAACGCCTCGCGCCGCAGACGTGCGCCACCGCATTCAGGGCACGCCTGCGTGTTCAGGTACTTCGCCAGTTCCTCGCGCACGACGGTGGATTCGGTTTCGCGGTAACGCCGCTCAAGATTCGGCACCACGCCCTCGAACGCGTGCTCGCGCACGGTCTTGTTGCCGCGTTCATTGGCATAGGTAAAACGAATTTTTTCCTTGCCCGATCCATCGAGCACCGCGTGCTTGACCGCATCGGGCAACTCGCTGAATGCCATGTCGAGATCAAAGCCATAGTGTTGCGCCAGACACTGCAACATCTGAAAGAAAAATTGATTGCGCTGATCCCAGCCTTTGATCGCGCCGGCCGCGAGCGACAGATCGGGAAACGCGACGATGCGTTTCGGATCGAAGAAACTTACCGAGCCGAGACCATCGCAACGCGGACACGCGCCCATCGGGTTGTTGAATGAAAACAGCCGCGGCTCCAGCTCCGGCAGTGAATAGCTGCACACCGGGCAGGCGAATTTCGCCGAGAACAGATGTTCCTTTTCCGTATCCATCTCGACCGCGAGCGCGCGTCCGTCGGCGTGACGCAGCGCGGTTTCGAATGATTCGGCAAGGCGCTGCCTGGCATCCTCGCGCACGCGCAGCCGGTCGATGATCACATCCACCGTGTGCTTGAAATTCTTTTTCAGCTTGGGCAGGTTGTCGATCTCGAAAACCTTGCCGTCGATGCGCAGACGCACGAAGCCCTGCGCGCGTAATTCCTCGAACAAATCGACTTGTTCTCCCTTGCGTCCGGCGACCGTCGGCGCCAGTATCATCAGGCGCGTGTCGGGCGGCAACTGCATCACATGATCGACCATTTGCGACACGCTTTGCGATTTCAGTCTTAGACCGTGATCGGGACAGTGCGGCTCGCCCACGCGCGCGAACAACAAACGCAGGTAGTCGTGTATCTCGGTGATGGTGCCCACGGTCGAGCGCGGATTGTGACTGGTCGCCTTTTGCTCGATCGCGATCGCCGGCGACAAGCCTTCGATCAAATCCACATCGGGCTTTTCCATCATCTGCAAAAACTGCCGTGCATACGACGAGAGCGATTCGACGTAACGGCGCTGACCCTCCGCATACAGCGTGTCGAACGCGAGCGAGGATTTGCCCGAACCCGACAGCCCGGTGATCACCACCAGCTTGTTGCGCGGCAGATCGAGATTGATGTTCTTCAGATTGTGCGTGCGCGCGCCGCGCACGCGTATCCACTCGCCGGCGCGCGCGGGGATATCCGCCGTGCTTTGCGGCAGCGGGATAACATTGGTGTTGCCGATGACGTTCAAGTGTGTGCGATCCAAAATGTAAACCTGCTAATATACCCGCCTTTCGTCTCTATTCCCACGTAGTTTTCCATTGTGACCTCAACGAACCGCATGAGCGCGCGGGAATGGCGCGCCGCCGTCTCGCTCGCATCCATATTCGGGCTACGGCTGCTCGGCATGTTCGTGATCCTGCCGGTATTCGCGATTTACGCCGAAACGCTGCCCGGCGGCAAGGATTTGACGCTGGTGGGTATCGCCATCGGCGCCTACGGCCTGACTCAGGCGCTGCTGCAAATCCCTTTCGGCTGGTGGTCCGACCGCTTCGGGCGCAAACGCGTGATCTATATCGGTCTCATCATGTTCGCGGCCGGTAGTTTCATCGCGGCGGCGGCGCCTGATATTTACATCGTGATACTCGGGCGCATCCTGCAGGGCGCGGGGGCGATCTCGGCGGCGGTCATCGCGCTCACCGCCGATCTCACGCGCGAGGAACATCGTACCAAGGCGATGGCGTTGATCGGCATGACCATAGGCGCATCGTTCGCGATGTCACTTGCCGCGGGGCCGTGGCTCAATCAACTGATCGGCGTGCCGGGGATTTTTGCCATGACGGGCGTGCTCGCCTTCGCGGCGATTTTTGTCGTATGGCGCATCGTGCCCGATGCGCCTGAAATTTCATCCGCCAGCAGCGCCGGGCTGGTTGCCGATTTGCGCATGGTGCTCGCCAATCGGCAGCTCGTCCTGCTTAACTGGGGCATCTTCGCGTTGCACGCGGTACTGATGGCTCTGTTCATCGCCGTGCCGTTCGCGCTGCGCGACGTGGGCATGCCGCTGGGCGAGCACTGGAAAATTTACCTGCCGGTGATGCTGATCTCGTTCGTGTTGATGGCGCCGGCGATGCGGGCGCGCACTCCGGCGGCGCTCAAACTCTGGTTCGCGGGCTCGGTGGCGTTGCTGCTGGCGGCGCAAGCGGCGATGCCCATGCTCATGCACGGCGTGTGGCCGATCACATTGTTTTTATTGCTGTTTTTTGTGCCGTTCAACATTCTGGAGGCGATGTTGCCCTCGCTCACTTCGCGCCTGGCACCCGCGCATGCCAAGGGTGCGGCGATAGGCGTCTACAGCAGCGTGCAGTTTTTCGGCACCTTCGTGGGCGCGGCCGCAGGCGGGTTTTTGTATGGCCGCTGGGGTACCGGGGGCGTGGTGATTCCCGGTGTTTTGCTGCTGGCGATCTGGCTTATACTCGCATTTGGAATGCAGATTCCGGCGTCAGCACACGCCGCTCAATCGAACCCATCCGCCAAATAATTTCGTAATCGGGAGCTTAAACATGGCCTCAGTAAACAAGGTAATTCTCATCGGCAATCTCGGCAAAGACCCGGAGACGCGTTACTTGCCCAGCGGCGACGCGGTCGCGAATTTCAGCATCGCGACCACCGAAGTGTTCAAGGATAAAAGCGGCGCGAAACAGGAACACACCGAATGGCATCGCATCAGCTTCTTCGGACGCCAGGCGGAAATCGCCGGTGAGTATTTGAAGAAAGGCTCACCCGTCTACGTCGAGGGCCGCATCCGCACACGCAAGTGGCAGGATAAAGAAGGTCAGGATCGCTTCACCACCGAGATCGTCGGCGACCGCATGCAACTACTGGGCAGCCGCGGCGGCGGTTCTGAAAACATGGCGCGCGAACCAGCTGCGGCGAGTGCTGGTCCGTCCGAAGGCAAGAAGCCGCAAGCGCAGAAAAAAGGCGGCGGCTTTGACGAGATGGACGACGATATTCCGTTTTGATTTCAGAGTTCCCCAACCTTTAAAGTAGTCACTCGGCGCGCGCGCCCGAAGTCTTGACCACCTTCGCCCACTTGTCGATTTCGATCCCAAGGTAGCGCGCAAAATGTTCCGGGTTGCCAGTGGCGGGTTCGAAGCCTTGCTCGCGCATCCAGCGCTGAACATCAGCGCCGCCGATGATGGTGACGATTTGCGCATTCAGCCGATTCACGCGATCTGCGGGCGTGCGGGCGGGTGCGAGGATGCCCCACCAGCCGGCGGCGTCGTAGCCCGGCACGCCAGATTCGTCAATGGTGGGCACCTCGGGCATCGCGTGTGAGCGCTTGATGCCAGTGACGGCCAGCGGCCGCACTCTGCCCGCCCTGGCCTGCGGCTGTATGGTCGAGGTGGTGCCGAAATAAAGCTGCACCTGCCCCGCGATGACTTCGCTCAGCGCCATCGCGCCGCCTTTGTAGGGCACGTGCGTGAGGTCGATGCCCGCCATGCTTTTTAACAACTCCCCCATCAGATGCGTCGCGTTGCCCACGCCGACGGAGCCGTAATTCAACTGCCCCGGTTTACTCTTCGCGAGCGCGATCAACTCTTTCATCGAGCGCGCCGGCACGGATGGATTGATGACCAGCATATAAGGCGCGGTGGCGAGCAAGGCGGCGGGCGCGAAGTCGTTCACCGCGTCATAGGGCGGCTTCGCATAGAGGCTCACGTTGATTGCGTGTGTCGCTGGCACCAGCACGATGGTGTGGCCGTCGGGTGCGGTTTTCGCCGCCAGCGCGGTACCCGTCATGCCACCGGCGCCGGGCCGGTTGTCGATGACAACGGGCTGGCCCCAGGCGCTGGTGAGCCGCGGGCCGATCATGCGCGCGAGAATATCGTTCGCGCCGCCCGGCGGAAACGGCACGATCAGACGCATGGGCCGTTGCGGATAATTGGCTTGGCTGGCTGGGCCGGGCTGCGCGTGGCTGGCCGGCATCCATGCGCATGCAAAAAATATATTTATAATCAATAATTTATAAAACATTCGTAGTTCACCGGATCGCGCGCTACTGCGCTCAAATCACTTTGTCCTTAACGAGCTGGTCGTGTTCGGCTTTTGAGAAGCCGAGCCACTCTTGGTAGACGCCGGCGTTTTGTTCACCGAGTTTGCTACTGGGTTGCAGCGGCGTCAGCGGTATGCCGTCGATGCGAATCGGGCTGTGCTGCACCACCACGCGGCCGAATTCGGGATGGTCGATCCATTGCAACGTGCCGCGTGCGTGCATGTTCGGATCATTGATGACATCAGACATATCGCGCACAGGCGCGTGCGGCACACGATGCGCAAGCAGCAACTCGACAAGCTGTTGCCGGTCCAAGCCCGAGGTCCATTGGCCGACGAGTGCATCGACTTCGTTGATATGCTTGATGCGGCTTTTTAAATCGCAAAAGCGCGGATCGTCCTGAAGTTCATCGCGCCCCATCGCCTTTAACAGCGCGAAAAAATGCCGGTTGTTATTGCAGATGATCGCGATATGTCCGTCGCGCGCGGGGTAGACGTTGTAGGGGCTTTCGGCCAATCCGCCGTGGCGATTACCGGTACGCGGAGGCAGTTTTCCGCCGCTGCCGTGATACATGCCAAGGTTCGAGCTGAGTGACGCATAGACAGACTCCTGCATCGATACTTCCACCGTCTTGCCCTTGCCTGTTTTTTCGCGCTCGTAAAGCGCCATCATGATGCCGCCGAAGAGATGCGTGCCGGCAAAAAAGTCGCACACCGCGGGGCCGGCCTTGACCGGCTCTCGATCCGGAAAGCCGGTGATGCTCATCACGCCCGACATCGCCTGCACCGTGAGATCCATCGCCGGATAATCGCGATATGGCCCGGAGCGGCCAAAACCCGTACTCGAGGCATAGATGAGCCGCGGATTGGCTTCCTGTAACACCTTCGCGCCGATGCCCAAGCGGTCGGTGACGCCGGGCGCGAAATTCTCCACCAGCACGTCGGCCTTGCGCACCATGTCTAGCAGCAGCTCACGCCCGCGCTCCGTTTTAAGATTAAGCGTGATCGCTTTCTTGTTGCAGTTCAACATGGCAAACGGCAGCGCCGCGCCGCCGAGGTTGGCGCGGATGCGCAAGTGCTCGCCGCCCAGCGGCTCGATCTTGATGACGGTGGCCCCGGCCATCGCCATGAGAAAGGTCGCGTACGGCCCGTTGTAGATATGCGACAAATCGATCACCACCACGCCATCCAGCGCCTGACGCGCCGCCGGTGTCTGACCGCGTTCGGTTTCGGTTTTTCCTGTGTTCATTCGATGACTACAAGCTTTTATTCCGTACGCATGCCGGAGGCCTTGGCGACTTTCGCCCACTTATCGATTTCAGCGCGCAGAAACTTTGCGTACTCTTCTGGCGTGCTGCCCGCGGGCTCCGAGCCTTGCGCCAGCAGCGACGCGCGCACTTCCGGGATGCGCACGATGCGCGCGAGTTCTTCGCTCAATCTGGTCACGATCGGCCGCGGTGTGCCCACGGGCGCGAGCATGCCGTACCAAGCAACCATTTCGTAGCCCTTGAGACCCGCTTCGGTCACCGTGGGCAGCTCGGGCGCACCGGCTGAACGCGCGGTGCCGGTGGTGGCGAGCGCGCGCAGGCGACCGGTTTTTGCGAAGTCGCGCGTCATGGTCATGGTGCCGAAAATCAGATGGATCTGCCCTGCGATCACATCGGACAGCGCGGGCGCGCCGCCCTTGTACGGCACGTGCACAATCTGCACCTGCGCCATGTACTTGAACAGTTCTCCAGCGACGTGATTCGCGGTACCCGTGCCGCCGGATGAATAATTCAGTTGGCCCGGTTTGGCTTTCGCCAGCGCAACCAGGTCCTGTATCGACTTCACCGGCAGCGACGGGTGAACCACCACCATCATCGGCACGGTCACCAGCAGCGACACTGGGTCGAAGTTCGTCACCGGGTTGATCGGCAGCTTGGGAAAAAGGCTGACGTTGACCGAATTCGATAACGATGCGATCAACAGCGTGTAACCGTCGGGTGTGGCACGCGCCACTGCTTCGGTGCCGATGTTGCCCGCGCCGCCGGTGCGGTTATCGACGATGAATTGTTTGCCCAGCGCTTCGGTCAGGCGTACCGCTGCGAGCCGTCCCGTCAGGTCCGTGCCGCCGCCCGGTGCGTAGGGCACCACCAGGCGAACGGCGCGTTCGGGATACTGGGCGTGCGATGCCCCCGCCAGGAAAGCCGCCAGAATGGCCGGCGCGAACAGGATCCATTGTCTAATATTCATCTTGCGTTTCTCCTTGTGCTTATTAGCTCGTACCGATGATCTTGCGCCGCGCCAGTGCCGCGACATCCTCGCGCTTCATGTCGAGCACGGATTGCAACACCGCATCGGTGTCCGCGCCCAGCCGCGGGGCCGGCGCCAGCGGCTCCTCGTTCCACTGCGCGGCGCGGATCGGGCAACCCGCCACCAGCACCGGATGCCCGTCCTGATCCAGCGGACGAATCGACTGATTGTGCCGCACCTGCTCGGTGTGCACGGCGTCGTGCAGTTCGAGCACGGGACTATTGGGCACATCGGCCGCATCCAGTATTTTTAGCCATTCGTCGCGCGGCTTCACGGCAAAGATTCGTTCCAGCTCGGCAATCAGTACGGCGCGATTGGCGAGCCGCGCCGGGTTCGTCACAAAGCGCTGGTCCTTGATCCACGCCTCGCGATCGATGGCATTGCACAGGTTCCACCAGAATTCGCGCGTGAATGCGCCCACCATCACGTATTCGCCGTCGCTGCACATGAAAGCCTGATAGGGCACGATCTGCGCATGGCCGCGTCCCAGCCGCTCGACCTTGTGGCCGAGTGTCGCGACCGACGGAATGTAATTGCACATCATGTTGAGCGAGGCATCGAGCATCGCCACCTCGATGTGCTGGCCCTCGGGAAAACGCTCGCGCGCGAACAGCGCCGCGAGCACGCCCGACAGACCAAACAGACCGCTGGAGAAATCCGATATCGGCGCGCCGATGCGCACCGGCCCGCCGCCCGCTTCGCCGGTGATGCCCATCAGCCCCGACACGCTCTGCATGATGATGTCGTTGGCCGGGCGCTTGGCCCACGGGCCGCTGGAACCGAATGCCGAGATCGAACAGTAAACGAGACCGCGCCGCAGTTTGGCGAGGTCCTCGAAACCCAGGCCGAGCCGGCTCATCACAGCGGGCCGGAAGTTCTCCACCACCACGTCGCATTGCGCCGCGAGTTTGCGCGCGATGTCCACGCCCTCGGGCGCCGCGAGATCGAGGACGATGCCTTTCTTGTTGCGGTTCAGGCTGACGTAGTAGTCGGAATCCTTGGGGCCGAGTGCGGGCATAGGCACGCCCATCGAACGGCTGCCGTCGCCGCGTTGCGGCTTTTCGATCTTGATCACTTCCGCGCCAAGATCGCCGAGCAACATGGTGGCAAACGGCCCCGCGGCGGCGTGGCTGAAATCCAGCACGCGTATGCCCGCGAGTGGTCGCGCCTGCCTGGTTTGTGGCGTCGCCCCGTTTTCAGTCACGGCGGTCGGCTTCAAAATCAATCGGAAACTCCGGCAGCGGCGCGGATTTCGATGGCAACGCCACGATGGCGGTACCTGGCATGATGTCGCCGCCGCGCTGATTAATGCCGTGAAATTCGCAGGTGACGTAGCCTATGCCGCTTTTCGCGCCGCGCCACTTCTCGACGACTTCGCCCTGTATCCACACGGTGTCGCCAAGGAAATTCATGCCACGATACTGCGCGAACACTTCGGCGACCCAGCCGTCGTCGCCCGCCCAGTTGGTCATCAGATGCGTCGCCCACGCGCCGCGCTGCGAGCCATAGTCGTAGGGCGCGGGCATGCCGATTTCGGACGCCATGTATGAATCCCAATGCACACGTTCCACCGGCTGCGGAATGCCGGTCTCCGGGTCTTTCACCGCGATCTTGGGCGACTGCGTGCGATACGCCAGCCAGTATTGCCCGCTGCGGATATGAGGCGAACCGACCCCCATCATCCACGCGATCATGTCGCCCACGGTGAGCGGGCCGCGTACCAGCGGCTGAATCGCGTCGCCCGTTTTCACATCTTCCCAATAACGCGTGCGCTTGCCGCGCACTTCCTCGGCGCCGGTGTCGGTGTCGATCTTGCGGATGTCGTCATCACTGTATTTTGCCTTGGGGATGGACATGTATTTGCCGATCTCCTTGCCCGCTTCGCGCTCGGTGCGCACGGCCGACATGACGCAGCGCGCGATAAGCTCATCACGCTGGTTGTAATACTTGAATTCGCGCCGCTGCATTTTCGAGCTGCCGGCGTATTTACCGCTGCGGTCTTCGAGCGCGGTCATTTCCTTGGTGGCATGCACTTCGTCGCCGTCGAGCAATGGGCGATAGTAGGTCCACTTGTCGCTGGCGTGCAGTCCGTGCACGCCGGGCAGGCCCTCGCCGCGCCGCATGTCCCAACTGCCCCAGGTTACGGCATAGAGCAGCGCCGGCGGCGCCATGCAACGGCCATAACGGCTGGTCTTGCCATGCGCGGGGTCGATCCACAGCGGGTTCATGTCGCCAATCGCGCGCGCCGCATGGCGGATGCTGTCCGAATTGACATAGCGCACAAATGGCTCGGTGATCGGATAGACCTTGTGCAGGCGGCGGCGCACCTGCTCGACGGCTTCGTCGGTGATCTTGCCGTAGGTGCTTTTGGGTGCTGCGCTCATTGACTTCTCCTTTGCTCCCTATTGATCATTGTTTTGCCGCCAGCAGAAAATCGCGCGCCTCGAGCAAATGCGCCTCCATCAACCGCCGCACCTGCTTCGGCTTGTTCGCGCGAAACGCCTCGGCGATATTGCGGTGGCAATCCAGTGAAAACCGGCGCCGTTCGGGTACGCGCCAGATGTACAGGCGATAGGCCACGGGCATGCGCAGCGCCTCCAGCATGCGCAGGACCGCTTTGCTGCCGCTGGCATTGAGTATGCGCTCGTGAAATCGAGAATTAAGATCGACCAGCACCCGAATCGCGTCGAGGTCATCGCTGGAAGCCGCCGCGATTGCCTGTTGCAATGCATCGCAGTTCGCATCGAGATCAACCGTGATGGCCGCTGCATCGGCCTTGCATGCGAGCTCGCCCGCAAAACCTTCGAGCAGCGCGCGCACCGTGTAGCGGTCGGACAACTCGTCCTCATCGAAGCGCTGCACGATGGCGCCGCGGTGCGGCTGTATGCGCACAATGCCGTCGGTCTCCAGCGCCTTTAACGCCTCGCGTACCGGCGTGCGGCTGATGCCGAACTCCGCCGCGATGCGCTCGATCGTGAGCCTTTCCTCCGGCTTGATCTTGCCCTCGAATATCGCATCGCGTATCAAATCGCGCGCCTGATCCGCCAGCGAATGGGCGCTGATACTGCCGAGCTTGTTGGGGGACTGGTTGCCGGTCATGAGGCACAAAGCGCGTGGGGGCGAATGCGTGATAAATCGAACATTACATGTAATGTAGGATTGATGCAATTGCTTGGATTAGCGTATCCGTATTGACATAAAATTGTAACTAATTGTTTTTAAACGTTATTATTGTTTTTCAGTCATTTGGAAAACTTCACCGCAGAGGCGCAGAGGCGCCGAGAACCCCCGCAGAGAAAAAGAGATTCTCTACGCAACCTCTGCGTCTCTGCGCCTCTGCGCCTGTGGTGAGGATGTGTTCTTACTATCGATATCGAACCCGAATGGTTACCATTTACGCTTTGGCCGAACCAGAATAAGCTGCTCAAGGGTCTGGCGATCCGATCAATACGAGCTGGCGGCACGATGTTGCAACAGCCAGCCCGGCGGCGTAGTCTTTGCCGCCTGAATTGAATCGTCGCGAAACAAGAACCCGGCGTAGGAGAGTCTTCATGCGAAAGTTGTTTGCGGCCTTGGCTGCAGTTGTTCTTTGGGCACCTTACGCCGCGGTTCACGCGCAAGCCTATCCCGCGCGGCCCATCCGATTTGTCATCCCGTTCGGGCCGGGTTCGGCGAGCGATGTACTTGCGCGCATCGCCGGGCAGGAACTGTCGCAGTCGATCGGGCAACCGATCGTTGTCGTGCCCAAGGCGGGTGCCGATGGCGCGCTCTCGGCGCTCGAGGTGAAACGCGCAAACGCCGACGGCCACACCTTTCTCTTCGGCACCAACAGCCCGCTCGCGGTCGTGCCCAATATACGCAAGGAGCCGCCGTACGATGTGATGGCGGATTTCACGCCGGTTACTTTCCTCGGCGACAACACTTTCTTCATCGTGGTGCATCCGTCGGTGCCCGCAAAATCCATCGCCGAATTGATCGCACACGCCAAGGCCAATCCGAAAGCGCTCAACTATGCAGCCGGTAATACCTATGCCCTCGTTTCAACGGCGATGTTCGCGGTGAACAACGGCGTGCAGATGCACGTGGTTCCCTATAAGTCGGAACCCGACGCGCTGGTCGATCTGTTGTCCGGCCGCATACAGCTCATGAACAGCACTTTCACCACCGCCTCGGCGCACGTGAAGGAAGGCAGGTTGAGAGTGCTTGCGACGACGTTTCACGAGCGCAGTCCCTTGATGCCCGACGTGCCCTCGTTCCCGGAAGCGGGCCAGGCCAAGTTCCCGATCGGGCCGTGGTTCGCGCTGGTCGGCCCCGCGGGTCTGTCCAGGGCGGTCGTTGCGCGCATGAACAAGGAAATGGTTGCAACCCTGGCCAAGGCTTCTGTCAGAGACCCCATGCTCAAACAAGGCTTCATACCGAGATCATCCACGCCCGAGGCGCTCACGGCGTATATGA
>CAMDLH010000133.1 GCA_945901405.1 Bordetella parapertussis | reverse complement strand
GGGCCTCTTCACGATGACCGAGACCCATGCGCTGGCAAGCCAATCCCGATGAGGAAACCACCGACTGGAGAGCCGTGTGCGGGAGAACCGCACGCACGGTTCGGAGGGAGGGGAGGACGAGCGTCCTTTCCTACCCCTATCATGCAATGACCCCAGTGGCACTGTGTTATGGGTTCCCGCCTGCGCGGGAACGACAAGTGAGAAATCTGTGTTCATCCGTGTAAATCCGCGGCAAAAAAGGTGTTGATCCAAATAGCTAATGACTGAAGAAACCAAAATCGTCAACCACAAAGGCCTGCGCGGCGACCAGGTTTCCGGCCTGGTGCTGCTGGCGCTGGCACTCTACGTCGGCTGGATGAATCGCGTGTATCCGGTCGGCACGCTGTCGGAGCCGGGGCCGGGTTATGTGCCGATGTTGCTGGCGATTTTCCTCGGGGCGATGGGACTGATCGTTGCGCTGCGCGGCGGCTCATCCACGCCACTGAAGGAAATGGAATGGACCGAGGCAGGCCGCGCGGCGCTGATACTCATCGGCTGTGGTGTTGCCGTGTTTGCGTTTGAGCGGCTGGGTTATCGCATCACCATCGCGGCGCTGCTGGTGTTTTTTCTCGGTGTGCTGGAGCGCCGCAAGCCCATGATGGTGGTTACTGTTTCGTTCGGATTTTCACTGCTGTCGTTTTATGTATTTGCAAAACTGCTCCGGGTGCCGCTGCCGGTGAGTCCCTGGGGCTTTTGATGCTCGAAACGTTTAATAACCTGATTCTGGGCTTCAGCGTTGCGCTGCAACCGCAGGTTCTGATGTATGCCTTCATCGGTTGCATCATCGGCACGCTGGTGGGCATGCTGCCGGGCGTGGGGCCGCTCGCGGGCATCAGCATGCTGTTGCCGGCGACGTTCGGGTTGAATCCGATCGTCGCGGTGGTGCTGCTCGCCGGTGTGTATTACGGCGCGATGTATGGCGGCTCGACGACTTCGATATTGATACGGCTGCCGGGCGAGGCGGCGTCGGTGATGACCTGCATCGACGGCTACGCCATGACCCAGCAGGGCCGCGCCGGGCCTGCGCTGGCGATCGCGGCGATTGGTTCGTTCGTCGCCGGCACGCTGGGCGTGATCGGCCTCATGCTGCTCGCGCCCACGCTGGCATCTTTTGCGTTACGTTTCGGGCCGCCTGAATACACCGCGTTGCTGCTGATGGGTTTGCTGGTGCTCGCCTACATGAGCGGCGGCTCAATGGCGAAAACGCTGGCGATGGCGGTGTTTGGTTTGCTGCTCGGCATGATAGGCATAGACGCGATGAGCGGTCACACGCGCTTTGCGTTCGGCGTGGTGGAGCTCTCTGATGGCATCGGCATCGTGCCGGTGGCGGTGGGGCTGTTCGGTATTTCGGAAATATTAATTACCGCGTCGCAGCCGATGCCGCCGATCACCAAAAATCCTTCGTTGCGTGAATTGATGCCCTCGAAGCTGGATCTCAAGCAATCCGCCGGGCCGATTTTGCGCGGCAGCGCGGTTGGCTTTCTGATCGGCATCATTCCCGGTTCGGCGCACATCATCTCGTCGTTCGTCGCCTACGGCATTGAGCGGCGCATGTCGAAAACGCCGGAGCGTTTCGGCAAGGGCGCGATTGAAGGCGTCGCCGGCCCGGAGTCTGCGAACAACGCGGCGGCGACCGGCGCGTTTATCCCGATGATGGCGCTGGGTATACCGACGAGCCCCGTCACCGCGGTGATGATCGCGGCGATCATGGTGCACGGCATTTCACCGGGGCCGATGCTGATCGCGCAACAGCCAGAATTGTTCTGGGGATTCGTCGCCAGCATGTATGTCGGCAACGTGGTGCTGCTGATCCTTAATTTGCCGATGGTGGGTTTGTTCGTCAGCCTGCTGCGCATACCGTATGCGTATCTTTATCCGTGCATACTCGCGTTTTGTTTGCTCGGTTGTTACTCGGTGTCCAATAGCGTGGTCGATGTGTGGATCATGCTGGTGATGGGCGGCGTGGGTTACCTGCTGCGCAAATTCGGTTTTGATCTTGCGCCGGTTGCGCTGGGGCTGGTGCTGGCGCCGATGCTCGAACTCTCGCTACGTCAATCGCTCGCCATGAGCGCGGGCGACTACATGATTTTTCTGCAACGTCCCATCGCGGCGACCATGCTCGGACTGGGCGCGCTGATGCTTGCGTTCAGCTTGAAGTCGGCGTTGAGCAAGAAAAAGGATTGGCGCGCGCAGGTGGGTTTGGACGATGCTCCGGGTTGATGTAAGTAATTGTTTATAAATGATAATTTAATATAGACCTTACCTTGTAGTGTCCATACAACCGCCGCGTGGCGCGTCCACTCCCAGCTTCGCGTTTCTGCTGGTCGCACTCCTGCTCTGCCAGGCGCTGGGCACGATGGCGACTTCGATATTGCCGGCGGTGGCGCCCAAGGTCGCCGAGACGCACGGCATCAGCGCGCTGTCGATCGGTTATCAAATCAGTTTGATCGCGATCGCGATGCTCGCGTCGCTGATGTTCGGCGCCAATCTCGCGGTGCGCTGGGGCGGCTGCCGCGTGTGTCAGTTGGGCCTCGTGATGACTACCGCTGGTTGCGTGATCGCGGTGTTGCCGCATCCGGGTTTTATTTTTCTGTCTGCGTTTCCACTGGGTTGCGGCTATGCGCTGCTGTCGCCGGCGGCGTCGCAACTGATGATGCGCTTTACGCCGCCGCAACGGCGCAATCTGATGTTTTCATTGAAGCAGACCGGCGTGCCGCTCGGTGGTGTCGGTGCCGCGTTGTTCGCACCGGCGATCGCGATTCACTTCGGCTGGCAATGGGCCATGCTCGTCAATGGCGCGACGATGATCGTGCTCGCGGCGTGGATGGAGCGTGGCCGCGCGCATTGGGATAGCGACCGCAATCCGCGGGCGAAATGGATCACCAGTCCGCTCGGCGGTCTGTCAACGGTGTGGCGTAATCGCACGCTGCGCGCGATGGGCATCGCCGGCGGCGCCTTCGTGGTGGTGCAGGTTTGCCTGTCCACCTACACCGTGTTGTTCTTTGTCGAAGACGGCAAAATCGGCCTGGTGCAAGCGGGCCTGGTGTTGATGGTGTCGCAAATCGGCGGCGTCGCCGGGCGTGTGTTCTGGGGCTGGATCGCCGACATCATGCACGATTGTCTTGCCACGCTCACCGTGCTCGCGGGCGTGATGACATTGTGCGCGCTGGCGTGTTACGCGATCACGCCGGCGTGGCCGATGGCCGCGTCGTATGCACTGTTCTTTGTGTTGGGTTCCACCGCCAGCGGCTGGAACGGCGCTTTTCTCGCCGAGGTCGCGCGCTTGTCACCTCGCAACGAAGTGAGTTCCGCCACCGGCGGCTCGCTCTTTCTGGTGAATGTCGGACGGCTGGTGGGGCCGGTACTGTTTGTCGCGGGCCATCAGGCAACCGGCAGCTACGCTTCGGCGTTTGCGCTGCTTGCGGTGCCGTCGCTGCTGGGTTTGGTGCTGTTGCTAACGGTGCGTGGCGGTGGGGATAAAACGTGAAATGTGAAACGCAACGGCAGGACTTCGTTTCACGGCGCTAGCGTATCAGCAGCAACCTCTCGCGCGAGCCGAGCGCGCGCACAACGCCGGGCAACGGCGCGCCATTGCGATTGCGCTCGTAGTGCAACAACACGCTGGGCACGTAGGCGCGCGTCTCGGCGTAATTCGGAATTTTCATGCCGGCCTGCGCCACGGCGTGTTCCCCCGCGTTGTAGCCAGCCAGGGCGAGGTCGAGATTGTTCTTGAACATGTCGAGCAGGAAACGCAGGTAGCGCGTGCCGCCCTGGATGTTTTCCGCCGGATCGAAAATATTTTTCACCCCATGGCGGCGCGCGGTGTCGGGCATCAATTGCATCAGGCCGCTGGCGCCCGCCGGTGAAACCGCCTGCGGGTTGTAGCCGGATTCAACCGTGATAACCGCGTGCACCAGCGCCGGGTCGAGTTGATATTGCGCGGCGGCCTTCTCGATCAACGGCGCGTAGAGCGCGCGGTTGGCGGCATTGATTTGAGCCGCGCCGTAGTTCGATGTGTGCTCGGGCAGCTTGGGCGGTTCCGGTTCAACGGGTTTTGCGACTTCCTTCTTGAACAGGAAATATTTTTCGTTGACCTGGTGATCGCTGATGTGCACCGCGCCTTTTTCATCGACGAAACCCCAGATGTCGGCCGCGCACGGCAGGCTCGCCATTAAAAGCGATGCGAGAACCACTGCGTTACGGTTAAATTTCGACATGGAAGAAGTTTAAAATCGCGCCCGGTGCGGCAATCAGCACCGCAATCACTACCGAACCATTACATTCTACAGTAACATATGCGACCATGTTTGCACGCACGGTTCGGTTGATACTCGCAGGTGGTGTGTTATGTGTCGCGGGAGGCGCGCAGGCCGCGCTCGAATGCACGCACGTCGTCAACGCCGCGGAAACCGCGATAGAGTTGCGTGACCGCGGCGTGCCGCTGTCGGCGGTGCTTGCAGAGACCGAGCGTGCCGACATGAAGGAGAAATTCAATATGCAGGAATTAAACATTCTGCGGCAGATCATACGGGTCAGTTACAGCAGCGAATTTTCGGTGCGGGAAATTTTTCAGGCCTGCGAGGCGGGCGAACTTGGCATTCCACGCAAGAAAAAATAGGCGGAGCCGGAGGACATGGAGAGATTTGGCATGACATCAGCCAGGGCAAAATTTGTATCATTGATTTGTTGTGCGCTAAGCGCAATTCTTGCGTTCAGCGCGCACGCACAGGTTACCAAGGATATCGAACGCACCGGCGGCCCCTACGTGGCCACGCCGCAAGTGGTGGTGGATCAGATGTTGCGTTTCGCCAATGTGGGGGCGAATGACTATGTGATGGATCTAGGCTCCGGCGACGGCGTGATCGTGCTCACTGCCGCGACACGTCTCAAGGCAAGCGGTCTTGGCGTCGAGATCGACCCGGAGCTGGTGAAACTCGCCAATGGCGAGGCGAAGAAACTCGGCGTCGCCGACCGCGCGAACTTTCAGGTGCAGGATGTTTTCAAGGCCGACCTTTCGCGCGCGAGCGTGGTGACGCTCTACCTGCTGCCGGGCATGATGGCGAATCTGCGCGAGAAGATTTTTAATGAACTCAGGCCCGGCGCCCGCGTGGTGTCGCACGATTACCATTTCGGCGATTGGCAATCGCAGGATCAAATGACTTTCGATGTGCCGGAGAAGGAAAAAATAAACGGCGTGCCGAGCGCAACACTTTATTTATGGATCATTCCGGCAAAGGTCGCCGGACGCTGGCAGGTCAAAACCGAAGGCGGCGATGCAAGCGATCTCACGCTGCGCCAGAACTTCAACGGCATCACCGGCACGCAATTGGGCGCGCGCGCCATTTCAAATCTCACGCTGCGCGGCACGGACATCAGCTTCAGCGTGGTGCAAGGCTCGGGCCGCGTGATCTATCGCGGCCGCGTGAACGGCGACAACATGAACGGCACGATTGAATCGGCTGGTGGCAAGCCGGTTCGCTGGGACGCCGTGCGCGTCGCGGCGCAGAACTAACACATCTAACGGCAACAGCGGAGACGCGGAAACGCGGAGACGCATAGGAAAACCACTAAAAGTTTTCTTTGCGTGAGTTTCTTTGCGTCTTTGCGTCTTTGTGGTGGCGAATTTCTAGTTCAGCAGAAACGCCGCCGGCATGCCCTCAACCACCGATTGCCGGTAAATCATCTGCGAGGCCGCGAGTTCGAAGGCCGCCGGATTCCATGCGTCGCTGATCAACTTGCCGCCCTCGAACAGTTTCGCCGTGAGTTCGGTGGGTTTGGCGAGCATGTCCCATAGCGTTGTCTCGTGCTGCGGCGGAACGTAATCCATGATTACCTTGGCGGCCGCGGGCAAGGGCCGCGTGCCGGCAACGATGAAGCTATTCACGTGCGCGGAAAAAATCGCGGGCCGATACAGCGCCAGATGCGGCAACTCGCCGCGCAGCGTGACCAGCAAATGCGCGTAGCTGGAGGGCCGGTCGAGATCGGCGAAGGTGTTGAATACCGCGACCCCGCCGGCGGCAAGGCAGTGTTTAAGATCACGAAAAAATTCGCGCGTTACCAGGTAGTCCGGCGTACCGTCGCCGTGAAACAGGTCAACCACCACCACGTCGTAGCGCTTCGCACAGGTGCGTAAAAATGTGCGCGCGTCGGTCTCGTGTATTTTTATTTTTTGCGTGTCCAGCCCGAAGATGCGGCTCGCGATGCGCACGGACGAGGGATCGATCTCGACCACTTCGACATTCACGCCGCGCGCCGTCAGCCCCTTGGGCACCATGCCCGCGCCCAGGCCCAGCACCAGCGCGTTTTTCATTTCCGGGCGATAGGCGCGCGCCAGCGCTTCGAGCGCATAAGTGTAGAACGAGCGCGAGTGGCCGCTGGATTCGACCGAGTTTTGCGTGAGCCCGTCCTGAAAATAAATGCGCCAGAAATCGCTGCTGCCGGGTTCGGGGTCGTGTTTTAAAATTTTGACCGTTCCAAAGAGCGAACGCTCGGTGGTTTCCACGCGCCAGGTTTTGCCGGCGTAACTCACCGGCCCCAGCCGTCCGGTGTAGGCGTCTGCCTGCCAGCATAACAACGCGGCCGCGGCGATGCCTGCCACGCCCGTGATGACCAGGGCGTTTTTGCGTTTTAACGCGGGCGGCGGAAAGGCGGCGAGTGCAAGCGTTAACGCCGACAACACCATGGCAACGATCAGTGTCGCCGCGTAATTGCTCACGTGCGGAATCAGGCCGAAAGCGGTAACCAGCACGCCGGCAACCGAACCCAGCGTGCTGACAAAAAACACGTTGCCCGCGCCGGCATCCGCGGCTTTTGATTTTGCATCGCTAAGTAACATGGCCACCAGCAGCGGGTTCATCGCCGAGGCCGCCACCAGCGGCACGAACAGCAATGCGATGCACGCGGCGAACGAGCCGAATACCAGGCTCCAGTTCGCGAGCGACGCGAACAAAAATGGGTATGCCAGACAAGCGGCGACGATGGCAAGCCCCGACACCGCGGGCATTAATGCGAACAGTTCCGCGAGGCGCGCGGGGGATGCCTCCGCCAGTTTGCCGCCGGCCCAGTAGCCGAGAGCCAGCGCGGCCAGCGTGATCGAGAGGATGCCCGTCCAGATGTAGAGGCTCACGCCGAAGTAGGGCGTCATGATGCGCGAGGCCAGCAGCTCGAGCGCGAGGATCGCGCCGCCAGAGATGAAAATCACGGATTTCAGCAGCATCGTGAGTAAGAACGCGTGGGAACGCTCAGGTATAATTCGAGGCTTGCGAATCTATCATAGTTACCCCGCCGAGCGTCCAAAATACGCCCATCAAACACGCCGGCGGTGGAACTTCACGCCTACCATCAGCCTCAAAGCATACGCACTTTACATTACATGGCGATCCGCGCTTTCGGGAGACTACACATGCTGAGTTCAACGAGAACACAAATCATGGCTGGATTGGCCGGTATTTGCGTAGCCGCGGCCTTCGCGGTACTTGCGCTTCCCGCAGTGGCGCAGGAGCCGCGCGTGCCCTACGTGCCGACGCCGCAGTCGGTGGTGGATCGCATGTTGCAGATCGCCAAGGTTGGGCCTGCCGATTATTTGATCGATCTGGGTTCGGGCGACGGGCGCATCGTGGTCACCGCTGCCAGGAAATTCGGCGCGCGCGGGTTTGGCGTGGACATCAACCCCACGCGCATCAGTGAGGCCAACGAAAACGCAGTGAAGGCTGGCGTCACCGACAAGGTGTCGTTCAATCAGAGCGATTTGTTCAAGACCGATCTATCGCCGGCGAGCGTCATCACCATGTATCTGCTGCCGCGCGTGAACGTCGAGCTGCGTCCGAAGCTGCTGGATCTAAAACCCGGCACGCGCATCGTCTCGCATGATTTTTCGATGGAAGACTGGAAGCCCGATCAGCATTTGCAGGTTGATGCACCCGACAAATACGGCGGTTCCGGCGGCAGGAGCGATATTTATTTCTGGGTGATTCCGGCGAAGTCGGGCGGAACCTGGCGCTCGGAGCTTGCGTTGCGGGGCAAATCTCAAGTTTATGAATTCCGGCTGGAGCAAAAGTATCAGGTGGTGTCGGGCACGGTGAGTGTGAATGGCCGCGGCGCCGCCTTGCAGAACGTGCGCTTGCAGGGCGATCAATTGCGCTTTGCGTTTACCGCCGATCTGGGCGGCGGGCCGGTCAAGCACGAATTCAGCGGGCGCGTCGAAGGCGAGCGCATCAACGGCTCGGCCACGCTGTCGGGCGCGCGCACGCAAGGCCAGTATGACTGGAATGCCGAGCGCACCGCAAAATCAGCCGGAGTGCCGGCGCAAATAGGGATGCTGCATTGATGAAAATTGGAACATGGCTGGGCGCGGCGGCAATGCTGCTGGGCGCGTCAGTTGCGTATGCGCAGGATTACGGCGACACGCCCTATGTGCAAACGCCGCAGGTGGTGGTCGACAAAATGCTGGAGATGGCAAAGGTCACGTCGAAAGACTATTTGATCGACTTGGGGTCGGGCGATGGCCGGCTCATCATCACCGCGGCCAAGCGCTACGGCGCGCGCGGTTTTGGCGTCGATCTGAATAAAAGCCTGGTGACGCTGAGCAATCGCAACGCGGCCAAGGCCGGCGTGGCGGGCCGCGCGGTTTTTTACGAGCGCGATCTGCACGAGACCGACATCACCAAGGCCGACGTGTTGACGATTTATCTGCTGCCCGAAGTCAACCTGATGGTGCGCCCGCGCATACTGGCGTTAAAGCCCGGCACGCGGCTGGTTTCGCATGATTATGGCTTTGGTGAATGGCCGCCGGACATCGAAATCACCATGGATGCGCCGGGCAAGCCGGTCGGACGCGATCAGAAAAGCAAGGTGATGTTTTGGGTGGTGCCGGCGCGCATCGCGGGCAAATGGGCGTGGACTCACATCGTTGATGGCAAGCCGCAAGTGTTTGAGTTGAACATCGATCAGGTGTTCCAGAAGATCACCGGCACGCTGTCCGCCGGCGGACGCCCGGCACAGATCGAGAAAGCCGTGTTGACGGGTGATGCGATCAGCTTCGAGGCCAATGTCGAACGCGGCGGCAAGCCGATGCGCCTCGAATTCAAGGGCAGGGTCATCAACAACGCGGTCGAGGGCGAGGCGCGTGGTCTGCCCGGCCCGCCCGGCGCACCCATGGTGTGGAGCGCATCACGCACCGAATTGCGCGAGCCGCGTTTCAGCGACTTGAAACCCATGCCGATGGCGCGCTGACGAATGTTCGTGTTGCGTTCCGTTGCCGCATTTTGGTTATGGGTTGTGTACGCGCAGGCAGCCGCCGCGACGCTCGACGTGCCCACGCCGTACATTCCATCCACGCGCATGAACGTGGACGAGATGCTGCGCGTGGGCGGCGTGACGCCTGCCGACGTGGTTTACGATCTGGGTTCGGGTGATGGCCGCATCGTCATCGCCGCCGCCAAGGACTACGGCGCGCGCGGCGTGGGCATCGAGCTTGACCCCGCGCTGGTGAAGGTGAGCATCGACAATGCGCGCACCGAAGGTGTGGCCGCGCGCACGCAGTTTCGCCAGGGCGACGTATTGACCGCGGACATCAAGGATGCAACCGTGGTCACCATGTATCTGCTGACTTCATTGGTGGCGCGGCTTGAAAACCGTTTGCTCAACGAACTGAAGCCCGGCACGCGCATCGTCGCGCACGATTACGGCTTTGAGAAATGGAAGCCCGATCGCGAAGTCAGGATTTCCAAAACGTATTACTTGTATGTCGTGCCCGCGCGCGTGGCCGGACAATGGCGCATCAGTTCCGAGTTGGTGCGCGGACGCGAATTTATCTTGAGTCTTGAGCAGCAGTATCAGCAGATACGCGGCGGCGTAACGGCGGGCGGCGGTTTTCTGCCGGCGTTTGAAGCGCGCTTGAACGGCGAGCGTATTCATTTCGTGCTGGCTGAAAACGATGTGAGCCACCGTTACGAGGGCGAAGTGCGCGGCGACGTGATGGAGGGCGTGGTGCGCTCGGGCTATGGCCCCAGGCTCACGGA
Source organism: Bordetella parapertussis (assembly GCA_945901405.1). Taxonomy (GTDB): domain Bacteria; phylum Pseudomonadota; class Gammaproteobacteria; order Burkholderiales; family SG8-41; genus CAMDLH01. The sequence goes on along the minus strand of CAMDLH010000133.1, from coordinate 7,676 downwards.
GCGCCCGTGGCGCGCAGAGCGTGTGCAGCGCGCACAATAGTGGTATCATAAGCATATGATTTTAAAGACTATTTTTTGCAGGCTCGTGATCGCGGCACTGCTCTTGTGGGCGGCAAGCGCGCGCGCGCAGTGGCCTTACGAAGTGCCGTTCGTGCCCTCCCCGCAGGTGGTGGTGGAGGAAATGCTGCGCCTGGCGAATGTCACCAAGGACGATTTCGTGATGGATCTGGGTTCCGGCGACGGGCGCATCCTCGTTACCGCCGCGCGCAAATTCGGCGCGCGCGGCATCGGCGTCGATCTTGATGAAAACCTGATTTATCAAAGTGAAGAGAACGCGCGCGTCGCAGGGGTTACGGAACGCGTGCAGTTCTTGCGGCAGGATTTGTTCAAGACCGATCTCACCAAGGCGAGCGTCATCACCATGTATCTGCTGCCGGGCGTGAACATGCGGCTGCGTCCTTCGTTGCTGGCTTTAAAACCCGGCACGCGCATCGTCGCGCATGATTTCGATCTCGGCGACTGGAAACCCGATGTCAAGGTCACCATCCGCAAGAACGTGATGTTGTGGATCGTGCCCGCGAAGATGGATGGCCGCTGGCGTCTTGAGCTGCCGCTGCCCGCTGGCGCGCAGAGCTGGGACATGGATATCCGGCAAAAACATCAGGAGATCGACGGCGTAGTGCGCGTGGCGGATCGTCCGCCGGCGGGCCTGTGGCAGACATCGCTGCGCGGCGATCGTGTGAGTTTCGTGCTGGTCGACAACACCGACCGCGAGAACGAAGCCAATATGTATTTTGAAGGCGTGGTGCGCGGCGGCGTGATGGAAGGCGAGTTCGTCCGTGGCGCGGGCAACATGCAGACGCGGCACAAGTGGCGCGCAATTCGGGTAGGGGCCGCGAAATGATGATGTTTGCAGCGCGTCCGGCGGCTGCCATCACCATGGCACTATGGCTGTGGGCCACGCCGGTGCAAGCCGCCGACGTGCCGTACGTGCCGACGCCATGGAACGTGGTCGATGCGATGCTCAAAATGGGCGCGGTGGGGCCGGATGATTATCTGATCGACCTGGGTTCGGGCGACGGGCGCATCGTCATCAGCGCGGCGAAAAAATTCGGCACGCGCGGCTTCGGCGTCGATCTGGACGAAAATCTGGTACGGACGGCGCAACGCGAGGCGGATCGTCAGGGCGTCAAGGACAAGGCGTCGTTTTACGCGCGCAACCTGTTCGACACCGATATCAGCAAGGCCACCGTGATCTCGATGTATCTGCTCAACTCGGTCAATCTGCGCTTGCGGCCCTTGCTGTTCAAACTGAAACCGGGCACGCGTCTGGTGTCGCACGATTTCGACATGGCGGCATGGAAGCCGGATGAACAACTCACCATCGCGGTGCCCGATAAATCATACGGCCCGCCATCGAGCGAAATTTTTTTGTGGATCGTGCCCGCCGATGCCTCGGGCCGCTGGCGCTGGCAGACTGGTGGCGCAACGAAAACGGAAGCCGATATCACGCTTGAGCAGACTTTTCAGATGCTCGGCGGCACGGGACAGGTGGCGGGTGCGCGCGCGCTGGTGCGCGATGCGCGCGTGCGCGGCGAGCAGGTGGCGTTCACCTTGATGATCGACCGCGACGGCCGCGTGCAGCGACAGGAGTTCAGCGGTCGCATCAGCGGCGAAACCATCGAGGGGCGCATGACCGTGGATGGCATGGCGACGCCGTGGCGCGCGGCGCGCGTGGGCGGGCGCGGGCGCATGATCATCGACGTCAAGCGCGAACCGGATGCGGAAGTGGTCGCACGAAGCATTTTTCACTAAGGAGCAGCAATGAATTACTGGAAGCAATGTATGGGTTTGGCGGCGGTCGCGTTGACATTTTCGGCGCCATCGCTCGCGCAAACCGGCAAGGGCGACGTGGTGTATGTGCCCACGCCGCAAATCGTGGTCGATGAAATGCTCGGCATGGCGAAGGTCAACGCCAAGGATTACCTGATCGATCTGGGTTCGGGCGACGGGCGCTTCGTCATCACCGCCGCGAAGAAACACGGCGCGCGTGCGCTGGGCGTTGATTTGGATACCTTTCTGCTCAAGGTTGCCAACGAAAACGCGTTGAAGGAAAAGGTCAACGACCGCGTGACCTTCCGTGAGGAGAATCTGTTTGAGACCGATATCTCGGCGGCCACCGTGGTGTCCACCTATCTGCTGCCTGAAATGAATCTCAAGCTGCGTCCGAAAATCCTGCGCCTGAAACCCGGCACGCGCGTGGTGGCGCACGATTACAGCATGGGCGACTGGTTCCCCGATGAGCAAAAGACGCTGGTGGTGCCCGAGAAAAAAGTCGGCAACCCCGGCTTGAGCTATCTGTATTTTTACATCGTGCCGGCGCTGGCCGCGGGCACCTGGCAATCGCAGATCAACATCGGCGGGCGCGATGTGCCGTATGAGTTCAGCATGGAGCAATTTTTCCAGATGATTGACGGACCGGTGCGCGCGGGTGACGCCGCGGGTGAACTGCGCGGCAAGCTCGCGGGCGAACAGGTCAGCTTCACCGTCAACGCCAAGAGCGGCGCGAAGTTGGAGCGGCATCAGTTTGCCGGCCGCATCGAAGGCGAAACCATTACCGGCACCGTGCGCATCGGCGATGGGGCGACTGCGCGTCAAGCCGCGTGGACGGCAAAGCGTGTAAAACGGGGCGCGCTGGTGCGTGCCGATGACGAACTGGATGGAAAATAAACATGAGCAACACGCAGACTGACAGCGCGGCGCAACCGAAGCAGACGCTTTCCCTGTTTGACGCGGTGGCGATGATCGTCGGCCTGATCGTCGGTGCGGGCATCTTTGGCACGCCCTCGATCGTGGCGGGCGCGTCGAGCGAATCGACGCTGATCTGGATGTGGGTCGCGGGCGGCGTGTTCTCCATCATCGGCGCGTTGTGCTATGCCGAATTGGCCACCGCATTCCCGTCGGCCGGCGGCGAATATCACTTTTTGCAGAAGGCCTTTGGCCGCTCGTTGGCGTTTTTGTACGGCTGGGCGCGCATGACGGTGATCGTCGCCGGCTCCATCGCGGTGTTCGCCTATCTGTTTGGCGACTATATGTCGCGCGTGATCAATCTTGGCGAATATTCCTCGGCGATCTGGGCGGCGCTGGTGGTGGCGGCGTTGACCATGATCAACTACGTGGGCATCCGTGAGGGCAAGACCACGCAAAATATTTTTACAACGCTCGAAGTCGGAGGCCTGGTGCTGATCGTGGTGGCGGGTTTATTTCTGGCGCCCACGCCAGCCGCGCCAGTGGCGGCAGCGGCTGGCAGCTCAGGGCCGTGGTACATGGGCGCGGGCATCGGCACGGCGATGTTGTTCGTGCTGTTCACCTATGGCGGCTGGAACGATGCGGCCTATATCTCGGCCGAAGTGCGCAACCGCGAAAAGAACATGGCGCTGGCGATGTTGGTGTCGATCAGCCTGGTGGCGCTGCTCTATGTGCTGGTGAATCTCGCGTATCTCAAGGGCCTGGGCTACCACGCTCTGGTGCGCTCGGATGCGGTGGCGGCTGATTTGTTGAAAGCAGTGTGGGGCGGCGGCGGCGAAAAACTGATTTCAATCATGATCGCCATTGCGGCATTAACCTCGGTGAATGGTTCCATCATCGTCGGCGCGCGTTCGAACTACGCGCTCGGCCGCGACTGGCCGTTGCTCGGCTACATCGGCAAGTGGGATGAAGCCAGCGGCTCGCCGCGCCGCGCGATGGTGGTGCAGGGCGCGATTGCGCTGGCGCTGGTGGGCTTGGGAGCGGTACAGAAGGCGGGCTTCAAGGGGCTGGTGGAATACTCCCTGCCGGTGTTCTGGGGATTCTTCCTGCTGGTGGGCATTGCGGTGTTTGTGCTGCGCGCCCGCGAGCCCAACGTCGAGCGCCCGTTCAAGGTGCCGCTGTATCCCGTGCTGCCGGCTGTGTTCGTGCTGATGTGCGGCTATCTGCTGTATTCAAGCCTCACGTATCACAAGGGCAACGCGCTGGTGGGGCTGGCGGTGGTGGGCGTGGGCGCGGTGGTGTTGCTGTTCGCGCGCGCCAAGTCGCCAGATTCACGACCATAGCGGTACGCCGCGCGCGCCGGCTTGAAAACCGGCGCGCCGCCCAAATCTGTTACGCCAGTAACTGCCGCGAGGCCAATTATGGCTTTTGCCCCTATATAACCAATTGTTTTTATTGAGTAATTTATGACTACCACTGACGCGACCCCTACTAAAGAAACCCACGGCTTTCAGGCCGAAGTCAAACAACTGCTCAACCTGATGATTCACTCTTTGTATTCCAACAAGGAGATTTTTCTGCGCGAGCTGATTTCCAATGCGTCGGACGCGGCCGACAAGCTGCGCTTCGAGGCACTGACCGAAAAGGCGCTGTTCGAGAACGATGCGGAGCTTAAAATTCGCGTGGCGTTCGACCCCAAGGCGCGCACCATCACGGTGACGGATAACGGCATCGGCATGTCGCGCGACGAGGTTATCGCCAACATCGGCACCATCGCCAAATCCGGCACGCGCGAGTTTTTCAGCAAGCTGACCGGCGATCAGGCCAAGGACGCGAATCTTATCGGCCAGTTTGGCGTGGGTTTTTATTCGTCGTTCGTGGTGGCGGACAAGGTAACGCTCGTCACGCGCCGCGCGGGCTTGACCGCCGAACACGGCGTGCGCTGGGAATCCGATGGTGGCGGTGATTATTCGCTTGAGACCGTCACGCGCCCCGAGCGCGGCACCGAGGTTACGCTGCACCTGCGCGAAGGAGAAGACGATTTGGCCAGCGGCATGCGTCTGCGCACCATCATCCGCAAGTACTCCGATCACATCACGTTGCCCATCGCGATGCAGGTCGAGGAGTGGGACAAGGACAATTCGGTTTACAAGACCACGGGCAAGGATGAGACCGTCAATCAGGCCAGCGCGTTGTGGGCACGCGCCAAGAACGACATCACCGAAGAGCAGTATCACGAGTTTTACAAACACGTGGCGCATGACTTCGAAGCGCCGCTGGCGTATTCGCACAACAAGGTCGAAGGCCGCAAGGAATTCACGCAACTGCTGTATATCCCCGCGCGCGCGCCGTTTGATCTGTGGGATCGCGAACACCGCCGCGGCATCAAGCTCTATGTGCGGCGCGTGTTCATCATGGATGACGCCGAACAGTTGCTGCCGGTGTATCTGCGGTTCATTCGCGGCGTGATTGACTCAGCCGATTTGCCGCTCAATGTGTCGCGCGAGATTCTGCAAGAGTCGAAAGACATCGAAGCCATGCGCGCGGCCAACGTCAAGCGCGTGTTGTCGATGATCGAAGACCTCGCCGATAACAACAAAGAAAAATTCGCAACCTTCTGGAAGGAATTCGGCAAGGTCATCAAGGAAGGTGTGGTCGAGGATCATGGCAACCGCGAGCGAATCGCGAAGATCATGCGTTTTGCCTCCACGCATACCGACACTGACGCACAGGACGTATCGTTCGCCGATTACGTCGCACGCATGAAGCCCGAGCAGGAGAAAATCTATTACGTCACCGCCGAGACTTTTGCCGCCGCCAAGAATAGCCCGCACCTCGAAGTGTTCCGCAAGAAGGGCGTCGAAGTGCTGCTGATGCACGAGCGCGTGGACGAATGGGTGAGCCAGCATCTCACTGAATTCGAAGGCAAGAAATTGCAGTCCGTGGCCAAAGGCCGCCTCGAACTGGGCAAGCTTGAGGACGAGGCCGAGAAAAAAGCGGCGGAAAAAGAAGAGAGCGATTCCAAGCCATTGCTCGAACGCATCAAGAAGGCTTTGGGCGAGAGCGTCAAGGACGTGCGCGTCACGCTGCGGCTGACCGACTCGCCGGCGTGCCTGGTGGCCGACGAGCACGACATGGGCGCCAATTTCCAGCGCCTGCTGAAATCAGCCGGCCAGAACGTGCCCACATCCAAGCCCATCTTCGAGATCAATCCGCATCATCCGCTGGTGCAGCGCCTGAAGGACGAATCTGATGACGCGCGCTTCGGCGATCTGACTCAGGTGTTGTTCGATCAGTCGTTGCTCGCCGAAGGCGGGCAATTGGAAGACCCGGCGGGATTTGTGAAGCGGCTCAATCAGTTGATGCTGGCATTGGGGACGCGATAACAGTACGGGCAATTATGTGGTTTAGCGCAGGATTCTGCGGCGCGCGGCGTGCAAGGTAGTACTTTAGACACTGAGTCAAAGCGTTGCCAGTCTTGCAATCACTGAAGACATTGACGCTGACGACATGTAGGCCTCGCTGCAGACAGCCCTTGCGGTCGCGCACAGATCGGTCGCGCGGTTGACTGCCCGTGGCACGAGGGATACATTGGACATCGTGCGAAATTAGCGTTTGCAATGTCTACACATTAGGTTGATGCCGCAAAGGAGAGCGCCCTTGCCAAAAGCCCTGAATCGTAGATACATGCTGACAAGGCTTGCGTCCCTCGCCGCCTTGGCCGCAACGCCTGCCTGGTCACAACGTTCGGCCAAGGTCGGCTGGTTGTCGTTGACTTCGACCGGGATGTACGCCGAGATCACTGGGCGCGGCTATGTGAAAGGCCTGGCCGAGGGCGGATTTGTCGAAGGGCGCAACCTTGTCTTCGAGAAACGCTCCGCGGAGAATGATCCCCAACGGTTGCGCGCGCTGGCGCGGGAACTGGTTGCGGCCAAGGTCGATGCGATTTTTGCGCCAGCCAAGATTCTTGCAGACGCCGCCTGGTACGCCAGTCGCAGAATCCCCACGGTGATCGCCACCGTTACCGATCCGGTAAGCGTCGACTACGCAGTGTCGCTGGCGCGGCCGGGCAAACACATTACCGGCGTTACCACGGCCAATGCCGAGTTGATCGGCAAACGCCTGCAACTACTCTTGGAAATGGTGCCCGGGCTGCGCCGCGTGGCCATTCCCATCGAACCGGACCTGCTGGCCAGTTGCAAGGAAGAGATGGACTTGATGGAGGCGGCCGCCCGCAAGCTCGGCCTCGCCTTGGTGCGCGTGTCGATCAAGAGCGGAGCCCCGGATGTCGATGCAGCACTGCGCCATGCAGTCGCGGAAAAGGCGCAGGCGATCGTGATGGCGCCGATGACATCCAACTATGACGTGATCGACAAGATTGCCGTCCTTGCCAAGACCCACCGCCTGCCTTTCCTGCACGATGTGCCGCAGCTCGCCGGCGAGGGCCTGGCGGTCTATGGACCGAATTTCGAGGACATCTTTCGCCGTGCTGGCCTGGTCACGGCGCGCATCTTGAAGGGTGAACGCCCCGCCGAAATACCAATCGAGGAACCACGCGAGTTTCGCTTTATCGTGAACAAGGTAACCGCCAAGGCGCTGGGATTGACACTTCCCCAGACCGTGCTGGTGCGCGCGGACCAGGTTGTCGAGTGAACGCGGTGCTGGGCCGCCTCAATCAAGCTCGCACAACGTTTGCTGTAGCCGGCGGCCTTATGTCGTATGGCCTGGATGAGACCGATTCGTGGTGGCGTTGCGCCGAGTACGTGTGAATGAATTGCACGTCACGCCTTACCGTCTGTGCGGCCTACCGGCTAACGGAGAGTAAATCCTTGAAAGGTTTGCCTTGTGGCGTGCGAAATACCGCGAAGTCGCCATTGTCTGCGGTGAGAATGTCGCGCACACCGGATTGCCCGGACAACCAGATGAGC